>JBJTJV010000151.1:0-13787 GCA_046352645.1 Chloroflexota bacterium | reverse complement strand
GCGCGTCCCCGGCCGCGACGCGGACGGCATCCACTGCGCGATGGACTTCCTCCACGCGAACACGACGAGCCTCCTCGATTCGCGCCACGCGGACGGCGCGTACATCAGCGCGAAGGACCGGCGCGTCATCGTCATCGGCGGTGGCGACACCGGCACCGACTGCGTCGGCACGTCCGTGCGCCACGGCGCGACGAGCGTCGTCCAGCTGGAGATCATGGACCGGCCGCCGGACGAGCGCGCACCGGGCAACCCGTGGCCGCAGTGGCCGCGCATCTACCGGCTCGACTATGGCCAGGAGGAGGCGAAGGCGCTCTGGGGCGACGACCCGCGCCAGTACGCGGTCGCGACGAAGCGCTTCCTCACGGACGCCGCCGGTCGTGTCCGTGGCCTCGAGCTCGTCCGCGTGGACTGGGCGGTCGGCACGGACGGGCGGGTGGCCATGACCGAGGTCCCGGGCTCCGAGCGGACGCTCGAGGCGGATCTCGTCCTCCTCGCGCTCGGCTTCGTCGGCCCGGAGCGCTCGCTCCCCGAGCAGCTCGGCTGCGAGCTCGACGCCCGGGGCAACATCGTCGCGGCCGCGGACAAGCAGACCACCGTGCCGGGCGTCTTCACGGCCGGCGACTGCACGCGCGGCCAGTCGCTCGTCGTCTGGGCGATCGCGGAGGGCCGGGCCGCCGCGCGCGGCGTGGACGACTACCTCCAGGGCGAGTTCATCGCCGACCACCCCGACTGGGGGAGCCGGACCGCCGAGGTCGCCTGAAGCGGGGCGCCCCCGCGGCGCCCGCACCCGGGCCGCCCCGGTCATCCGGCGGCGGTCACCGGGTGGAGCGGTCGCCCGTCGCGCGCGAAGGCATCGAGGTTCGCGATCGTCGTCTCTGCGATGGCGCGCAGCGCGTCCTCGGTGAAGAAGGCCTGGTGCGCGGTGATGAGGACGTTCGGGAAGGTGAGGAGCCGCGCGAAGACGTCGTCCTGGATGACATCCTGCGAGTGGTCGTGGAAGAAGAGGCCTTCCTCCTCCTCGTAGACGTCCAGCCCGAGCGCGCCGATCGTGCCGTCCTTGAGCGCCTCGATCACGGCCTCCGTGTCGATGAGCGCCCCGCGGCTCGTGTTCACGAGCAGCACGCCGCGGCGCATCCGCGCGAGCGCGGCCCGGTCGATGAGGTGGCGGCTCTCCGCGGTGAGCGGCGCGTGCAGCGCCACGATCCCCGCCCGCGCGAGGAGCTCGGGGAGCGGCACGTACTCCGCGCCGAGCGCGCGCACCTCGTCGTTCGGGAACGGGTCGTGGGCAAGGATGCGCATGCCGAACCCCGCCGCGATGCGGCAGAAGACCGTCCCGATGCGCCCGGTGCCCACGACGACGAGCGTCCGCCCGTGGAGGTCGAACCCGAGCAGCCCGTCGAGCGCGAAGTTCCCTTCGCGCACCCTGGTGTACGCGCGGTGCGTCCGGCGCACGAGCGCGAGGATGAGCGCCATCGCGTGCTCCGCGACCGCGTACGGCGAATAGGCGGGGACGCGGCAGACCGCCACGCCCAGCTCGGCCGCGGCGACGAGGTCCACGTTGTTGAAGCCTGCCGCCCGGAGCGCCACGCAGCGCACCCCCGCCGCGGCGAGGGCACCGAGGACGGCCCGGTCCACGATGTCGTGGACGAAGACGCAGACGGCATCGAAGCCGTCCGCGAGCGCGACGGTCTGCGGCCCGAGGCGGGCATCGAGGAAGACGAGCTCATGCGCGCCCGTCCCGTCCGCCGCGCGCAGGCTCGTCCGGTCGTAGGGCTGGCTGGAGAAGACGGCGACGCGCATGGGGACCTCCCGTTCGGCGCCCGGCCCCCGCGGGCGGGCGGCCACCGCGGGCAGCCTACCAGCGCCCGGCGCGGAGGGCGCCCCGGCACGGGCGCAGGGGCAGGGTCGGCCGAGGGCGGTTCGCCTATCCTGCAGCGGATGCCCGCCTCCCCCTCCCGCGCCCGGAACCACCGCGGAGCGCCGTGCCCGGCCTGACCCGTCCGGGGATCCCGCTCGCGCTGCGCATCTCCTCCATCACCGTCGGGGTCTCCCTCGGGATCTACCTCCCGTTCACGGTCGTCATCCTCCAGGAGCGGGGGCTCGATGCGACCGCCATCGGCCTCGTGCTCGCGATCGCCGCCCTCGTCCAGGTGGTGGCGATCCCGTTCTGGGGCCAGGTGGCGGACACGCGCACGGGAAGGACGCGCGCGGTCGCCCTCGTGGCGGTCTGCAGCGCCGTCGCCGTCGCCGCGATCGCGCCGCCGATCGCACCGGTGGTCACGGGGGCGCTCGTCATCGTGGCGACCTTCTTCGTGGGACCGATCCAGCCGCTGAGCGACGCGGTGACCGTGAACGTCTGGCCGGACCCGCGCCGCTACGTCCGGCTGCGCCTCCTGCTCAGCCTCTTCTACGCGGGCGCCTCGCTCGGGGCCGGGTTCCTCTACCTGGAGACCGGCTACACCGCAGCCCTCTTCCTCTACCCGGCAGGCGCGCTCGTCCTCGCCCTCGTCACGCGCCTGCTGCCGGACCAGCCGCTCGCGGAACGGACGTCGCGCGATCGGGCGGATGCGCCGAGCGGCCTGCGGGCCCGGATCGTCGCGCGCGGCGGCACGACGACCGTGGCGCTCACCCATGCGCCGGCCCTCCGCGGCATCCTCCTCGCGATCATGCTCGTCATCCTCGGGCACGTGGCGGGCTATACCTTCCTCACGCTGCGCATCACGGAGCTCGGCGGCTCGGAGCTCGACGTCGCGCTCTCCGCCACCCTGTCGGCGATCGCGGAGGTCCCCGCGATGCTCGTCGCGGGCTGGCTCGCGGAACGCGTCGGCCTGCGCATCCTGTTCGCCGTATCGGCCGCCTGCTCGGTCGCCGCCGTGGCGTCCTGGGCGGTCTCGGACACGGTGCCGGCGATCCTCGCCACGCGACCGTTCCTGGGCATCAGCTACGCCGGCATCGTGGTGAGCGGCGTGATCACCATGCGCCGCCTGCTGCCGGCCGAGCTCCAGGGCACCGGCCAGTCGCTCTTCCAGGCGGTGGGCTTCGGTCTCTCCGCGGTGATCCTCAACCTCGCGGGCGGTCTCCTTGTTCCCCGGATCGGCGACCAGGGGCTCTTCGCGGTCTGCGCGGCGCTCGGTGTCGTCGGTATCCTCGTGGGGCTGCGCGCCTTCCGCCCGGCGGACCCTGCCGCGCTCCGGAGCGCAGGCTAGCCGTCGATCTCCGCGACGCGGACCGGGCGGCCCTCCGCGTGGCTCCGTGTGACCGCGAGGGCGAGTCGGAGCGTCTCGAGCGAATCGGCAGGACCCGGGGTGGGCGTCTCCCCGGCTGCGAGCGCCGCGAAGAACGCCGCGAGCTGGTCACGGAACGCCTCGCCGAAGCGCTCGGGGAAGCTCGGGTGATGATCCGTGGCCGTCGCCATCCCGCGCGAGATGGCGATCGGCGTCCGCCGCTCGGCCTCCACCACGACCTTCGCCCGGGCGCCCACGATCTCCGTCCGGATGTCGTAGCCCCAGTCGGTGTGCCGCCCGAGCTCGAGCGTGCCGAGCGCGCCGTCGCGGAAGCGAAGCATCGCGATCGCCGTGTCCACGTCCCCGACCGCACCGACCGCGGGGTCGTGGAGCACGCCGCCCCAGGCGGTCACCTCGTCGACCTCGCCGACGAGGAAGCGCGCGAGGTCGAGGTCGTGGACGCCGAGGTCGAGGAAGATGCCGCCGCTCGTCGCGAGGTAGGCGGGCGGCGGGCAGATCGCGTCGCGCGAGACGGCACGGAAGGTCTCGATCCGGCCGAGCTCCCGTGCGTCGATGCGCGCCTTCGCGGCGCGGTAGCCCGGGTCGTAGCGGCGCATGAAGCCGATCTGCACCGGGACCCCGGCGGCCTCCACGGTCGCAAGGACGCGCCGGGTCTCCGCGAGCCCCGACGCGATCGGCTTCTCGCACCAGGCCGCGCGTCCGGCCCGCGCCGCGAGCTCGATGAGCTCGGCGTGGCTGCCCGTGGGCGTGACGATGACGACCGCATCGACCTCCGGATCGGCCACGGCGACGGCCGCGTCGGCATGCGCGCGCTCGGCCCGGGCGAGCCGGCGGCCCGCCTCGGCGGCAACGGGGTCGCGGTCGGTGACGGAGACGACGCGGATGCCCGGCAGCGCGCCGAGGGTCGCGAGGTGCGTGCGGCCCATCCGCCCCGCCCCGATCGCGGCGACCCCGATCATCCCCGGGTCCCGTGCGCTCCAGCCCATCCGACCGACCTCCGCTCGCGGTCCGCGCCGGTACGGCGCGCGCCCATGGCCGCAGCGTAGCGCGTCCGCGCACGGCCGCGCGCGGCCCTGCCCGGCCCCGCGGTCAGGGCGCCGGCGTGAGCGTCGGGGCCGGGGACGGACGGGGGGTCGCCCGCGCACGCTCGACGAGCTTGTCGAGCGCCTTGCCGAGCGTCGGCGCGAGCGAGCGGGCGTAGCTCGCGGTCAGGTGATGGTCATCGCGGAAGCGGATGTACCCATCCATCGCGACCGGGCAGTAGACCTTGTCGCAGAAGATCCGGCTGAAGTCCAGGATCGTGGCGCGGCCCACCCGGGCGATCGCCTTGTCGCGCTCGGGCGCGCCGCCGAGCCGCAGGTCCCAGCGCGACGCAGAGCAGGCACGCACGTCCACCGTGTTCCGCGACAGGCAGCGGGGTACGTCGTGGCGCACCCAGGGCGTATCCACGATCACGACGCGGATCGCGTCGACCTGGCGGAGCGCCCGGCCGATCGCCTCGCCCTGCACCACGGGTGACTCGTCCTGCGTCCGGGCCGTGTAGTTGAAGCGCAGCTGGGAGGTCACGACGAGATCGGGCTTCGCCCGGCGCAGCCGCTCGATCGTGTTGCGCACGAAGTCGCCGCACTCGGGGTACGCCCGCTTCTGGGAGAGGTTGTAGAGGAGCAGCTCCGTGAACTGGCAGCTCACCTTCGTGAAGGTGAGGAGTTTCCAGCCGCGCTCCTTCGCGACGCGCTCGAGCGCGGGGAACCAGTGCGCGGCGTGGGAATCGCCGACGAGGGCGACGCCGAACCTCCCGCGCGGATCCCCGTAGACGCAGACCGGCGGGACGCGCACGCCCTCGTAGGCGAGGCAGCCGTCCGCGCGGAGGCGCTCGTCGTCCTCCCGGGCCACCGCGAGGCGCGGCTTCGAATCCGCGGGGAGCCGCCAGGAGATCGGGGTCGGTCGCGGGGTGGGGCGCGGCCGCTCGGTGGGCGGCGGGGACGTCGGGCCGGCCGAGGGCGGCGGCGTCGCGGCCGGTGTGCCGCTCGGCGCGGCAGCCTGCGTCGGGCGGGCCGCGGTCGGCAGCGCCGGCGCGGTGGCCGCAGGGGGGACCGCCGGAGCGGGGGTCGTGTCGAGCGCCGGCACCGCCGAGGCCGACGGGTCCGTGCTCGGCGCAGGCGGCGGGCTCTCCTCGTCGCCCGGCAGCACGATCACGAGCTCGCCGCCGTCTTCGTCGTCGGGCCCCGGCGATGCGTCCGCCGAGCCGAAGACGATCTCGGCGTCTGTGTCGACCGCCGCGGGGCTCGCCGCGACGCCGGGCCCGTCGACGGCGCCGATGCGCGGCTCGGTCGGCCCCGCGTAGCCCGGCAGGCTCGTGGCGGCGAGGAGGCCCGCGGAGAGCGCGACGACGCCCAGGAGCGCGGTCAGCCCCGCCCCGATCGTGCGCCCGGACGGCCAGCCCACGCTCAGGCGCCCCGCCCGGATCGGCTCCTCGAGCAGGAAGGTGCTGAGCGTCGCAAGGCCCACGGACGCCGCCACGAGCAGGAGCCGCGCCTCCACCGACAGCGGCGCGCCGATCGCGGTCGCAGGGAGGACGAGGAGCGGCCAGTGCCACAGGTAGAGCGCGTAGCTGATCCGGCCGAGGAAGCGGAGCGGCGGGACCGAGAGGAAGCGGCCGGGACCGGCCGGGGCCCGTCCGCCCGCGATCACGGCCGCCGCGCCGAGCGTGGGCACGAGCGCGAGGGCACCCGGCCACGCCATCGTCTCGTCGATCGTGAGCGCGGCGACGACGATCGCGCCGAGCCCGACCCAGCCGACGACGCCGCGCAGCCGCCCCCCGTTCCCCGCCCGGACGGCCACGATCGCGAGCAGGCCGCCCACGCCGAGCTGCCAGGCGCGCGTCGGCAGAAGGAAGAAGGCGAGGTCGGGATCCGTGGCGGTGAGCGCGATGCAGCCCGCGAGCGAGGCGACGGTGATCGCCGCAAGGAGGATCCCGAGCGTGATGCGCGGCCGCCCCACGCGCACGCCGAGCGCCACGAGGACCGGCCACACGAGGTAGAACTGCTCCTCCACGGACAGGGACCAGAAGTGGAGGAACGGCGAGGGGTCGCCGGCGGTCGCGAAGTAGCCGCTCTCGGCGGCGAAGCGCAGGTTCGCCACGGAGAGCGCCGCCGCGGCGCCATCCAGCGCGACGACCGGCAGGTCGATCGGCGCGACGGCGAACGGGGCCGCGAGGAGCGTCACGGCGAGGACGAGCGCGCCGGCCGGAAGGAGCCGCCGGATACGGCGCGCGTAGAACCCGCCCAGGTCGATCCGCCGGCGCGTCTCCGCCTCGCGGAGAAGGAGCCCGGTGATGAGGAAGCCCGAGAGGACGAAGAAGACGTCCACGCCGATGAAGCCGCCGGTGACCCCGAACGGGCCCGCGTGGAAGAGCACGACGAGGGCGACCGCGATCCCGCGCATCCCCTCGATGTCCGGCCGGAAGCCCGCCCGCGCGCCGGCGCCGTCCTGCTCGGTCCGCTGCCCCATGCCGCTCCTGCCTGCGGGACCGGCCCCGGTGGCGCGGACCCCTGCATGTGGGAAGATACCGCGACGCGATCCGCGCCACCCCGCCGCCCACCGGGAGGTCCGATGACGTCGTCGCCCGCGGTCCCGATCGACCGCGTCCTCGCCCCGTTCCGCGAGTTCAGCCGCTCCACCGTGGCAGGCGGCATCCTGCTCATCGCCGCGGCCCTCCTCGCACTCGGCTGGGCCAACTCACCCTGGTCCGCGGGCTACACGGAGCTCTTCGCGACGCCCGTGACCGTCGGCATCGGCGCGTTCGCGCTCACCAAGCCGCTCGTGCTCTGGATCAACGACGGGCTCATGGCGATCTTCTTCCTCGTCGTCGGGATCGAGATCAAGCGCGAGCTGCTCGTCGGCGAGCTGCGCGGCGTCCGACGCGCCACCCTGCCGATCGCGGCCGCGGCCGGCGGCGCGATCCTCCCCGCCATCATCTATCTCGCCGTCGCGGGCGGCGACCCCGAGGGCGCCCGCGGCTGGGGGATCCCGATGGCGACGGATATCGCCTTCGCGCTCGGCGTCCTCGCGCTCGCCGGGTCCCGTGTGCCGCTCGGGCTGCGCATCTTCCTCACCGCGCTCGCGATCGTGGACGACCTCATCGCCGTCCTCGTCATCGCGATCTTCTACAGCAGCGGCCTCGACGTCCTGATGCTCGCGGGCGCGGCCGGCGTCTTCGTGCTGCTCCTGCTGCTCAACCGCGCCGGTGCCCGTCGGCCGCTCGTCTACGGGGCGCTCGGGATCGTCCTCTGGGTCCTCGTCCTGAAGTCCGGCGTGCACGCCACGATCGCGGGCGTGCTGCTCGCGATGACCATCCCGTCGCGCGCGCGCATCGCCCCGGCATCGTTCGTGGCGAGCGCGCGTGCCGCGGTCGGCCACTACGCCGACGCGGACCGGGAGACCGACCCCGGCGCCGCGATCGAGGAGCGCCACGACGCGCTCTGGGACCTCGAGCGCGCGACCGAGCGCGCCCAGGCGCCCATGCTCCGCATCGAGCACGCGCTCCACCCGTGGGTCTCGTTCGCGATCATCCCGATCTTCGCCCTCGCGAACGCGGGCGTGACGATCTCCCCCGCGCTGCTCGCCTTCCCGCCCGCCCCGATCATCCTCGGCATCGTCCTCGGCCTCGTCGTGGGCAAGCAGATCGGCATCACCCTCGCCACGTGGATCGTGGTCCGGCTCGGGCTGGCGACGCTCCCCTACGGCGTGGGCTGGCGCCACATCTACGCGGCGGGCTGGCTCGGCGGCATCGGCTTCACGATGTCCCTCTTCGTCGCGGACCTCGGCCTGCCCGAGGGCACGCCGCTCGCGCAGGCGAAGCTCGGCATCCTCGCCGCGTCGCTTATCGCGGGCGTCGTGGGCTTCGTCCTCGTCCGCTTCTGGGCGACGCGTCGCACCTGACACCCCGCGGACGCGCGCCGCTCAGCCGTTCGGGAGCCCGGCCTCCATCGCGCGGCCCGTGCGCACCGGCCGCCGGACCGCCGAGCGGAAGAGCAGCACGCCGAGGACCGCGGAACCGGCACCGATGGCGATGCCGCCCGCGACGTCCACGATGCCGAGCGCGAGGAGCGTCGTGCCGATGAACGGGGCAAGGACGCCACGGATGCCGAGCACCGCGGACCAGCCGGCCATGGCTGCGGTCCGTTCGCCCGCGGGCACGCACTCGCCGATCGTCGCCTGCGTCGCGATCTCCACGGACGCGTTGCAGATGCCCGTCGCCACGGCCGCGACCCAGAGGACCGGGTACGCGGGGGCCCACGCGTAGAGCACGAGCGCGATCACCGCGAAGACGCTGCCGAGCAGGAAGACACGCGAGCCGCCGCGCCGGTCCACGAGGCCACCCCAGGGGATGCACGCGAGCGTGGTGGCGCCCGCCGTGAGGATGCCGAGGACGCCGACCTCCGAGAGGGAGAGGTCGAGCCGGTCCACGTGCACGAAGGCATAGAGCGGGGCGGCGATGACGAAGCCTGCCCCCTGGAACCATTGCGCGACCAGCACGCGCCGCAGGCGCGGGCTGCCGGTGAGCGCCCGGAGCGAGCCCCGTAGGTCGTACGGCGGCGCGTCGTCCCCCGCCGGCACGACGAGCCGCCAGGCGAGCGAACCCAGGAGCATGCCGAGGATGCCGCCGAGCGCGATCACCTGGAGCCCGCCGATGCGGTCGGCGAGGAGCCCGCCGACGAGCGCCCCCACCGCCGCGCTCGCGGCCCGCCCCGTGCCCACGACGCCCACGAGACGGCCGCGGACGCCCGCGGGGTAGATCTGCCCCCAGAGCCGGACCTGGAACGGCGACGCGAGGGCGATCGAGAGCCAGAAGCCCAGGCACAGGAGCACGAGCGTCGCGGGGGCGGGGAAGACGAGCATGAGCACGAGGCAGATGCCGCCCGCGATGCGGAACCCCACGAGGCCGCGCGGCGAGCGGATGCCGACCCGGCCGGCGAAGAGGGTGAGGATGTTCGCGAGGAACCCTGCCGTCGCGAAGAGCGCGAGCCCAAGGGCGTCCACGCCCTCCCGGCGCGCGACGACCGGCAGGATCACGCCGACGAGTGCCATCGTGAGCCCGGCGCCGGCGTTCACGCCGACATCCGCGAGGAGGTTCCGGCGCAGCAGCGGATCGAGCCCGCGCATCGCGCCCCAGGGACCCCGCATCGGCCTCCGCCACTCCGCGCGGCACCTCCCGCCACGCAGTCCGGCGGGCCGCTCGGGCCGCGGCCTGAGTCTACCGGGGTCGGACCGGGCCGCGCGGGTCCGCGGCCACGCATCCCTGCCCGCGGGCGCTACCCTCGGCGGATGCACCTCCTGCTCGTCGAGGATGACCCGCGGCTGCGAGGCATCCTCGTCCGCCTTCTCGAGGACGAGCGCCATCTCGTGGTCGCCGTCGGGACCGGATCCGAGGCGCTCGACGTCGCCCTCGGCCCCGGCGCGCCCGAGCTCGTGATCCTCGACCTCGGCCTCCCGGACGTGCCGGGGCTCGAGGTGGCCCGCCGGATCCGTGCAGGCGGGTCCGCGGTGCCCATCCTCGTGCTCACAGCGCGCGACACGGTGGAAGACCGCGTGGCCGGGCTGGACGCCGGCGCGGACGACTACGTCGTGAAGCCCTTCGCACCCGCCGAGCTCTCGGCCCGGATCCGCGCGCTCGGCCGCCGGGCACCGGGGGCACCGGCCCGGACGACGCCGCTCCTGACGGCCGGGCCGATCGCCCTCGACGAGACGACCCGCAGCGTCACCCTGGACGGGCGGCCCATCGAGCTCAGCCCGCGCGAGTTCTCGCTCCTCGAGTGCCTGCTGCGGAACGCGGGTCGGCCGCTCACGCGCGACCAGCTCCTCGACCGAGCATGGCCGTATGGCGTCGCGGTGACGCCCAACGCCGTGGATGCGTACGTCCACTACCTGCGCGACAAGCTCGGTGCCGCCGGCGAGCGGATCCGCACCGTGCGCGGCGTCGGCTACCGGATCGACGATGCCTGAAGCGTCGGGTGCACCGGGCCCGATGGCGCGCGGCGCGGGCGAGGCGGAGGATGCCCGGCTCCTCCGGCGGGCGCGGCTCCGTCTCGCGCTCTGGAGTGGCGGCGCGACCCTCGTCGTCCTCCTCGTCCTCGGCGGGCTCCTGCTCGTGGCAGCGGGTGACGCGGTGGGCCGGGCGGGCTCGGAGGCGCTCCGGGAGCGCGTCGAGCTCGTGGAGCGCTTCATCGCCACGAGCGAAGGCGGCTCCGGCCTCCCGCCGCTCGAGCTCGACTTCGGCGGGCGCGGCTCGGGGACCTTCGCGTTCCTCGTGCCGGACGGCTCCGACCCGCTCCGGCCCCAGGCGATCGACCCGCCCACGGACCCGAGCGCCGCGGGGATCGCGGCGGCGCGGACGTACGGGCGCGACGAGCGCACGGAGACCCGCGACGGCGTCGTCTGGCGCTTCCTCACCGTCGCCGGGCGCGAGCAGCTCCGCATCGCGGGCATCCCGGCCGGTGTGCCCTACCTCATCCAGGTCGTCGCCGACCGGACCGGGGAGCAGCAGGCCCGGGATTCGCTCGCCCGCGCCCTTGCGATCGGCGCGCTCCTCGCGCTCGTCGCGGCGACGGCGGCCGGGCTCGTGTACGCCGATCGCGCGCTCGTGCCGCTCCGCGCGGCGCTCGCCGACCGGCGCGCCGCGCTCCGGCGCCAGCGGGAGTTCGCCGCGGACGCGAGCCATGAGCTCCGCACGCCGCTCGCGACGATCCGGGCGGGCATCGACCTCGTCCGTCGGCACCGCGGCACGGACGCGGACGCGCACCCGGCGCTCGCGGAGATCGACGCGGAGGCTGCGCACCTCGGCCGGCTCGTGGACGACCTCCTGCTCCTTGCACGGGCGGATTCCGGCGGGCTGACGATCGACCCGGCCCCGGTCGAGCTCGGCGACCTCGCGGCGGAGGTCGCGGGGGCCTTCGCCGCTGCGGCGGGCGCCCGTGCCGTCGCGCTCCTGGTCGACCCGGTGCCGGTCGTCGTGCGCGCGGACCCCGGCCGCATCCGCCAGGTGGTCACGATCCTCGCGGACAACGCGCTTCGGCACGCTCCGGCCGGGACCGATGTCCTGATCCGCGTCCGGCCGATCGCCGGCGGCGCGCGGCTCACCGTGCGGGACCACGGCCCCGGCATCCGACCCGAGGACCTGCCGCGCGTCTTCGACCGGTTCTGGCGCGCGTCCGGCGGGGACCCGGACGGGCCCGGCCTGGGCCTCGCGATCGCGGCCGCGATCGTCACCGCGCACGGCGGCCGGATCGGCGCCGCGAACGCGCCGGACGGAGGGGCGCTCTTCACCGTCGAGCTGGTCACGTCGGCCTGACCCACGCGCTCCGCTGCGCAGGGCGACCGGGCCCGTTCTCATCGTCCTCTCATCCTCGGGCCCCACGCTGCGCCCCATCGTCACCCCAGCCCCCTCATGGAGGTCGAGCACGATGCACGAGCACGATCCCGCAGTGGCCCGGCGCGGCCACGGCACGTCCAGCCGCACGACGGCGGTGGCAGCCGCCCTCGCCGCGGGCATCCTCGTCGGCGCGGCCGCGGCGCCCGCGGTCCTCGGCGCCGGTCGCGGCCCCGCCGACACCGCGCTGACCTCCGACTCCCACGCGGACAACGAAACTATCATCTCGGTCGCCGCACGACTCTCGCCGTCCGTCGTCACGCTCGTCGTCGTCGGCGAGCGCGCTGCGCCGGAGCTGCCGGAGGGCTTCGAGGGCTTCGGGCCGCCCGACGGCGTGATGCGCGGCACGGGCAGCGGCGTCATCGTCGACGCCGACGGGCTCATCCTCACGAACGCGCACGTCGTCGACGGCGCCACGGAGGTCGAGGCGATCCTCTCGGACGGGAACCGGGAGCGCGGCGAGGTCGTGGGCATCGATACGTACACCGACCTCGCCGTCGTGCGCATCGAGGGCTCGGGCTACCCGGCCGCCGAGCTCGGCTCGTCCGCGGGCCTGCGCGTCGGCCAGCTCGCGGTGGCGATCGGCAGCCCGCTCGGCGAGTTCATGGGCAGCGTGAGCGCCGGGATCGTCAGCGGCCTCGACCGCACGATCGTCGTGGGGTCCATGGGCGGCGGCAGCAGGCTGCGCCATCTCATCCAGACCGATGCGGCGATCAACCCCGGCAACTCCGGGGGCGTTCTCGCAGACCGCGACGGACGGATCATCGGCATCAACACCGCGGTGGCCGGGAACGCGGAGGGCATCGGCTTCGCCATCCCCATCGACATCGCCCGCCCCATCGTGGAGCAGGCACGGGCCGGCGAGCGGATCGCCCGCCCCTGGATGGGCATCATGTTCCAGGACGTGGACGCGCAGGTCGCCGAGGACAACGATCTTCCCGCCATCACGGGCGCCTGGATCGCCCCGCCGGAGGACACCGCCGGCACCGCCGTCGTGGACGGCAGCCCCGCCGCGGACGCAGGCCTCCGGGCAGGCGACATCATCCGCTCCCTCGGCGGCCAGACCATCGACCGCGACCATCCGCTCGACCTGGTCCTGCTCGGGCACGCTCCGGGCGCCACCGTCCCGCTGACGGTCCTCCGCGACGGCGAGGAGATCGCCCTCGAGGTGACGCTCGGGACCCGGCCCGCGGACCTCGGTCGCTGACCCCGGGCCTCCCGGCCATCGCCCGGAGGCCCGCCACGAAGCCCCCCTGTGCCGTGCCCGGCACAGGGGGGCTTCGTCCCTTTCGCGTGCGCCACCCGGAGGCCTCCGCTATCCTCCGCGCGCCTGGCCCCGGGGATGGCGACCGCCGCCCCGCCCGCCCGGCCGGAGCCGGTGCCCGCTGCCGATGCCCGTCCACCGCCGGATCGCGGCCCTCGCGGTCGCGCTGCTGCTCACGCTCCCCGGGTTCGCGGTGCGCGCGGGCGGCACGCCGCCCCCGCCCTACCCGGAGCTCGAGGCGTTCGCGCTCGGCCTAGTGAACTGCGTCCGGACCGGCGGGCTCGTGGACCCGGCGGGCGACTGCAGGCCGCGCAAGGGACCCGTCCGGAAGCTGCCGCCGCTCGTGCTCCACCCCGGCATCGCCAGCGGCATGGCACGCCCGTACGCGCAGCGGCTCGCCCGCGCGGACGCGTGCACGCACAGCCTCGGCGGACGCGACGTTGACGAGCGCTTCGATGCGGCCGGCTTCCCCGCGCGCCCGCGCTCCGAGAACGTCGGCTGCGCCTACAGCATGAGCCCGCGGGCGATGACGATCTTCACCCACCGCCTGATGCAGGCGGAGCGCACCTGGAACGGGCCGCACTGGCGGAACATGCGCGACCCGGACTGGGTGAGCGCGGGCGTGGGCATCGGCATGGCGGGGAACGAGACGCGCATCGTCTACGCCTTCTACAGCCGTGCCCCGCGCGGCTCGGCCCCCACCGGGATGCGCTCCGGGGTCGCGGACCTGCAGATGTCCCGGATCCACGTCCGTGCCCGGGCCTCCTCGCCCGCTACGAGCGGCCCCCCGATGCCGCCCACGATGAAGCTCTCCGCGGGAGCCACGAGGTTGCCGGACGCCGCGACGATC
>JBJTJV010000015.1:0-6293 GCA_046352645.1 Chloroflexota bacterium | reverse complement strand
GGCGAGGAGCGCGGGGTCCGCCGCGAAGCCCGGGTCCGCGGGGGCCGGGACGTCCGGCAGCGGCAGCGATCCCGGCCGGTAGCGCAGGAGGCCCGCGTCCTCGCGCCGGCCGTAGTCGAGGTCCACGAGGCGGTCGGCGATGACCACGTCCCCGATCGCCAGGTCCGGCGCGACCCCGCCCGCGACGCCGCTGAAGAGGAGCACGCGCGCCCCGAAGCGGTCGCACAGCACGGTCGCGACCGAGGCGGCCGCCACGCGCCCGATGCCCGTCCGCGCGAGGACGACGGCCCGCCCGTCGATCGTCCCTTCCCGGATCGGCCCGTCCGTGCCCGGATGCTCCCGGGCCCCGGCGAGGGCGTGCGCGAGCACGACCTCCTCCTCCGCGAGCGCCACGAGGATCCCGATCGGCCGCTCTCCCATCATCCCCCTCCGATCCCGTAGATCGCCTCCATCCCGAGCAGGTCGCCATAGCCGAGCGTGGCCTCCGCGTCGTCGCAGACCCCGTCGAGGCGGACGCTCATCGTCAGACGTCCGTGGCGTTCCTCGCTCACGTGGCCGAGGCCGAAGACGTGGCCCACCTCGTGCGTGGCGACCGACTCGAGGAGCGCGCCGTCCGTGCAGCCGACGGGCGTCGTCGCCCAGGTCACGCCGCGGGCGAGGCGGATGTCCGCCTCGATGATCGTGCCGTTCACCGTCCAGACGCAGGTGATCCCCGCGAACCCGTCCGGCAGGCGCCCGAACCCCACCACGTTCACACCGTCGCGCAGGCCGCAGCGGCCCGCCCGCGTCACGCCCGGAGCACGCGCCGTGCGGCCGAGGTAGCGCATCGCGGCGCCGATCCGGTCCGGCCGCCCGCAGTCGTTCCGTCCGCGCACCACGTTCGCGGCCGCGCGCCGCAGGACCGCCTCAACGGCCGCCGGGTCGAGCGCATCAGGGGTGGACCCCGCCCGGAAGCGCCAGCGCCACGGCCGATCCCAGGCCCCGCCCATCCGGGCATACGCGGCGTCCCGGCAGGCGTCCGGCGCCGCGCGGACCCCGGCACGGTCCCCGGCCGCGTGCTCAGCCGTGCCACCGGCGAGGCGATCGGCGACCGCACCCGCATGGATGGGCGCCGGTGCCGTGGGCGCGAGCGCGGCGAGGACGACGGCCGCGGCGAGCGCCGCGATGCCGCGTGCCCGTGTCCGTCCGCCTGACCGCGTCGTCAACGCCACCCGCACCTCCCTCGCACACCCCCGGCGGGGGCGTCCCCAGGGCATCGTACCGCCGCCTGCCCGGTCGCCCCGGCCGCGCGTCAGGACCCGACCCCGGCGCCGCGGGCCGGCCGCGTCCCCGGCGCGGCGCGTGCCGTCCGCGGCACGAGGAGCGCGAGCGCGAGCGCGGAGACGCCGCAGGCCACCACGCCCGCGAGGATCGCGGTGTCCAGCGAGCGCTCGGCGAGGAACCCCGCGAGCGCCGCACCGATGGGCGTCCCGACGTAGTTCATCGCCATGGAGATCGCGAAGGCGCGCCCGAACCAGGCCCGGTCCGTGCGTGTCTGGCGCATCGTGAACATCGTCACGTCGTGCGGTCCTGCGACGAGCCCGTACCAGGCCATCGCGACGAAGACGCACGCGATGCCCACGGTCTGCTCCACGCCGGCCGTGACGAGGAGCAGCGCGACCGCGGGCGCGATGCACAGCGGCCCGACCCAGAGGATCAGCCAGCCCCGCCGCTGGGTATCGATCCGCCCGAACGCGAAGCCGGACACGATCCCCGTCACACCCGCGACCGCGAAGGCGATGCCCACGAGCGCCTCGCCGCCGTCGAGCCGCCGGAGCACGAGGAGCGGGATGACGATGGACAGGATGCCCACGCAGGCATTGAGCGAGCCGATGCCCGCGGCGAGCCCGCGGAGCGTCGGGTTGCCGAGGACGTAGCGGAGGCCGAGCCAGGCATCGCGCACGAGGTCGCCCGTGGAGGCGTCCTCGGTGCGCGGCTCGCGGACCCCGCGGAGCGACGCGGCCGCGAGCAGGAACGGGAGTGCGTGGACGAGGAGCGCTCCCTCCGGCCCCGCCAGCGCGATCGCCCCGGCGGCGAGCGGCGGCCCGACGACGGTCGCCGCGAGGTAGCCGTTGGAATCGACCGCGTTGGCACGCCCCCAGAGGGCGGGCGGCACCATGAGCGGGAAAAGCGAGCGGACGCCGGTCCCCCCGAGCGGTCCGGTGAGCGAGGCGGCGGCCGCGATCGCGACGAGCACGGCCGGCGTGAGCGCGCCCGCCAGCGAGAGGAGCGCGACGAGCGCGAGGGCGATCGCCGCCACGCACTGGTCGAGGGCGACGAGCCGGACGCGGCCGTGCCGGTCCAGGAGCGCACCCGCGATCGGCGAGAGGAAGAGCCCCGGCACGATGCTCGCGAAGCTGACGATCCCCGCGAGCTCGGGCGCGTCGTAGCGCACGAGCGTGAAGAGCGTCAGCCCGACACCCAGCGCCGTCGCGCCGATCCGCGACAGCTGCATGGAGAGGATGACGCGGCCGAGCTGGGGGACGCGCAGGAGGGCACGGTAGGAGAGGGCGTCGGGCGCGGCGGCGGCCGCGGAGGCAGGCACGGCGCCGATGCTACCGGCCGCGCGGGCGACCCGCCGGAGGCAGCGGCGGACGGGTAGGCTAGGCCGGTCGGTCGGCGCGGCCGGGGCGGTGCTGTCGTCCCCGCGTGCGACCGTGTGGCGAGGTGCGGCGGGCGTGTCCGGGGCGGCGGTGGACGGAGGTGGGGGGTCGTCCGCCCGGCGGCTCCCCTCGATCTTCATCCGCCCCCGCGGCGGCGACCCGGCCGTCGCGCACAACTGGGCGGCCACGCAGCGCGAGGTCCTCTCCTTCGGCGTCCTCGAAGGTGTGACGTCGTTCGTGCCGGTCCTCCTTGCCCGGCTCGGCGCGACCGAGCTCCAGCTCGGGCTGCTCGGCGCGCTGCCGAACGTCGCGATCCTGCTGCTTGCGCTGCCGCTCGGCGGCTTCCTCCAGCGACGCCGGAACGCGGCGCCGTGGTACGCGCATGGCCGGATGCTGGGGCACCTCTCCCTCGCTGCGTCCGGCGTTGCGCTCCTCCTCCTGCCGCAGGGGATGGTCATCCCGGCCATCCTCGCGATCTACGCGATCGCGGCGATCTTCCATGCCTTCGCCGACCTCGCGTTCTGGGCGGTGATGGACGGGGTCGCGGGTCCCGGCGGGCGCTTCGAGCTCATCGGCCACCGCTTCGGGTTGAAGGGCGGCACGAACGCCGCGGCCCAGCTGACGATCGGGCAGCTGCTCTCCCGGCTGCCGTTCCCCTTCGGCTACCAGCTCGTGCTCATCGCGTCGGCGATCCCCGCCCTCACCGGCTGGCGCTACTCGCGGACGCTGCGCATCCCGGACAACCCGCCGCCCCCGGTGCTGCCGCCGCTCCCCGCCCACCGGCGCGCGGCCCGGCTCTACGGGGAGGTGCGCGCCGGCGAACCGGACGAAGATCCCCTCCGCGCGCACCTCCTGTTCCACCTCGGCTTCCGGATGGCGCTGCCGCTGCTGCCGCTCTGGTACGTGCGCGAGCTCGGCGTCTCGGACGGGTTCATCGGCGTCCTCGGCACGGTCACCGCGCTTGCGACGATGGTCGGCTACTTCGGCTGGCGGCGGCCGGCGCGCACGATCCCGGGTCGGCGGATCCTCCTCGCCTGCGGCATCGTCACCGCGCTCCTGCCGGTGGCGGTCGCGACCGTCCACGCGGAGCTCCTCCTCCTGCCGGTCGTGGCGGTCTACGCGATCGCGTACGCCGGGTTCGACCTCGCGATCTTCGATGAGCTGATGCGCACGGTGCCGCGCGACCGGGTGGTGCGCTTCACCTCGCTCGACACGGGCGGGCAGAACCTCGCGGGCGTCGCGGGGCCGCTGCTCGGTGCCCTCGCAGGCAGCCTGCTCGGGGTGGCGACGGGGCTCGTCCTCGCGTCCGTCGTCGGGGTCGCGGGGGCGCTGCTCCTGGGGCGGGCGGCGATCCTGCGCGCCCGCGCGGCCGGGGAGGCGTAGCGGCGGTCCGCGCGCGTCAGTACGGGCGGGTCCGGCCGATGCCCATGGCGCAGAGCGTCCAGCGCACGAACATCGTGACCATCCCGATCCGGAACGGCAGGCTCCGGATGCGGCGCGTGGAGGTGAGGATGGCCGCGTCGTCGATGTGGCGGAACGTCACCCCGCGGGCGATGAGCGCCTTCTGGGTGACAAGGTCGGCCCCGAGCCGCAGCGCGGGGTCGAAGCCCCCGGCGGCGATCAGGGCGTCGCGCTCGGCGTAGAACATCATGCCCAGCGAGCCGCGCCGCTTGCCGAGCTCGAAGAGGTCGAAGTAGGCCTGGTCCAGGCGGTCGGCCGAATCGGCCCGGATGCGGATCGTCCCCGCCGGCGAGCCCTCCGCGGCGCGCTCCAGGATCCGCCGGGCCAGGTGCGGTTCCATCCGCGAATCCGCGTCCACGATCACCACGTACCGGCCCCGGGCTGTCGCGACACCCGCGTTGAGGGCCGCGGAGATGTTCCCCTCCGGCAGCTCGAGGACCGTGGTCGGGACCCCCGGGTGCTCCACCGCCCATGCCCGGGCGATCTCCGCCGTCCGGTCGGCGCAGCCGTTCGCGATCACGACCGCCTCCGCGCGCCCGGGCGCCAGGTCCTGGCCCGCGACCGAGGCGAGGCAGCCGGGCAGGAGCACCTCCTCGTCCCGCGCCGCGATGAGGATGCTCAGCTCGGGGTCGGCCACAGCAGCTCCGAGTAGGTGACCGGGCGGTGCGTCCGCAGGAGCTGCGCCAGCCGGTCGAGGGTGCGGTTGCAGGCGGCGGAGCCGGACGCACCCTGCGGATGGAGGAAGAGCCGCACGGTCCGCGGCGGACGTGGCCGTCGGAGGATGAGGTCCCGCTGGATCTCCACGCCGGTCTCGTAGCGCCCGCCGACCCCCATGAAGCCCGCCGACGGCACGCGCAGGCGCCGTCCATCCGTGAGGTCGTGGATCTCCGTCATGCGGAGAACGTAGCGGATGCCCGCCGCGCCGATGGCCGGGTCCAGGGCCGGGTCGGAGATCCAGGCCGGCGGGCAGAAACCTGTCGCCTGCAGGCCGAGCGCGCGGAAGACCGCCAGCCCGCGTTCCACGAGCGCGCGCATCGCCGCGGGCTCGGTCAGCGCGGCGAGCTCCGCCGCATACGGCGCGAAGAGGCGCACGCGCCAGCGCTCCGCGCGGGGTCCGCGGGGCGGGCCGTCGAGCCGATGCGTCCAGCCGTGGAGCACGATCTCCGTCCCGCGCGCGGCCTCGGCCCGCAGGAGATCGCACAACGCGTCGTCCGCGGCGAGATCCTCGCGGTCCTCCCAGCGGGGCACGACCTTGAGGACGCGGGGCCCGACCCCGAGCGCATCGAGACGCTCGAGCAGCCGACGCGTCTCCGACGCGGTCGAGGGCGCGACGTCGTGGATGGAGACGACGACCCGGCGTGCGTCCGCGTCCTGCCCGCGCGACGTCACGGGGCGGGCGATGGCACCGGGGACGCGCCGGCCTCCTCCACGTCCGCGGTCCCGGGCGCGATCGTCACGGTGACGATCGTGTTCCAGCGGATGGCCGGTGGGACCGGACCGGTCGGGTCCACGATCGCGCGGAAGGTGATGTCGCCCTGGCGCTCGTCGCCGTAGATCGCGATGACGCGCACCATCCCGGGGACCGTGGCGCCGTCCACGTCGTCCACGGTGATCGTCGCGAGGTCGCCCGCGACCACGCGCGCCGCGCCCGCCGTCCCGAGGTCGGTCGTCTCGAAGGCCCAGGCGGATGTGTCCGCGAGCCGGACGATCGGCAGCCCGGGCGTCGCGATCTCGCCCACCGCGAGGGTGGACGCGGCCACGGTCCCCGCGAACGGGGCGCCGACGGTCCGGCGCGCCAGCGCGAGCTCCGCGCTCGTGAAGCCGGCCTCCGCCCGGGCGAGCTCCGCGCCCGCGACGTCCACGGCGGCATCCGCGGCCGCTCGGGCGGCCTCCGCCCGGACGACCTCGGCCTCCGCCTGGGCGAGCGCCGCCTCGGCCGCGTCCCGGGTCGCGCGCGCCTGCGCGAGCCCCGCCTGGGCGCCCTGGGTCACCGCCTTGGCCTGGCGCTCGAGGGCGCTCGACGCGGTGTCCGGCAGCGCATCGCGCGCCGCCTCCGCCTCGTCGACGGCCGCCTCGCTCCGGTCGATGCCCGCGCGCGCCGCGGCGAGGTCCGCCGACGCCCGGTCCACCGCCGCGTTCGCGATGTCCACGCCGGTCGCCGCGCAGGACCCGGCACCCACCCTCGTGCCG
>JBJTJV010000150.1:0-3448 GCA_046352645.1 Chloroflexota bacterium | reverse complement strand
CGCCCGCACCGACGGAGACTCCGGCGCCGAGCGCGAGCCCGCGACCGCGCACGGACCGGCGCGCCCAGCTCCGCCATCGTCGCCAGGAGCGCCGCGTGGACCGGATGGTGCGCGTCGCCCGAGGACAGGTCGGCGAGCCGTATCGCCTCGGTGCGCAGGGGCCGACCGTCTTCGACTGCAGCGGCCTCGTCTGGTTCGCCTTCCGGGCCGCGCACATCGCGCGCTGGATCGGCGGGTCGCGGCGGTCCGCCGAGGGGTACGAGGCCTGGGGTCGGGCGCACGATCGGTTCTTCTCCCGGAAGGACCCGCGGCGCGGCGATCTCGTTTTCTGGGGCGGCGGGACGCACATCGGCATCTACCTCGGGGGCGGGCGGGTGATCAGCGCCGTGCGGCGTGGCGTGCGCATCCATCGGCTCCGGGACTTCAGCGCGCCCTACACGGGGTTCGTGCGCGTCCGCCCCGGTTGACGGCGGCGACGACCGCTACTACGCTTCCGACCCCCCAGCCCAAGGGAGGTCCTGTCGATTCACGTCCGCGGGCGCGTGCGCCCTTCCCGCTCGTCCCTCCTCGCCATCGCGCTCGCGCTGATCGTGCCCCTCGGGGCCGCGGTGCCTGCGGCAGCGGCGGTCCCGCAGCCGTCCCGCCTGCCGCGCCCGGATGCGTCCCGCCCCCTGGCGCGGGCCCAGCTCGCCTTGCGCGCCGACGCCCCTGCGCTCGCCATCGTGGGCCCTGCGGACGCACCGTCCGAGCCTGTCCCGACCGTGCGCCCGGTCCCGAGCGTGCCGCCCGCACCCACGCCCGCACCGACGCCTGCGCCCACGCCCACGCCCGGCCCGGTCGTGACGCCGTCGCCCACGCCGGCTCCGTCCGCGGCTCCGAGCGCGTCGCCGCGGGCGGACGGCGGGAAGAAGGATCGGGGCGGCCGGAAGAAGAAGGACGACCGTCGGCGCGGCAACGGGAAGCGTGAGAAGCGCCGCATCGACCGGGTCATCCGGGTCGCCCGCAAGCAGGTCGGCGATCGCTACATCCTCGGCGCGAGCGGCCCGACCGCCTTCGACTGCAGCGGGCTCATCTGGTACGCGTTCCGCAAGGCACGCGAGCTCGACTGGATCGGCGGCATGCCGCGCACCGCGAACGGCTTCGAGGAGTGGGCGCGGCGGCGTGACCGCTTCCATCGCTCCCGCCCGGTCCGCGGCGACCTCATCATCTGGAACGGCGGCGCCCACATCGGCATCTACCTCGGCCGGGGCCGCGCGATCAGCGCGCTCGTGCGGGGCGTCCGGCAGCACCGGGTGAACCGCTTCGTCGGCGTCCTGACCGGCTACGTCCGGGTCCGCCACCGTTGACCCGGCCGGGCCGCGCGGCCGGTACAATCCCCGCGGACGGACGCGCGTCCTGCAGACGATCCATGCACCAGGCGCACCAAGGAGCGAGCCCATGCCCACGGTGACGATGCCCCAGCTCGGCGAGAGCGTCGCCGAGGGGACGATCGGGAAGTGGCTGAAGAAGGTCGGCGACAGCGTCGAGAAGTTCGAGCCGATCGTCGAGGTGATCACGGACAAGGTGAACGCCGAGGTCCCGTCGCCCTTCGCCGGGGTCCTCACGGAGCTGCTCGTCGCCGAAGGAGCGACCGTCCCCACGGACGCCCCGATCGCCGTGATCGAGGCCGCGGGCGCCGTCGCCGCGGTCGCCGACCCCGCGCCGCAGCCTGCGGTCGCCGCCGCATCCGCACCGAGCGCGCCTGCCCCCGCGCCGCAGCCGGCCCCCGCACCGGCCGTGCCTGCGCCGGTCGCGCCCGCGGCTGTGCCGGCGGCCGTCGGTGCCGCCGCTGCCCCCGCCCACGCGGCGGACGAGGGCTACAGCGGTCGGATGACGCCCGCCGTCCGCCGGCTCGCGCGCGAGAACGGCGTCGACCTCGCGGTCATCGCCGGCACCGGCATCGGTGGCCGCGTGACGCGCGAGGATGTCCTCCGCCACGTCGAGACGAACGGCGCGGGCCCGGCAGTGGCGGCGCCGATCGCGGCGCCCGCGGCCGCCCCCGCTGCCCCACCCGTCGCTCCGGCCGCGCCCTCGCCGGTCGCCGCGGGCGATTCGCTCAAGACGCTCAGCCCGATGCGCAAGGCGATCGCGGCGCACATGACGCGCTCCCTCGGCATCCCCGCCGCCTACCTCACGGTCGAGGTGGACATGACGCCGGTCGTCCGCCGGCGCGAGGCGGCGAAGCGCGACTACCAGGCGCGCGAGGGCCGGGGCCTCTCCTACGTCGCGTTCGTCACGAAGGCGACCGTGGAGGCCCTGCGTGCGCACCCGGACATCAACGCGCACTGGACGGACGAGGGCCTCTGGCGCCGCAAGCGGATCGATGTCGGCGTCGCAGTGGCCGTGGACGACGGCCTCGTCGTGCCGGTCATCCGGAATGCGGACACCCTGAGCCTCCACGGCCTGAACATGGCGATCAACGACCTCGCCGAGCGGGCACGGATCCGCAAGCTCAAGCCCGACGAGCTGACCGGGGGCACCTTCACGGTGGACAACACCGGCTGGACAGGCTCCACGCTCACCCTGCCGATCATCAACGCGCCCGAGGTCGCCATCCTCACGATGGAGGCGATCGTCCGCCGGCCCGTCGTGATCGACGGTCCCGCAGGTGAGGCGATCGCGATCCGCTCGATGATGAACATGGTCATCGGCTTCGACCATCGCGCCACGGACGGCGCGCAGGCCGGGCGCTTCCTCGGCGACGTGAAGCGCTGGCTGGAGGCCGTGGACGAGCGGACGCCGATCTGGTGACCGGCGTGCGCCGCGAGCTCCCGCTCCTCCAGCCGCCTTCCGGCGGCCACGCCCAGCGTCCACCCACGATCGCCCTCGGCGGCGGCCACGCGGAGCCCGCGCCCGCGGGCGCCGATGGCGTCCGCCGCCACCCGGACTGGATCCGCTCGCGGCTGCCCACCGGGCCGAACTACCAGGATCTCAAGGGGCTTCTCCGCGGCCTGTCGCTGAACACGGTCTGCGAGGAGGCACAGTGCCCGAACATCGGGGAGTGCTGGGAGCAGCGCACCGCGACGGTCATGGTCCTGGGTGACACGTGCACGCGCGCCTGCGGCTTCTGCGCCGTGAAGACCGGGCGGCCCACGTGGGACGACGCGGACGAGCCGCGACGGGTCGCGGAGGCCGTGAAGGCGATGGCGCTCGAGCACGTCGTCGTGACGAGCGTCGCGCGCGATGACCTCGCGGACGGTGGTGCCGGCATCTTCGCGGAGACGATCCGTGCCCTGCGCCGGCAGTGCCCGGGGATGGGCATCGAGGTCCTCATCCCGGACTTCAACGGCGAGGATGACCCGCTGCGGACGGTGATGGAGGCGGGGCCGGACATCCTCAACCACAACGTCGAGACGGTCGAGCGGCTCCAGAAGCCCGTCCGCAAGCGTGCCCGTTACCACCGCTCGCT
>JBJTJV010000014.1:0-6360 GCA_046352645.1 Chloroflexota bacterium | reverse complement strand
GCGTCCGCGGCGGCGAGGATGCCGGCGAGGTCGGTCGCCGCGAGGACCCGGATCCCCGCGCCCGCAGGTCCGTCGAGCAGGCCGAGGCGGTCCGCGGCTGCCTGTCGGGATCGGGGAGGTGGACCGGGTCCTCGGCGGCGGGCTCGTCCCGGGTGCGCTCGTCCTGCTCGGCGGGGAGCCCGGCATCGGCAAGTCCACGCTCGTGCTGGAGACCGCTGCCGGCGTGCTCCGCGCGCCCGGTGGCGGGGGCGCCGTGCTCTACGCCACGGGCGAGGAATCGGCCGAGCAGGTCCATCTCCGGGCGGACCGCCTCGGCCTGCTCGACGGACCTGCGGGCGCGGGGATCCGGATCCTCGCGGCGACCGACCTCGCCGGCATCCTCGCCGCCGCGGACGCCCTCGCCCCGCGACTGCTCATCATCGACTCGGTCCAGACGCTGACGACTGCGGAGCTCGAAGGCCCCGCGGGGTCGGTCGGGCAGGTGCGCGAGGCGGCCGGGCGCATCGGCGCGTGGTCGCATGCCGGCGGCACCCCGGTCGTCCTCGTGGGCCATGTCACCAAGGACGGAAGCCTCGCGGGCCCGCGCACGCTCGAGCATCTCGTCGACGTCGTGCTCCAGCTGGAGGGCGACCGCTACGGGGCGCTGCGGCTCCTGCGCAGCGCGAAGAACCGCTTCGGGTCCACCGAGGAGGTCGGTGTCCTCGAGATGACCGGCGCGGGCCTGCGCCCCGTCGCCGATCCGGCGCGCGCCTTCCTCGGCGAGGGATCGCGTGATGCCCCGGGCGTGGCGGTCGCGTGGGGGCTGGAGGGAACGCGGCCCCTGTGCATCGAGGTGCAGGCGCTCGTCGCCCCGGCGGCAGGGATCGGCGTGCCGCGTCGGACCGTGGCCGGGATCGAGGCGAACCGCCTGGCGCTCCTTGTCGCCGTCCTGGCGCGCCGGTGCGGCACCAACCTGTCCGGGCACGACCTGTACGCCAGCCTCGCAGGCGGTGCGAGCGTGGAAGAGCCGGCGCTGGATCTGCCGCTCGCGCTCGCGCTCGTGGCGTCCTTTCGTGACCTGCCGGTGCCGCCGGGCGTCGTCGCGTGCGGGGAGGTGTCGCTCCTCGGCGAGCTGCGGCCCGTGCGCGGCATCGACCGGCGGCTGCGCGAGGCGGCGCGCCTCGGGTTCCGCTCCGCGGTCGTGCCGGCCGCCGACGGCCTCCCGGACCGGGTCGATGCCCTCGCTGTCCGCCCCGTGCGCACGCTGCGCGACGCGCTCCTGCTCCTGCTGCCGCCGGATGGCAGCGCGACCCCGTCCGTCCGCGCGGCTGGTAGCCTTCCCGGGTCATGATCCGCTTCGTCCGCCTCGTCGGCGGTGGCCTCGGCGTCATCCTCGCGATCTCCCTTGCGGGGCTCGGGGACCCGTCGACCGGCCTCCTCGGCCAGGGTCTCGAGAACCGCCTCCTGTTCGCCGCGTGGGTCGCCGCGTGGTTCGTCGTGGGCTTCGGCATCCTGCCGTACCTGACGGTCGTCCCGGCGCGCCGGCTCGCGGTCGCCGTGAGCGGGATGTCCACCGGCGAGTTCGTGGCGGCGATCGTCGGGCTCGTCGTCGGGCTCCTCATGGGGCTTCTGCTCGGGCTGCCGCTCGCCAACCTGCCGGACCCGTACGGGTGGGTGCTGCCGCTCGGCGTCTCCGTCGTCCTGGGCCTCGGGATGATGGGCCTCACGATCGCGAAGCGGCACGATCTCGTCCGCGTCCTCGCGGACGGTGGCATCCTCGCTCGCGGGTCATCGGCGGCGTCCACCGTGGCCGCCGGGCCGGACCCGGTCACCTACCTCGACACGAGCGCGATCGTGGACGGACGGGTCGCGGACCTCGTCGCGGCCGGGTTCCTCTGGGGACGGCTGGTCGTGCCGCGGCCGGTCGTCGCGGAGATCCGGCACCTCGCGGACGAGGAGCGGGCGGACCGGCGTGCGCGCGGGCGGCGTGCGCTCGACCTTCTCGCGGTGCTGCAGAAGGACCACCGCGTCGCCCTCGAGCTCTCCGACGAGACCGGCCCGGACGGCGAGCCGACGGACGGGAAGCTCATCGCCCTCGCCCAGGCCCGCGCGGCGGCGGTCCTCACGACCGACTTCAACCTCAACCGCGTCGCGCAGCTCCATGGCGTCCGCGTGATGAACCTGAGCGCGCTCGCGAACGCGCTGAAGCCGAGCTTCCTCCCGGGTGACCCGCTCCGGGTGAAGGTGCTCCAGCCCGGCCGTGAGGCCGGCCAGGGCGTGGGCTACCTCGAGGACGGCACGATGATCGTCGTCGAGGGCGGCAGCGCCTACATGGAGCAGGAGGTCGACGTCACCGTGTCGCGGGTGCTCCAGACGGTCGCGGGCCGGATGGTCTTCGCCCAGGTCGACGGGGGCTGAGGGTGGAGGCCGGGACGGGCGTGGACGCGCAGGCGTCAGGCCGGGAGGACGCGTTCGCCGACGCGGTGATCGTCGCCGCGGGCGCGAGCCGGCGGATGGGCGGCCTGGACAAGCTGCGGGCGGACCTCGCCGGCCGGCCGGTCCTCGCGTGGTCGATCGCCGCGCTCCGGGCTGCTGCGAGCGTCCGTGATGTGATCGTCGTCGGGGCGGCGGACGGGGCGGACGCGCTCGCTGCCGAGCCGTGGCTGCGTGCCGCGGGCGCGCGCGTGGTGCCCGGAGGGGCGCGGCGCCAGGATTCCGTCGCGGCCGGCGTGCGTGCGGCCGGTGCCCCGGTCGTGCTCGTCCACGATGGCGCGCGGCCGCTCGTCTCGCCCGCGCTCATCGATCGCGTCGCGCGGGGTGCGGCGGAGCACGGGGCGGCGATCCCGGTGATCCCGGTCGCGGACTCGCTCAAGCGCCTCGACGGGGAGAACGTCGCGGGCGTCGTCGCGCGCGACGGTCTCGGGCGGGCGCAGACCCCGCAGGGCGCGCAGCGGGCATTGCTGCTCGCCGCGATCGACGCGTATGCGGACGGGCCGGAGGTCTTCGGCGACGAGGCGGAGCTGCTCGCACGGGCCGGGACGCCGGTGCGCCACGTGGCGGGGGAGGGGAGGAACCTGAAGGTGACGCTCGCGGACGACCTGGAGATCGTGCGGGCCCTGGCCGGCGCGGACGCACCGGCGGTGCGCTACGCGACGGGCAGCGACCGGCATCCGTTCGGCCCGGAGGACGGGCTGCGGCTCGGTGGCATCTCGATCGACGAGGCCCCGCGCCTCCAGGGCCACTCCGACGGCGACGCCGCGCTCCACGCGATCTGCGACGCGCTGCTCGCGGCCGGCGGCACAGGGGACCTCGGCCGGCTCTTCCCCGCGGGCGACCCCGCCACGCGCGGCATCGACAGCCGTGCGCTCCTCCGCAGCGTGGTGGCGCGCCTCGACGATGCCGGCATCCGGCCGGTCTCGATCGATCTCACGATCACCGGCAGCCGCCCGCGCTTCGGCGGGGCGCGGCTCGACCGGATGCGCGACGCCATCGCCGAGCTGACCGGGCTCCCGGCCGACGCGGTCTCCGTCAAGGCCGCGACCGGCAACCTCTCCGGCGACGAGGCCGCGGGCCGCACGATCTCCGCGGACGCCCTCGCGGGCGTGGTCCGGCGATGAGCCTGCGCTTCCGGAACACCCTGGGCGGTGCGGTCGCGCCCTTCGCCCCGCGCGAGCCGGGCAAGGTCGGGCTCTACAGCTGCGGCCCCACTGTCTACGCCCCGGCGCACATCGGGAACTTCCGCAGCTTCATCTTCGCCGACCTGCTCCGGCGCTATCTCGGCTGGAAGGGCTTCGCGGTCACGTGGGTGATGAACATCACGGACGTGGACGACAAGATCATCCGCGACGCGGCGAAGGAAGGGGTCTCGATCGGCGATCTCACCGCGCGCTACACGCAGACCTTCCTCGATGACCTCGCGACGCTCCGCATCACCCGGCCGGACGTGATGCCGCGCGCGACCGAGCACATCCCGGAGATGGTCGCGCTCGTGGAGACGCTCCTCGCCCGCGGCCACGCCTACCGCACGGAGGATGGTTCGATCTTCTTCCGCATCGCGTCGTGGCCCGCGTACGGCCGCCTCGCCCGGATCGACCCCGACGCGCAGCGGGTCGGCGAGCGGGTGGAGTCCGACGAGTACGGCAAGGACGACGTCCGGGACTTCGCGCTCTGGAAGGGCCCGCGGCCGGGCGAGCCGAGCTGGGAGACGGCGATCGGACCGGGCCGACCGGGCTGGCACCTCGAGTGCTCCGCCATGAGCATGCGCTACCTCGGCCCGTCCTTCGACATCCACACCGGTGGCATCGACCTCGTCTTCCCGCACCACGAGGACGAGATCGCGCAGTCGGAGGCGGCGACCGGACTGCCGTTCGTGGGGACGTGGCTCCATTGCGCCCACCTCCAGATGAGCGGCGAGAAGATGGCGAAGCGGACGGGGAACGTCGCCCGGCCGCGCGAGCTGTATGCCGCCGGCGCCGCGCCCCGGGCGCTGCGCTACCTCCTGCTCGCCGCCCACTACCGCGCAGGGCTCGACTTCACCGATGCGTCCCTCGCGGCCGCGACGGCCGCGGTGGAGCGTCTCTCCACGGTGCTCGCCGCGCTCGGGGCGTACCGCGAGGAGCGCGCTCCGGACCCGACGCTCCCTGCGCTCCTCGCGTCCACGCGCGTCGCCTTCGAGGCCGCGCTCGACGATGACCTGAACATCGCCCCGGCCCTCGGGGCGGTCTTCGATCTCGTCCGCGAGCTGAACCGGCGCCTGGCGGAGCGCAGCCTCGCGACCACGGATGCTGCGAGCGCCGCCGCCTTCCTGCGCGACCTTGACCGTGTGCTCGCGGTCGCGGACCCGGACGAGACCGGGCTCCCTGCGGGGGCGCAGGCGCTTCTCGATGCACGCGCCGCGGCGCGTGCATCGCGTGATTGGCCGGCATCGGACCGGATCAGGGACGAGCTCGCCGCGATCGGCGTGCACGTCGAGGACACGAAGGACGGGCAGCGCTGGCGGCTCGCGGGAGGTACGGATGGCGCGGCCTGACGACGATCGAGGACCGGGCGAGCGGGACGCACGGCGCGGCCCGGGTCGCCGCCCCGGGGACGGCCCGCGGCCGGGCGGATCGCGCCCGGGCCCGGGCGGCCCGCGGGGCCGCGCCGGTGACCGGCCCTCCGGCACTTGGTCCGGCCCCGGCGGCCCGCGCCCCGGCCCCGGCGGCCCGCGCGATGCCGGCCGCCCTGCGCCCCGGCCCGGCGGCCGTCCCGCCTACGGAACGGGTCCGGACCGCGGCCCGCGCGACGCGCGCCCGACCGGCGGCCCGCGTCCCGGCCCCGACCGCGGGCCGCGCCCCGACCGCGGCCCCGGCGGGCGGCCCACCGATCGGAGCGGCGTGCCCGGCGCCGATCGCCCCGCGCGCTCCGCTCCCTGGCACACGGATGGTCCTCCGGCGCCCGTGCCGGATCCCGGCTGGTCCGCGCCCGACCGGGCACCGGCCGACCGGCCTCGACCGCCCCAGAGGGGTGGCCCCGGACGTCGACCGGGGCCCGGTCGACCGGGCGGCCCCGGCGGACGCCCGGACCGACGCGGCGCGTGGCGCAGCCCGGGGCGGCCCACCGAATCGGCGCCCGGCTTCGCCCCCGTCGTCGATCTCGGCCCGGACGAGGAGCTCGTGGCCGGTCGGCGGCCCGTGGAAGAGGCGTTCGCGGCTCGGCGGCCCACGCGTCGGCTGCTCGTCGTGCCGGAACGGCGCGACGCGCTCGAGCGGCTGGTCCTCCACGCCACGGCCCTGCGCATCCCGGTCGTGGAGGTCGAGGGTGGATCGCTCACCCGCCTCGCCGGATTCGACGGCCACCAGGGGATCGCGCTCGTCGTGGAGCCGCGTCGCTGGGCGACGCTCGACGACGTCCTCGCCCGCGCCCGCGAGCGCGGCGAAGCGCCGCTCGTCCTCGTCCTCGACTCGCTCGAGGACCCGCAGAACGTGGGCACCCTCCTGCGGAGCGCGGAGGCGTGCGGCGTCCACGGCGTCCTCTTCCCGACGCGCCGGGCGGCTCCGATCTCGCCCTCGGCGGTGAAGGCATCGGCCGGAGCGGTCGAGCATCTCCTCCTCGTCCCGCTCGAGGATCTCGCGGGTGGCCTCGCGGACCTGCGCGCCCGCGGGCTCCGGATCGTCGGCGCGGACGAGAGCGCGCCGATCTCGTTCCGGGATGCGGACATGCGGGGCCCGCTGGCCCTCGTCGTCGGCAGCGAGGGGCAGGGGATCTCCGTCCCGATCCGGCGCCGGATCGACCTTGCGGTCGGGATCCCCATGCGCGGGCGCGTCGGCTCGCGGTACGCCTGTGTCGGGGGCTCCAGCCTGCGGGTCGTGGCCGCGGCGCCGCGGCCGGGGACCGGCGGCG
>JBJTJV010000149.1:0-2018 GCA_046352645.1 Chloroflexota bacterium | reverse complement strand
CGACTCCGTCGGCCCGAGCGCCGACGGCTTCGAGACCTACGGCGTCACGGGTGTCGCGCTCATCACGTTCATCGTGCTCGCGATGGCGAAGAACCCCACCGTCCAGGTCCAGCTGCTCGTCTGGATCTTCGTCATGCGCATCGTCATGGTCCTCGTGAGCGGCGCCTCCTACCTCCTCAACGAGTCGATCCAGTCCGGACGCTACGCGAACGCCGACCAGATGAACTTCGAGGCCCCACTGACGAACCTCGTCTGGCTCACCTCGATCATCAGCGTCGTCATGACCTACTTGATGTCGTGGCTGCTCATTCCCAACGTGAACGGCAACACGGACCTGTGGTGGAAGCTCTCCACGATCATCAGCTGCGGCACCCTCGCCGGGGCGATCATTCCCGAGGCGGTGAAGATCTTCACCTCGACCGAGTCCGCCCATGTCCGGGAGGTCGTCGTCTCCTCGCGCGAAGGCGGGGCGTCCCTGACCGTGCTGTCCGGACTGGTCGCCGGCAACATGAGCGGCTTCTGGCTCGGACTCATCATCGCCGGTCTCATGGGGATCGGCTACTGGGTGACGACCACCGGGCTGGGCCTCTTCGACACCGAGGAGATCGCCCACATTGCCGGGCCGGTCTTCGCGTTCGGCCTGATCGCCTTCGGCTTCCTCGGCATGGGCCCGGTCACGATCGCGGTCGACTCCTACGGCCCGGTCACCGACAACGCCCAGTCGGTCTACGAGCTGTCCCTCATCGAGACGCTCCCGAACATCACGGGCGAGGTCAAGAAGGAGTTCAACTTCGAGCCCGACTTCGAGCGCGCCAAGGATTTCCTCGAGGAGAACGACGGAGCGGGCAACACCTTCAAGGCCACGGCGAAGCCGGTCCTCATCGGGACCGCGGTCGTCGGCGCGACGACCATGATCTTCTCGATCATCATGGTCCTCACGAGCGGCCTCACCGACAAGAGCGGCGTCGCCAAGCTCTCCATCCTGAACGCGCCCTTCCTTCTGGGCATGATCACCGGCGGCGCCGTCATCTACTGGTTCACGGGCGCCACCATCCAGGCGGTCGTGACCGGCGCCTACCGGGCCGTCGAGTTCATCAAGAAGAACATCAAGCTCGAGAGCACCGAGAAGGCCTCGATCGCCGACTCGAAGAAGGTCGTCGAGATCTGCACGCAGTACGCGCAGAAGGGCATGTTCAACATCTTCCTCGCGGTCTTCTTCTCGACGCTCGCCTTCGCGTTCCTCGATCCCTACTTCTTCGTTGGCTACCTGATCTCGATCGCGATCTTCGGGCTCTACCAGGCCCTGTTCATGGCGAACGCGGGTGGCGCCTGGGACAACGCGAAGAAGCTCGTGGAAGTCGAGCTGAAGGAAAAGGGCACCGAGTTGCACTCGGCGACGGTCGTCGGCGACACGGTCGGAGACCCCTTCAAGGACACCTCCTCGGTCGCGATGAATCCCGTCATCAAGTTCACGACGCTGTTCGGCCTGCTCGCGGTCGAGCTCGCCGAGTCGATGCGACCGGAGAGCCCGGGCCTGACGCGCATCCTCTCGATCGTGTTCTTCCTCGCCTCGCTCGTCTTCATCTACCGCTCGTTCTACGGATCGCGGAGGCGGACCTGGCGATTCGCGGCCCGGGAACCCTGCTCGGCACGCGCCAAGCGGGTCTTCCCGACTTCCGCGTGGCGAACCTGTTGCGGGACGCCGACGTGCTGGGCGAGGCCAGGGCCGCGAATCGCCAGGTCCGCCTCCGCGATCCGGAGCCCGTCGCGGGTCTCCGTCATGACCGCCAGCCGCTCCCTCGCCTCCTTCGACTGCGCCCAGTCGCTTCTCGACGCCGACCCCTGGCTGCGGAGCCCGGAGGCGCAGGGCGTCCTGCGTGTCCTCGAAGCGAGGCGAGCCGGTCGGCTCGCCCTCTCGCGGGTCGGCTGAGGCGCTGCCCCGGTGAACGACGCCGCTCGCGAGTCCGATGCGGCGGTGGTCTCGCGCAAAAGGAGAAGGGCCGGCCGGTCGTCCCGGC
>JBJTJV010000148.1:0-8412 GCA_046352645.1 Chloroflexota bacterium | reverse complement strand
AGCCCGGCACCATCGCCCGGATCGAGGGGGTCGTCGTGACGCCCTCCGGTCTCATCGACGGCGATGGTCGGCGCATCGTCGTCGCGGACGCCGACGGGGCGATCCTCGTCCGTCTGCCCGTGGGCGTGCCGGCACCGTCGGTCGGCACGCGTATCCGCGCCGTCGGCGAGGTGGCGACCTGGTACGACGCGCCCCAGCTCGCGCTCTCCGCGGCGCCCGCCGCGCTCGGTCGCGGCCCGGTCGTGCCGGTGGTCGTGCGCCGTGCGCCCGGCGCCTCCCTCGAGTGGCGGCTCGTGCGCGTCTCGGTGCGCATCGAGGACGTCGCGCGCGATGGCGATGCCTGGCGGGCCGAGGCGTCGCTCGGCGCCGGCGGCGCGCTGCCGATCGCCGGGCTCGCCGGGGCGGGGATCGCTCCGGACACGCTCGTGGCCGGGGCCACGGCGACCGTGACCGGGATCGTCCGTCGTGCGTGGCCCACGGCATCGGATCGCCGCTTCATGCTCGTGCCCCGCGGCCCGGCGGACCTTGCCGTGACCCTGCCCCCTGCGGCATCCGGCGGGGATGCGCCGCCGCCGGACGGCAGCGCCGCGGACGACCCTGCGACGCCCGGCGCATTCGCCGGGCCGGGCGGTACCGGGCCGGGCACCGATGCACCCTCCGGCACCGCACCGGGCTCGCTCCCCGCCGTCGCGCTCGCGGAGCTCGTCGCGTGGCCTGCATCGGAGGTGCGTACCGGTGGGGTCGTCGAGCAGGCCGGGAGCACGGCGATCGCGCTCCGCGACGGGGAGGCGCGCGCGGTGGTGGTGCTCGCGGACGGTGCCGGGGGGCGGACCTTCGCGGCCCTCGACAGCGGAGCCGTGGTGAACGTGCAGGGACGGGTGCGCGTCACGGGCGCTGCGCCGGAGATCGTGGCCGACCCGGCGCACATCGTCGTCGCGCCGCGGCTCGTGGCGCCGGACGCCGCCACGGTCGCGCCGGACGCCGCGGAGGCCCGCCCCGTGCCGTCGCCGTCGCTCGTCCTCCCCGCCGCGACCGGTGTCCCCGCCGATGCGCCGGGTCTGCCGATCCTGCCGATCGCGGGGCTCGGCGGCGCCCTCGTGGCGGTCGCGGCCGCGGCGGCCATCGCGCGTGCCGGCCGGGCGCGGATGGAGCCCGGGGCCGCCACGGATCGAGGCGACCTGCCCGGTGGCGCGGCTTGACGCACCGTCCGCGGCCTCCCTATCGTGCCCGCAGCCCGGCACGGTCCCGACCGGGACCGCTGCGAGGCCCCACCGATGGCAGACCCCGACCGGCGCGTGAGCCTCCCCGAGGGCGAGCGGCAGTACCACATCGACCTCGGGCCCGGCGAGCTTGCCGAGCACATCCTCCTGCCCGGCGACCCCGAGCGCGCGGACCGGATCGCGGGGATGCTCGACGCGGTCGAGCTGAGGCGGCAGCACCGCGAGTTCCACTCCGTCACGGGGACGTTCCGGGGGCGGCGGATGTCCGTCGTCGCGTGGGGCATCGGCACGGACAACGTGGAGATCGTGCTCGCGGAGATCCTCGCGATCACGCGGCGGCCGACGTTCATCCGGATCGGCTCCTGTGGGGTCCTCCAGCCGGGCATCGGCCTCGGCGAGCTCGTGATCACCACCGGCGCCGTGCGCCTGGAGGCGACCACGAAGTACTTCGTCCACGAGGCGTTCCCCGCGGTCGCGGACTACGCCGCCGTGGCAGCCCTCGCGGAGGCGGCCGCTGCCCTCGGCCACCGGGCGCACCTCGGCATCACGGCCACCGCCCCGGGCTTCTACGGGGCGCAGGGCCGGCCGATCCCGCAGCTGCCGATCCGCTTCCCCGACCTTGCCGCGGAGATGGCCCGCCAGGGCGTCCTGAACTTCGAGATGGAGGCGTCCGCCCTGCTCGTCCTCGCGGGCCTTGCGGGCTCGCGGGCGGGCGGCGTCGGCGCCGCCTACGCGCACCCCACGACCGCCCGCTACCTCGACGCGCCCGGACGTGCGGCCGCCGAGGAAGCCTGCGTCCGTACCGGCCTCGAGGCGCTCCTGCTGCTCGCAGGCATGGACGAGCGGACGGCCGCCGCGGGCGCGCCCTACTGGCATCCGGGCATCGCCCGCTGAGCCTGTCGGCCGCGCTCCCTGCGCTGCCGCTGGACAGGAAGCCGCCGTCGTGCTGCATACTGCACCGGAAGACGCGACCCGGGGAGGGGTCGCACCCACGTCAGGAGGTACCCGATGGCCGAGGCCTATTGCGTCAAGGACAAGATGAAGGTCGAGATGAAGGACCCCGTCAAGACGACGATGAAGAACGGGAAGCCCGCCACGAAGGGCCAGTGCCCCAAGTGCGGCGGCAACATCTTCCGCATCGGCGCCTGACGCGCGCCGGGGCGGCGGCCTCACGGACCGCGCCCCGGTAGCACGAACGGACGGACCCCGGTCACCTCGACCGGGGTCCCCTGATTCGGGGGCCCATCGGGCGCGGCGAGCGTCCCGCCCGCGGACCCGCTCCACGGGCCCTTCCGCGCGCCTCCGCTAGAATGCGGCGGACCTGTGGCCCCTCGGGCCGCAGGTCCCCGACCCGATCCCCCGATCGGCGGCGCCTGCCGCCGACGAGCAGCACCCGAGGGCGACCTGCCCCGCCTCGGGGTCCGACCGCGAGCGCGTCCGGCGCGCCCGCGCCGTCGGCCCGCCGGAGCGACGCCCCGCGATAGGAGGTCCGCTCCATGGCAGTCCGCGTCGGCATCAACGGCTTCGGCCGCATCGGGCGCCAGTCGCTCAAGGCGATCATCGAGCGCTCGCCCGGCGTCGAGGTCGTGGCCGTGAACGACCTCGTGGACACCGCCACGAACGCGCTCCTCTTCAAGCACGATTCCACGTACGGCGCGTACCCCGGCACCGTCGAGCACACGGACGACACGATCGTCATCGACGGACGCGCGGTGAAGGTCCTCCAGGTCAAGGACCCCGCGCAGCTCCCCTGGGGGGACCTCGGCGTCGACATCGTCGTGGAATCCACCGGCATCTTCACGGACGCGGAGAAGGCGAAGGTCCACCTTGCCGCCGGCGCGCGCAAGGTGATCATCAGCGCCCCCGCGAAGAACGAGGACATCACGATCGTCCTCGGCGTGAACGAGGGGAAGTACGACCCCGCGAAGCATCACATCATCAGCAACGCGAGCTGCACCACGAACTGCCTCGCCCCCGCCGCGAAGGTCGTCCACGACACCTGGACGATCCGCCGCGGCCTGATGAACACGATCCACTCGTACACGAACGACCAGCGCATCCTCGACGTCGCGCACAAGGACCCGCGCCGCGCCCGCGCCGCCGCGCAGAACATCATCCCGACGACGACCGGGGCCGCCAAGGCGCTCGCGCTCGTCATCCCGGATCTCAAGGGCAAGTTCGACGGCTTCAGCCTGCGCGTCCCGACGCCGACCGTGTCGGTCGTCGACTTCACCGCGGAGCTCGAGCGCCCCGCCTCCGTCGAGGAGCTGAACGCGGCCTTCCGGTCTGCTGCCGCGGGCCCGCTCACGGGCATCCTCGGCGTCTCGGACGAGCCGCTCGTCTCGTCGGACTTCCGCGGCGACCCGCGCTCCTCGATCATCGACGCCGCCTCCACGATGTCGCTCGGCGGCAACTTCGTGAAGGTGATCACCTGGTACGACAACGAGTGGGGCTACAGCTGCCGCGTCGCCGACCTCGTCGCGCACGTCGCGGCCCGCCTCGGCTAGCCGCTCCCGCGCCTGCGCGCGGGCGCGCCACTCCCGGCGCCCGGCGGCCGGGGGGCCCGGCGACCCGGCCCCGAACCCGGGAAGGAAGACCCGCATGGACAAGCTGACCGTCCGAGACTTCAACCCCGCCGGCAAGCGGGTGCTCGTCCGCGTCGACTTCAACGTCCCGATCGAGGACGGCAAGGTGAAGGACGACACGCGCATCCGCGCCTCCCTGCCCACCATCCGCTATCTCCTCGAGCGGGGCGCGAAGGTGATCCTCATGAGCCACCTCGGCCGGCCCAACGGCAAGGTGGTCGAATCGGCGCGCCTCCGCCCGGTCGCGCTCCGGCTCGGTGAGCTCCTGCGCATGAACGTGCCGTGCACGGGCGACGCGCTCGGCCTCGGCACCGAGGACGCCATCGGGCGCCTCAAGCCCGGCCAGGCGTTGATCCTGGAGAACCTGCGCTTCCACGCGGCCGAGGAGGCGAACGACCCGGCCTTCGCGAAGGCGCTCGCCGCCTACGGCGACGTCTACGTGAACGACGCCTTCGGCACCGCGCACCGGGCGCACGCCTCCACCGTCGGGGTCGCGACGATCCTGCCGGCCTACGCCGGGCTGCTCATGGAGCGCGAGATCGTCCACCTGTCGCGCCTGCTCGAGGCGCCGGAGCGCCCGTTCGCCGCGGTCATCGGGGGCGCCAAGGTGTCGGGGAAGATCCGCGTCCTCGAGCACCTCATGGACAAGGTCGACCTCTTCGTCATCGGCGGCGGCATGGCGAACACCTTCCTCGTCGCGCAGGGCCACGGCGTCGGCAAGAGCCTGCTCGAGAAGGACCGCGTGGACGACGCGAAGCGCATCCTCGCCGCGGCCGAGGAGCGCGGCGTCCGCATCCTCCTGCCCACGGACATCGTCGTCGCCAAGGAGGTCACCCGGGGCGCCGAGCACAAGGTCGTGCCCGTCCACAAGATCCCCAACAGCTGGTCCGCGGTGGACGTCGGCCCCGCCTCGTCGGCGGCCTTCGAGGAGGCGCTCGGCAGCGCCCGCACGATCGTCTGGAACGGCCCCCTCGGCGTCTTCGAGGTGCCGACCTTCGGCGACGGCACGCGCGCGATGGCGCGCCTGCTCAGCCGGATGGCGCAGGCCGGGACCACGGTCGTCGTGGGCGGCGGCGACAGCGTCGCCGCGATCGAGGAGCTGAAGCTCGCGGACACCTTCACCCACGTCTCCACCGGCGGTGGGGCAAGCCTCGAGTTCCTCGAGGGCCAGGAGCTCCCGGGGATCGCCGTCCTCGCGGATCGCCCCGCGGCCTGATGAGCCCAGGGAGGAGCGCACGGATGACCGGCATCGACTACATCGACGCACAGGAGATCCTCGACTCGCGCGGCAACCCGACCGTCGAGGTCGTGGTCGTCACCGAATCGGGCGCGATCGGACGGGCGGCGGTCCCCTCCGGCGCGTCCACCGGCGCGCACGAGGCGGTCGAGCTGCGCGATGGCGAGAAGGAGCGCTACCTCGGCAAGGGCGTGCGCACCGCGGTCGCGAACGTCATCGACCGGATCGCACCCGAGCTCCTCGGCGAGGATGCGGCCGACCAGGCGTACATCGACGCCCGGCTCATCGAGCTCGACGGCACGCCGAACAAGGGGAGCCTCGGCGCGAACGCGATCCTCGGCGTCTCGCTCGCCTGCGCGCACGCCGCCGCGGCCGCGCAGGGCGTCCCGCTCTACCGCTACCTCGGTGGCGTGAACGCGCGGACGCTGCCCGTGCCGATGCTCAACATCCTCAACGGTGGCAAGCACGCGATGGACTCCACGGACTTCCAGGAGTTCATGGTCATGCCCCTCGGCTTCGACACGTTCTCCGAGGCGCTCCGTGCGGGCGCGGAGATCTTCCACGCCCTGCGCCGGGTGCTCCACGACATGGGCGCCGCGACCGGCCAGGGCGACGAGGGCGGCTTCGCGCCGTCGCTCCCGTCCAACCAGGCGGCGATCGAGATCGTCCTCCGGGCCGTGGAGAAGGCCGGCTACCGGCCCGGTGACCAGGTCGCGATCGCCCTCGATCCGGCGATCACCGAGCTCGTGGACGGGGCTCCGGATGCGAACGGCGAGCTCACCTACCGGCTGGAGAAGGAGGGACGCTCGCTCAGGACGTCGGAGATGGTGGCGTTCTGGGCCGACTGGGCCGCGCGCTATCCCATCGTCTCGATCGAGGACGGGATGGCGGAGGACGACTGGCTCGGCTGGCGGCTCCTCACCGAGCAGCTCGGCGACCGGGTCCAGCTCGTGGGTGACGACCTTTTCGTGACGAACCCGGCGCGCGTCCGGCGCGGGATGGAGGAGGGCGCCGCGAACGCCGTGCTCGTGAAGCTCAACCAGATCGGCACGCTCACCGAGACGCTCGACACCGTCGGGCTCGCGCGTGGCCGCGGCTGGGGTGCGGTGATCAGCCACCGCTCCGGCGAGACCGAGGACACCACGATCGCGGACCTCGCGGTCGCCACGAACAGCGGCCAGATCAAGACCGGCGCCCCGTCGCGCTCCGAGCGCGTCGCGAAGTACAACCGGCTCCTGCGCATCGAGGCCGAGCTCGGGGGGACCGCGGTCTACCCCGGTCGCGCCGCGCTCGCCGCCGGCCGGTGAGCAGCGCCGCGGGGGGCATCGTCCCGGGGTCCCCGCGCGGGTTCCGGCGGTTCGTCGACCGGGGGGCGATCTTCGCCGGCTGGGTCGGCCTCGGCATGGCGGTCGTCATCGCGATCGCCTTCGAGCTGATCATCGCCGTCCAGTCGCTCGTCTTCATCGCCGCGCCGATCGGCGGTGTGCTCATCGGCGCCTACGCGAACGTGCGCGCCGTCCGCCGTCGGCCCGTCTGGCACGTCTTCACGAACGCCGCGTGGGCGGCGCTCGTGACCGGGCTGTCGCTCGCGCTCATCTACGGCTCCATCCGGCTCCTCTTCGTCTACGCGGATACGGGCTACCGGATCGCGGCCGAGGGCGGTCAGCTCACCTGCGCGACCGGTCCCGAATGCACCTGGCTGCGCTACGTCGAGGCGGGATTCGGCGCCGAGCTTCTTGCGGCGGGCGTCACCGACGGCGCCACGTACGGCGACTACATCGTCCGGAGCGTCGTCCAGAGCGGCGGCGTGATCATCCTCCTCACGTTCGCGGGCGCGATGCTCGCGGCGGCCGGGCGGAGCGTCCGTCCGACGCCTCCGGGGGAGGGGCCGCCGGCCTGATCGCCGTCGCGGCGCGGCCGCGGGGCAGCGCCCGACCGCCGCGCCACACGGGCGTCGCGCGCGCACGTCGCGCGCCGGCCGGGCCCGTCAGCCACGTCGGCCGGGCATCGAAACGGCCCGGGGGATCCCCGGGCCGGAAGTGTGCGTGGGCGCGGGCGGCGCTGCCGCCAGCGACGCGGCTACTTGGCGGGCGTCTTCGCAGCGGCCTTGGGCGCCGCAGGCGTCTTCGCGGCAGCCTTGGGCGCAGCTGCAGCCTTGGGCGCAGCGGCCTTCTTCTCCGCCGCGGGCTTCGCAGCCTTGGGCGCAGCGGCCTTCTTCTCCGCCGCGGGCTTCGCAGCCTTCGGCGCAGCGGCAGCCTTGGGCGCAGCGGCCTTCTTCTCCGCCGCGGGCTTCGCAGCCCTGGGCGCAGCGGCCTTCTTCTCCGCGGCGGCGACCGGGGCGGCTGCCTTGGCGGCTGCCGCGGACTGGGCCTCGCGGGACGACTTGGAGAGCGCGGCGCGCGCCTTGCCCGCGGCCGTCTGCTCACCCTTCGCCTTGGACGCCTTGCCCGCTGCGATGCGGACCTTGGCAGCCTTGGCGGCCGCGGCCTTGCCGGTCTGCCGGGCGGCCTTGGCGCTCGCCACGACGGTACCGCCCGCTGCGGCGATGTTCACCTTGCGCATGAGGCGGCTCTTGCGGCGCGCCGCGGCGTTCGGGTGGATCGCCCCGACCTTGGCGGCCTTGTCGATCGCGGAGATCGCGTCGACGACGGCGGCCTGCACGGCGGCCGCGTCGGCGGTCCCGCTCGTGGCGACGGCGGCCGCGGTCTTCACGTACGTCTTCACGGCGGTGCGGCGCGGGCCGAGGATCGCGTGGCGCCGCTCCGACTGCCGGACGCGCTTCTTCCCCTGCGGCGTCCGGGCGCCGCGCCAGGTGCGGGACGAGTGAGCCAAGTCGTGGTTCCTCTCAGAGGTGCGGTTGTCCGTGCGCCCCGTGGTCAGGACGGCGCGACACGATGCGCTTGCGGCGCGACGCCGGATGATAGCAGGCTTCCTCGCGCGCGGGAAGAGCGGCGGTCACCGCGGTCCGGGGGCAGGGCGGGCGCCCTTTGGTAGACTCCTGCCACCCCATGGCCACGATCCCCCAGTCGCGCCTGCGCAACTTCAGCATCATCGCCCACGTGGACCACGGCAAGTCCACGCTGGCGGACCGCATCCTCGAGCTGACGCACACGATCGACGCGCGCCAGATGACGAGCCAGGTGCTCGACTCCATGGACCTCGAGCGGGAGAAGGGGATCACCATCAAGGCGCGCGCCGTGCGCCTCGAGTACGCGGCGCGGGACGGGCTGACCTACGGCATCAACCTCATCGACACGCCGGGCCACGTGGACTTCTCCTACGAGGTGAGCCGGAGCCTCCAGGCGTGCGAGGGTGCCATCCTCGTCGTCGACGCGGCGCAGGGCATCGAGGCGCAGACGCTCGCGAACGT
>JBJTJV010000147.1:0-18271 GCA_046352645.1 Chloroflexota bacterium | reverse complement strand
GCGCATCTGCGCACGATCACCGGGCTCGGCGCGACGCAGTGCATCGCCTTCGACGACGACGGCACGCCCTGGGTGACGACCTACCGCGACGTCGGCGAGCTGATCGGCTGGGACAGCCTCGGCGGGCGGCTCTTCCGGCTGGACCCGGCGACGTGGACGGTGACCGCGTCCTTCGAGGTGAACGCCCACTGGGTGCACCCCGCCGCGAACGGTGTCCTCTTCCTCGCGGGCCTCGCGGGCACGGTGAACCGGCTCTGGCCGGGCTGGATCGGCGTGGAGGACGTGGAGCGGGAGCAGCTCGGCCGCTGACGCACGGCCGCTGACGCACGGCCGCTCCCGGCGCGCCCCGCGCCGGACCGCTCCCGGCGCGCCCCGCGCCCGGCCGCTGCGCCGCTACGCCACCGCGCGGCGCCAGGCGCGCAGCAGGCCGCGCTCCGCGGCGAGGGCCGCAAGGTCCGCGACGACCTCCGGCACGAGCGCGACGCGCTCCGCCTGGCGGTCCTGCGCGCGCCACTCGCGGTCGCCCGCGACGAGGATCTCGTCCACGCCGGGCTGGCGCGGGCGCGCGGTGATCTCCGCCCGCCACGCCCGGACGCGCGCATGGAAGGCGGCAGGGTCGCCGAAGGCGCCGGGGTCGAGCGCGATGAGCAGCTGCCCGATCGTGGTGGGGTGACCGGTATCCCACATCCCCGCCACGGAGAGCCCGAAGGCCCCGCCGGAGAGGACACCGGTGAGCAGGTCGATCGCGGCGGCGAGGCCGTAGCCCTTGTAGCCCGACGTCTCCGCGAGCCCGCCGAGCGGCAGCATCATCCCGCGGAGCGCGGCGGTCGCGTCCGTGGTGGGCCGGCCGTCCGGGTCGAGCGCCCAGCCGGCGGGGATCTGCCTGCCCTGGCGCGCGGCGACCTCCACCTTGCCGCCCGCGACCACGGATGTCGCCATGTCCAGGAGGAAGCCGCGGCCGCTCCCGTCCGGCACCCCGATCGCGAGCGGGTTCGTGCCGAGCCCGGGGGCCTTCGCGCCGGTCGGCGGCACGATCGGCGAGCCGTTCGACGTCGCGATGCCGACCATGCCCGCGGCGAGCGCGCGCATGGCGTACGCGCCCGCGATGCCGAAGTGGCCGGCGTCGCGCACGACGACGGCGGCGAGGCCGGTGCGGCGGGCCCGCACGATCGCCCGGGCCATCGCGCGGTGGGCGACGGCGGGCCCCAGCGCGCGGTCGCCGTCCCACAGCTCGAGCGCCGTCCGGCGGACGATCGCCCGCGGCTCCGCATCCGCCCGGACCGAGCCGGAATCGATGAGCCGGAGGTACTGGCGCAGGCGCGAGACACCATGGGATGGATGCCCGCGCAGGTCCGCGAGGACGAAGACCTCCGCAGCGGCGGCGGCATCCCGCGGCCGGATCCCCGCGCTCCGCAGGGCGGCCGCGGTGAACGCGACAAGGCCCGCGGATGCCACGACCGGCTCCGCGGGCAGCGCCCACGGCGGCAGCGTCACCGTGCGATCGACTCCCAGGTCCACGCGCGCCCCGACCGGCATCCGTCCGTCCTTCCCTCTCTGGATCGCCCGGCACGCACCGGGATAGACGAAGCCCCCGGCCCGCGAACGGGCCGGGGGCTTCGCTGCGAGAACGCGACCTTACTGGGCCGCGGCCTCGACGTTCTCCGCGTTGTAGACCGTGAAGGGGCCCATGAGGACACGGAGCGCGTTGACGTCCGGCCGGGTCGGGTCCTTCGTGATCTCGTACTCGCCCATGCGCCCGGCGACGAACTTCTCGCCCTCGGCGCCCTGGAGGGCACCGGTGCCGAGGAGGTACGCCAGGTGGTAGGTCAGGTAGCCCAGGTCGACGAAGCTCCAGAGCGCGAACTCGGGGGCGCAGCCGTTCAGGGTGTACTCGACCATCTCCGCGGGCACGCCGAGGCCGGAGACCTTGACGCTGTCGCAGAGGCCCTCATCCTGGAGCGCCTTGGCGGCGGCCACGATGCCGACCGAGGTCGGGGCCATGATGAGCTCCATGTCGGGGTACTTCGAGAGGAGCGCCTGCGCCTGCTCGTAGCTCTTCTCCGACTGGTCGTCGCCGTAGACGATCTCGAGGAGCTCGAGACCGGCGTACTTCGCGTCCGACTCGAGGGCCGCCTGCATCGCGGCGATCCAGGCGTTCTGGTTCGCGGCGTCCGGGGAGGCGGAGAGGATGGCGAACTTGCCGCCGTCCTCGCCGAGGATGGAGAGCGCCATGTCCGCCATGACGACGCCGGTCTCGGAGAAATCGACCTGCGCGACGAAGACGTTCTCGCCCTCGCCGGTCGGGATCGGGGAGTCCCAGGTCACGACCTTGAGGCCCGCGGCCTGCGCGGCAGCGGCGGCGGCGGCGATCTGGTCACCCGCGTTGTTCGAGAGCATGACGACCTTGTAGCCACCCGTGGGGGCGTTCGTCATGAACTCGAGCTGGCCGGCGACGCTGTTCTCGGCGGTGGGGCCGACGAAGTCGAACGCGGTGGGGTTGCCGAGCTCGGCAGCCGCCTCCTGGGCGCCCTGGTTCGCCTGGTCGAACGGCAGGATGCCGAGGAACTTGGGCAGGAGCATCATCTTGACGTCCTGGCCCGGCGTGGCCACCACGGCGTCCTGCGCCGAGACGGCGCCGCCGAGCATGCCCACGAGCAGCGCGGCGCTCATGCCCGCTGCGAAGGTGCTGCGGATCCTCACGGATCTACCTCCTCCTGTGTCGACGGACCCGATCCCCTGCGGGCGGACGTCCGCGACGCTTGCCGGATGTTACCCGCCCGCGGCGCGGGTGGGTACCCCCTCGCTCCCCTGCGCAGGCGGGCTCGGCGCCCCGGGGTCCGCACCCCGGCGACGACGCCGCTCGCCGATCCCCGCCACGATGTTCGGGACAAGGACGGACAGGATGAGAAGAAGGCCGATGACACCGGTCTGCGTGTTGCCGGTGATGCCGGCGATCACGAGGCCGTTGCGCAGGTTGAGCACGAGGAGCGTCGCGAGAAGGACGCCGATCATCGTGCCGGACCCGCCGAAGATGCTGACGCCGCCGAGCAGGACCACGGTGATGATGTCCAGCTCGAAGCCGTCCGCGGTGCTCGCCCGGACCGCGCCGAGGCGGGCCGCGATGAGCACGCCCGCGAGCGCGGCGATGAGGCCACTCATGGTGACGAGGATGATCTTGTTGCGCGCCACGCGGACGCCGGAGAAGCGCGCGACCGCGGTGCTGTAGCCGATGACGATCGTGTTCCGCCCGAAGCCGGTGAAGTGGAGCACGACGACCGCGATGACGGCGAGGACCACGTAGAGGAGCACCGGGAAGGTGATCGGCCCGACGACGCCGGCCTGGCCGAGGCTGTCGAACCACGCGGGGAAATCGCCGACGGAGCGGTCCTCCACGAGGAGCCGGGCCAGGCCGCGGTAGCCGATGTAGCCCGCGAGCGTGACGGCGAGCGAGGGGATGCCCACGATCGCGACGAAGAAGCCGTTGGTGGCGCCGAGGAGCGCGCCCGCGACCAGGGCCACCGGGATCGCGAGCTCCATCGGCACGCCGAGCTCGAAGAGCCATGCGACGAGCGCGGCGGCGAGGCCCATCATCGAGGCGACGGAGAGGTCGATCTCGCCGTTGATGATGACGAAGGCCATGATCAGGACGACGATCGCCTTCTCGATGCCCAGCTGGAACAGGTTCGCCTGGTTGATCGGGTCGAGGTAGCGCGGGTTCGTCCAGAGATTGAAGCCGATGACGACGAGGAGGAAGAGGAGCAGGAGCCCCTCCCAGCCGCGGAGCCGCGCGAGGATCGTCCGGCTCATGCGCCGCCCTCCCCTGCCGCCGCCTGCTGGGCTGCCTCCTGGTCGCGGCGCCGGACGCGGACCCAGCGCTCGCGCAGCCGGCCGAGGATGATCGTGTCCGTGGCGACCGCCACGAGGATGAGCAGGCCCAGGATCGCGTCCTTCACGAACTCCGAGACGCCGGACCAGCGGAGCAGGCTCTGCTGGAGGATCTCGATGAGGAGCACGCCCATGAAGGCGCCGATCATGGAGCCGGAGCCGCCGAGGATGCTCACCCCGCCGACGACGACCGCCGCCACGACCTGGAGCTCGAGGCCCTGCGCCGCGACGACCGTGATGTTCCCGAAGCGCACGAGGAACATGAAGCCCGCGAGGCCGGCGAGACCGCCGCACAGCGTGAACGCGGCGAAGACATCACGGCGCGCAGGCAGGCCCGCCACGCGCGCTGCGTCCGGGTTGGAGCCGATCGCGTAGAGGCGTCGCCCGAAGGGCAGGTAGCGCAGCACGAGCTGGCCCACGATCACCGCCACGAGGGCGACCGCGACCATGATGCGCAGGTCGTAGCCCTCGAACGAGGCGACGTTCGCGCCCGGGATGTCGTTCAGCCAGTCGGGCAGGTCCGCGGTCGTGACGGTCTTCGCGCCGGAGAGCTCCACGAGCACGACGCGGTAGAGCGCGAGCGTGCCGAGCGTCGCGATGATCGACGGGACGCGCCCGTACGCGACGAGGAGGCCGTTGATCGCGCCGAGCGCGAGGCCGAGCGCGACCGAGAGGAGCACCGCGAGGAGCGGCGGCATCTCCGTCCAGCGCGTGAGCATCGTGCCGACCACGTACGCGACGAGCCCGACGGACGAGCCGACGGAGAGGTCGATGTTCCGGGTGAGGACGACGAGGACCTGGCCGACCGCGACGACCGCGGTGATCGCGAGGCCGGTGGTGATCCGGTTGACTGCGCGGGCGTTGAGGTACTGGTCGATCTGCGAGGCGAAGAAGGCGACGAGCGCGACGATGACGACGAGGAGGATGAGCTCGCGCAGCTGCTCGGGCCGGAAGCGGCGGAGGATCGCGTCCATCAGGCGGCACCCCCGGCCGGCGTCCCCGGCTCGCGCAGCAGGTCGTCCGGGTCCACCTCGCCGGAAGCGAGCAGGTCGAGCGCGGCGGCGGCCGCGGTCCCCGCGATCGGGTCGATCCCCGGCACGTCCGCGATGATGTCCCCGCGCTGGCCCATCGCGGCCGAGAGGACGCGCTCCTGCGTCGCCTCCGCGTGCGGGATCATCGCGACCTGGCGGCCCTCGCGCATGACGAGGATGCGGTCGCTCATGGCGAGCACCTCGGGCAGGTCCGAGCTGATGAGGATGATCGCCATCCCCTGGGCGGCCAGCTCATCCACGAGCTGGTGGACCTCCACCTTCGCGCCGACGTCGATGCCGCGCGTGGGCTCGTCGAGGATGAGCACCTTCGGCTTCGTCTCGAGCCACTTGGAGAGGACGACCTTCTGCTGGTTGCCGCCGGACAGGCTCGATGCGGGGGTATCCACGGATGGGGCGCGGATCCGGAGGCGGTCGCGGAAGGCGTTCGCCGTCTCGCGCTCGTCCCCGCTGCGGACGAGGCCGAGGGCGCCGAGGTAGCGACCGAGCGAGGGGAGCGTGATGTTCGTGGTGATCGACATCGGGAAGATCAGGCCGAGCTGGCGGCGGTCCTCCGTGCTGTACGCGATGCCCATCCCGGTCGCCTCGCGCGCGCTGCGGATCGATACCGGCGCCCCGTCGAGCTCCACCGTGCCGCCGTCCGCCGGCGCCACGCCGAAGAGCGCGAGCCCGACATCCGTGCGCCGCGCGCCCACGAGCCCGGCGAAGCCCAGGACCTCGCCCGCGCGCACCTCGAAGGCGACGCCGGAGAAGACGCCCTCGCGGCGCAGGTCGCGGACGGCGAGCCGGACCGCGCCGGGCTCGGTCCGGCGGCGCGTGAAGAGCTCCTTCACCTCGCGTCCGACCATGCCGCGGATCGCTCCCGCGGGCGTGAGCTCGCCGCGGACCGAGGTGGAGATCCAGCGGCCGTCGCGGAGGATCGTCACCCGGTCCGCGATCTCGAAGACCTCCTCCATCCGGTGCGAGATGAAGAGGACCGCGACGCCCTCCGCCTTGAGCGCCGCGACGATGCGGAAGAGGCGGCGCACCTCGTGCGCGGAGAGCGACGCGGTCGGCTCGTCCATGATGAGGACGCGGACCTTGAGGCTGATCGCCTTGGCGATCTCCACGGTCTGCTGCTCGGCGAGCGTCAGGCCGCGGGCGGGCTCGCCGACGTCGAGCTTCACGCCGAGGCGGGCGAGGACCTCCGCGGCCTCGCGCTCCATCCCGCGGCGGTCCACGATCCGGCCGCGGTCGCGGTGGCCGATGAAGATGTTCTCCGCGACCGAGAGGTCGGGGAAGATCATCGGCTCCTGGTAGATGGCGGCGATGCCGAGGCCCTGGGCGTCCTGGGCCGAGGAGACGCGTGTGGGCCGGCCGTCGAGGAGCATTTCGCCGCGGTCCGGCTGCTGGACGCCCGTCATGATCTTGATGAGCGTGGACTTGCCTGCGCCGTTCTCCCCGAGCAGCGCGTGGATCTCGCCGGGGAAGAGGGACATGGAGACGCCGTCGAGCGCCTGGATGCTGCCGAACGAGCGCGCGACATCGCGCATCTCGAGCACGGGCTGCGCGGTGTCACCGGTCGCGGGCGTGCCTGCGGCGGCGGCGGCCTGGGCCATGCATCCTCCCCATCGTCCCGCAGGCGCGTGCGCGCCGTCGGGGCGGCCCTCCTCCGGTGGCCGCGGCGCAGAGGATAGCGGAGGCGGCCACAGGACCGCCAGTCCCCACCGCATCTACCCGCGCGCGCCGACCTCCACGACCACCTTGATCGCGTCCCCCCGCGCGCGCAGCCGTGCCTGCACGGCCTCCGCGTCCAGCCCCGCGATCCGGTGGGTGATCAGCCCCGCGCACCAGCCGGGGAGCTCGGCCTCCGCACGGGTGAGCGTCCCGACCGCGAGCGCGAACTCCGCGCGCGACGCGTTCACCGTGCCGACCATCGCGCGGTTCCAGAGCACGAACGCCTGGTTCCACGCGGCAAGGTCCACGGGGACCACGGTCCGGCCCGCGGTGACCGAGGTGAGCAGGAGGATGCCGTTGGGGGCGAGCGCGAGGGCGGCCGGGGCGACGAGCTCCGCGGCCCCGCTCGCCTCGACGACGATGTCGAAGGGGCCGTGGGCAGCCGCGACCGCGGCGATGTCCATCTCGCCGGCCGGGACGTAGCGCGCGCCGGCCAGGCCCGCGAGGTCCGCGTTCCGGTAGGGCAGCGACCGGCGCGACCAGCAGGTGACCGCGAGCCCGCGGAGGCGGAGCGCGAGGACCGCGAGGAGTCCGATGGTGCCCGCCCCGATCACGAGCGCGCGCGCCGGCTCCCAGATGCGCAGCCGACGCTGGACCGCGTCCACCTGGACGAGGCCCTTCTCGATGACGGACATCGGCTCGGTCAGGACGCCGGTCGCGGCGAGCAGGTCCGGCACGGGCGTGAGGAAGGCCGGGTCGTCCACGTATTCCTCGGCGAGGAAGCCGTGGAGCCCGCGGATCCCGCGCTCGATCGTGTCCGTGTCCGCGGTGAAGTCCTGGAGGCCGACGCGATCCCAGGGGCTCCGCCCCGGACGGCGGTTCGACGCGACGACCAGGTGGCCCGGCCGAAGCCACGGGTCCTCGACGCCGGGGCCGACCTCCACGATCTCACCGAGATGCTCGTGGCCGAGGACGAGGTGGTCCGAGCCGGGCGGGCCGTAGCCGAAGAGGCCGGAGGCGACCTCCGCGTCCGTCCCGCACAGGCCGGCCTGGAGGACGCGGACGCGGACGCCGCGGCCGCCGGGGACGGCATCGAGGCGCGGGGCGGGGACCGTCCGCCGGTGGAGCGACCACGGGACGCCGGGGGTGATGGCGAGCGCTTCCATCCGCAGAGGGTACGCCGCCCGCGCCGGCAGCGGCAGAGAACGCGATGCCCCGCCGGGCGGACCCGGCGGGGCATCGGTCACGGCTGCGGGGTGGTCAGTACTGGAAGAGGATCTCCCGGTACTTGGGCAGCGGCCAGAGGTCGTCCGCGACGATCACCTCGAGCGCGTCCACGGCCTCGCGGAGCGCGCCCTGGGCGGGGATCACCTTCGCCTGGAAGGCCTTCGCCTCGGCGTGGACGGAGCCCGCCGCGTGTGCCGCCTTCTGCGCCTTCTCGAGCGCGGCGATCGCGGCGATCGCGGCGTCCGTCTTCTTCGCGACGTCCGCGGCGATCGTGGCGATGCCCTTCGACGTGCCGGCCGCGGCGAGCTGCCCCAGGTAGCGGGCGGCGGCCGGGACGACCATCGTGCGGGCGATCTCGATCGCGCAGCTCGCCTCGATGTTCGAGACCTTGACGTAGCGCTCCCAGTTGATCTCCGCGCGCGCCTCCAGCTCGCGCTCGGAGAGCACGCCGAGCGACGCGAAGACCGTGCGGGCCTTCGGGGTCGTGAGCGCGGGGAGCGCGTCGACCGTGGTCTTGTTGTTCGGCAGCCCACGACGGGCGGCCTCGGCATGCCACTCGGCGGAGTACCCGTTGCCCTCGAAGAGCACCGCGCTGTGCTCGTTGACGAGCTTCGAGAGGATCTTCGTGAGGCCGTCGAAGTCGCCCGGCTTCACCTTCTCGAGCGCGTCGGCGAGCTTGCGCAGCGAATCGGCGACGGCGGTGTTCAGGACCGTCTGCGGCCAGTAGATCGGCGCCGAGGACCCGACCGCCCGGAACTCGAACTTGTTGCCCGTGAAGGCGAACGGCGAGGTCCGGTTCCGGTCCGTGGCGTCCGCCGCGAGGACGGGCCGCGAGGTCACGCCGAGCTCCACCGACGCGCCCTTCTTGGAGCCCTTCGCGGCACCCTTGCCGAGCTGGTCCACGACGTCCTCGAGCTGCGAGCCGAGGAAGATGGACATGATCGCGGGGGGCGCCTCGTTCGCGCCGAGGCGGTGGTCGTTGCCCGCGTCCGCGATGCTCGCGCGGAGCAGGTCACCGTGCTCATGGACCGCGCGGATGACCGCGATGAGGAACGCGAGGAACTGGGCGTTCGCGTGCGGGTCGTGACCCGGGTCGAGAAGGTTCTCGCCCTCGTCCGTGCCCATGGACCAGTTGTTGTGCTTGCCCGAGCCGTTGATGCCGGCGAAGGGCTTCTCGTGGATGAGGAGCATCAGGCCGTGCTGCGGCGCGAGCCTGCGCATCGTGCTCATCACGAGCATGTTGTGGTCGGAGCCGACCGATGTGGGCTCGTAGACCGGCGCCATCTCGAACTGGGCCGGGGCAACCTCGTGGTGGCGGGTCTTGGACGGGATGCCGAGGCGCCAGAGCTCGCGGTCGAGGTCCATCATGAACGCGAGGATGCGCTCGCGGATGGAGCCGAAGTACTGGTCCTCGAGCTCCTGGCCCTTGGGGGACGGCGCGCCGAAGAGCGTCCGCCCGGCAAGGACGAGGTCCGGCCGCTGCTCCGCGAGCCGGCGGTCGATGAGGAAGTACTCCTGCTCGGGGCCGATGTTCGTGAAGACGTGCTTGGCGGTCGTGTTGCCGAACCAGCGGAGCACCCGGAGCGCCTGCTCGCCGAGCGCGGCCTGGGAGCGCAGGAGCGGGATCTTGTGGTCGAGCGCCTCGCCCGTGTACGAGACGTACGCGGTCGGGATGGTGAGCGTGACGCCGTTCGGCTCCACCTGGAGGAAGATCGGGCTCGTCACGTCCCACGCGGTGTAGCCGCGTGCCTCGAAGGTGGCGCGGATGCCGCCGGACGGGAAGGAGCTCGCGTCCGGCTCGCCCTGGACGAGGTTCCTGCCGGAGAACTCGGCCATCGTGCGCGCCTCGCCCTGGGGGTTCAGGAACGAGTCGTGCTTCTCGGCGGTGGCGCCGGTCATGGGGACGAACCAGTGCGTGTAGTGGGTGGCGCCCCGCGCCATCGCCCACTCCTTCACGCCGTGCGCGACCGCGTCGACGATCGCGGGATCGAACGGCTCGTGGCCGTCGATCGTGCGCCGGAGCTTGCGGAAGATCGGCTTCGCGAGGTACTCGCGCTGGGCGTCCTCGCCAAAGACGTACTGGCCGTAGATGGCCTGGCCCGCGTGCTCGAGGTAGTTCTGGGTCTGCGCGACCCGGTGTCCCGCGATCGCCGCGATCGCGCTGCTCCGTGCGCTCATCTCTCTCCTGCCGTGCGTGGGTTTCGGACCGCGGTTCGCGGGAAGCCGGGTGCGCGGATGGGCGCGTCCCGGCGCAGGGGGAGAGGATACGGCCGGGCCGGGTAGCGGTTCGGTACCGGGACGGGGTGATCTCGGAGAAGAGATCGGCGCGGGTCCGGCGCGGGCGTTCAGTGTCTCGGGCCTGCGCGGGCGTGCGGTGCCTCAGGCCGGCGCGGACGCGCTCCCGGGCGGGGCGCCGGGCGTCCGTGCCGGCGGCTCGGGGAGCGGCTCCGGGAGCGGCGTGGCGCCCGCGGCGATGAGCGCGGCGCGCAGCCGCTCGAGCTCGCGCCCGAGGTCGGAGTGGCGGTCCCCGGCGAGCGCGAGCGCGATCCGCCCGTCCGCGACGCGCGCCCAGACCTGGCGGCGCGGGAAGTAGAAGGTGAGCACGAGCCCGCTGATGAGGAAGAGGAAGGCGATCCAGATCAGCCCGATCCCGGGGTCGTTGCGGATGACCATCCCCGTCCACGCCTCCGTCCCGTCCCAGCGGATCGCGACGCCCGCGGTCCGGGACGGGTCGGTCTCCCCGCCCGGCTGCAGGGCCGCCTGGAAGAGCGTGCGCGTCCCCTCCCCGCCGCCGTCCGCACCCACGCCCTGGAGGACGAGGCGCGTGACACCGTTCACGGTCCGGTCGATGAGCACGAGCAGGCCGATCGCCGTCCCGGGCACGGTGAGGAATCCCTGGGGGCGGCCGAGGAGCTCGCCCGCGAGGAGGATCGGGCCGGTCCACAGGAGGCCACCCGCCGCGTCGCGGATGGTGAGCGCCGCTGCCGGCCCGAACGTCGTCTGGTGGAAGCGGTAGCCGTCCACGTCGAGCGGATCGTTCACGCGGATCGTCTTGCGCGCGACCTCGGCGCCATCGCGGTACACGGAGAGGTCCGTGCGGAAGTCCGCGAAGGCGCCGTTCGCGCGGCGGGGTGCCGCGAAGTCGTTCACCTTCACGAGGAGGTTGCCCGGCGTGCCCACGGCCCGGACCGGCGCCGTCTGCCCGACGCCCACGAAGACGACCGTCTCGAAGCCCACCGCCGCGGTCACCGCACCGCCCGCGAGGAAGAGGATAAGCCCGAGGTGCGTGAGGAGGGTGGTCATCTTCATGTAGCGGAACCGGTCACCGTGGACCCACGCCGCCGGCCCCGCGGCATCGCCCGCGCGCCGGACCCGGTAGCGACGCCCGCCCAGGACCGTCGCGATCGCGTCCGGCGTGCAGGTACCCGTCCCGAGCGCCGCCCGGTGCGGCAGGATCGGGTCGAAGAACGGCGCGGGCTGCGGGACGTTCAGGTCGCGCACCGTGCGCCAGAGGCGCGGCGTCCGGTCGATCGTGCAGCAGACGATCGCGAGCACGAGCACGGCGAGCAGAAGGACGAACCAGGGTGCGGTGAAGACGCGGAAGAAGCCGAGGGTGTCGAAGATCGCGTAGAGGGCAGGACCCACGGGCAGGCCGAAGGGCCGGACCGGGTCGAGCGCCGCGGCCATCTCGCCGAGCTCCCGGGCGCGCATCGCGGGATCGTCCATGGCGCCGGGCGAGAGCTGGCGCACGAGCGTGCCGACGAGGCCGGCGAGCGAGATCGCGAGGATGAGGAGGACCGCGAAGCGGACGCTCACGAGGGTCCGCCACGCTGCGGCACCGAGCCGCGCGGGCAGCGGGCCGGGCGCCGTCTCCCGGCGGCGGGAGCGGGCGATCGTGGTGGCGATGGTGCGCCGTTCCTTCCGATCCGGGCCGGCGGGTCAGCCGGGGGTGGCCGCGGCCACGGCGAGCGCGGCCTGCAGGTCCGCCACGAGATCCTCCGGCTCCTCGAGGCCGACGGAGATGCGCACCAGGCCGGGCGCGATCCCTGCACGCGCGAGCTCCGCGGCATCGAGCTGGCGGTGCGTGTGGGACGGCGGGTGGACCGCGAGCGTGTGGACGGAGCCGAGCGACGCGGTCCGCGGCGGGATCGTCAGCGCGTCGATGAAGGCGGCGGCCTGCGCGCGGGACGGCAGCTCGACCGTGAGCATCCCGCCGCCCGTGTGGAGCAGGCGCGCCGCGACCGCGGCCTGGGGATGGTCCGCGCTCCCGGGGTAGGTGACGCGGACGACGCCGGGGGCGTCCGCGAGCACATCGGCGAGGAGCCGCGCCCGCGCGGCGTGCGCGGCCATCCGGACATGGAGCGTCTGGAGGCCGCGGAGGACGAGGAACGCGCTGAAGGGCGCGACGATGCCGCCGGTGTCCGTGGCGACCCGCCCGATCGCGGCGAGTCGGCCCGCGTCGCCTGCGACGACACCCGCGACGACGTCCGAGTGGCCGCTCAGCCACTTCGTCGCCGATTCCACGACGAGGTCGGCGCCCTGCTCGAGGGGCCGCGCGACCCAGGGCGAGGCGAAGGTCGCGTCCACCACGACCGTGGCCCCCGCGGCCTGCCCCAGCTCCGCGAGGAGCGGCAGGTCGGCGACGACGAGCGTGGGGTTGGAGATCGTCTCGAGGTAGAGGCCGCGGGCACCCGGCGCGAGCGCTGCGCGGACCGCGTCCGGGTCCGTCGGGTCCACGTAGACGGTCGCGACGCCGAGCCGGGTGAGCAGACCGTCGAGCAGCGCCCGCGTGCTGCCGTAGACGGCGCGCGTGGCCACGATCCGGTCGCCCGCCGAGACGAGGCTCAGGAGCGCCGCATGGATCGCGGCCATCCCCGAGCCGAAGGCGGCCCCGGCAGCGCCGCCCGCGAGCTCCGCGTACGCACGCCCGAGCGCGTCCGCCGTGGGGTTCGCGATCCGCGCGTACGCATATCCGGGAGCCCGGCCGGCGAGGATCGCCGCGAGGTCGTCCGCGTCGTCGGCGGCGAACGCGGCGGCCTGGTAGATCGGGACGGACGTCGCGACCTCACGGACCTCCGGCGGCGTCGAGGCGGCGGCGCTCGCGCGCGTGCCGAAGCCGGCGCGGGAGAGGTCGGCCATGCCGGAACTCTACACCGCGACCCCGCCGTGGCCGGTCGGCGGCGCGGTCACCGGCGGGGGCGCGAGCCGTCAGGCGCGGCGCTCGTCCGGCTCGATCGGGAAGACGACGTAGCGCCGACCCCCGGGCGCCTCGACGGTCGTCGGGCCGGGGCGGGCGGGGCGCTCGCCCCAGGTGCCGGTGGCGCGCTCCGGGGCGGGGCCGTCCGCGGGCTCCGGGCGCGACAGGAAGAGGTCCTCCGCGCGGCGCGGGGCGCGGGGCCGGTCCGCGGCCGCGATCTCCACGGGGGCGTCGTCGAGCGAACGCGGCGGCGCGATCGAGGTGGCGATCCGGTCCGTGCGCGTGGCATAGCCGACGATCTGGTTCTTGCCGTTCCGCTTCGCCTCGTACATCGCGGCGTCCACCGAGGCGAGCAGGTCCTCCACCGTGGTGCCATCGTCCGGGAAGGCGACGAGCCCGATGGAGATCGAGGTGCGCAGGGTCCGCTCGCCGACGCGCATGCCGAGCTGGCTCACCTCGCGCCGGAGCTTCTCCGCGACGACGAGGGCGCCGGGTGCTTCCGTCTCCGGGAGGAGGACCATGAACTCGTCCCCGCCGTAGCGGCCGGCACAGTCCGTGGCGCGGATCGTCCGCTCGATGACGGCCGTGACCGAGCGGAGCAGCTCGTCGCCCGCGGGGTGGCCGTACGTGTCGTTCACGGGCTTGAGGTCGTCGAGGTCGATCATCAGGAGGCAGAAGCCGCGGCCCATGCGCCCGACGCGCCGGATCTCGCGCTCGACAGCCGCGACGAACGCCGCGCGGTTCTGGAGGCCGGTGAGGGCGTCGAAGCGCGACAGGCGGAGCGCCTCGTCACGAGCACGCTGCTGCTCCCGGCCGCCGATCGAGCCGACGTACGCGAGCAGCGCGAGCGCGATGAGCGCGATGACGAGCTGGGCGGCGGCTGCGGCGGTGAGGCCGTCGATCGCCCCGACGATGAGCGAGACGGCGAGCCAGGTCGCACCGGAGATGAGCGCGAGGAGGCCGGGGCCGATGCCGCGCGTCGCGAGGGATGCGCCGCCGACGAGCAGGTACCAGCCGAGGGCGAACGGGCTCGTGGCGCCGCCGGTGAGGCCGGTGAGGAGCGCGAGGAAGGCGATCGAGCCCACGGCGCCCGTCCAGTAGCGCACCGGCGCGCGGACGCCCGCGGGGAAGAGGTCCTGGGTGAGGACCACGAAGATCGTGCCCGCGGCGAGGAGCACGTAGATGTACGGCGCTGCCTCCGGCCAGGCACCGCTCACCGCGACGACGATGCCCGTGGTCGCGATGAAGAGGAGCGCGACGACACGTGCGGCACGGTCGAAGACGGTCGTCGCCGCGCCCACGGCGTCATCCGCGGCGGCCGCGGGCGCCTGCCGCTCCGCGCGCGCGACCCGCTGCTCGCGCTCCGGCTCCGTCCGCCGACGGTCGGCGAACCACGCGACGGCAAGCGCCACGGGGATGATCCCGAGCGCGAGCGCGGCGAGCGCCAGGAGTGCCGGAGGCTGATCGATGGGCACGCGGATCCTGTGCTGGGGCGACAGGGCATGGTCGCCGCCGAGCGCGGACACGCCCGGTCTGGTGCGCATCGTACCGCGGGCAGGGGCGCAGGGGGAAGGGTGCCATCCGGCAGGGGGGATCGGTCGGTGCGGGCGCGTCCGCGTACGGGTCACCGGCCGTGTGCCCCGGGCCGGCGGAGGCGGGCGCGTCCTGCTACCGTGCGCGCCGATGCAGACACCGCCCTCCCAGCCCCGCGTCCTCGGCGCGCGCTCCGGCGAGGAGATCTCCGCGGTCGATCGCGCGATCATCGATGCGCTCCAGGAGGACGGGCGGCGACCGTTCACGCAGATCGCGGCGACCCTCGGCCTGTCCGAGGCCGCGGTCCGCGCCCGGACCGCACGGCTCGTGGAGCGCGGCGTGCTCCAGGTCGTCGGCGTGGCCGATCCGCTGAAGCTCGGCTACGACCAGATGGCGATGATCGGCGTCCGCTGCGAGGCGCAGGCGATGCTCGCGGCCGCGGAGGCGATCGCCGCCTTCGACGAGGTCATCTACGTCGTCGCGACGGCGGGCGCGTGGGACCTGCTCGTGGAGGTCGTCTGCGTGGACAACGAGGACCTGCTGCGCTTCCTCACCGAGAAGCTCCGGTGCGTGCCCGGGGTGATCTCCACGGAGAGCTTCGTCTACCTGCGCATCGTGAAGCAGTCGTTCCACTGGACGCGCTGAGCCGCGACCGGATCGCCGTGCGGCGATCCGTGGCATGCTCCGCCGCGGGAGGCTGAGGGAACGCCGGTGGAGCATGGCCGGCGGCCGCGTGTCCACGACCCGCCAGCCGGAGCGCAGCATGCCGACCGATCGCCCGTCCGCCACCGCCCGCACGTCCGCCGCGGGCGCGCTCGCGCTGGCCCTCGCCGTCGTCGCATCGACCGTCGTCGTGCCGTTCGGGCTGCCCGGTCCTGGTGCATCGGCCGGCGCCTCGCCGGTCGCCTCGCCGGTCGCGGCCGCGCTCGCAACGGGCACCCCCGCGTCCCCCGCGTCCTCCGCGTCTCCCGTCGGGTCCGTGGCGCCGCTCGCGACGCCCGCGATCCCCGAGCGGCTGGACGCGGCTCTCCGCGCCTGGCGCAGGGCTGCGCGCGTCCCGGGCGTCGTGGCCGCCGTGCGCCTGCCGGACGGCACCACCTGGACCGGGGCCGCGGGCGGGCGCGAGGCGGGCACCGGCAGCCCGCGGGCCACGACACGCACGCCGTGGGTGATCGCGAGCATCACGAAGACTTTCGTCGCCGCCCTGGCACTCCGCCTCGCGGAGGAGGGCGTGCTCTCGCTCGACGAGCCGATCGCGCGCTGGGTGCCGGAGCAGAAGCGGGCGGGGCGGATCACGCTGCGGATGCTCCTCGCGCACACGAGCGGGCTCGCGGACTACTTCTGGCATCCGCGCTACGAGGCGCTCGTCTTCGGACGGCCCACGTACCGCTGGACGACGGACGAGATCCTCGCCCTCGCGGCCGCACGGCGGCCGCTCTTCCGGCCGGGACGCGGCTGGTCCTACTCCAACACGAACTACGTGCTCGCGGGACGCATCCTGGAGATCGCGGCCGGCGCGCCGCTCGCGGAGCAGCTGCGGGCGCGATTCTTCACGCCGCTCGGCCTCGCGAGCGCCGTCCTGCAGGGTGACGAGCCGGTGCCCGACGGCGCTGCGAAGGGCTACCTGCGCGAGGACCGCGCGTGGGTCGACCTGTCGGACGGAACGACCCTGCGCCCCATGACGTCCGCGGCGACCGTCGCCTGGGCGGCGGGCGCGATCCTCCTCTCCGCCGAGGACCTGCTCCGGTGGGAGGAGGCGCTCTACGGCGGCACCGTGCTCTCGCCGGGCTCGCTCGCGCAGATGCTCGCCTTCGGGCCGGAGGGCTACGGGCTCGGGGCGCGGGCGCAGTGGCTGGCGGGGCGGCCGGGGTACGGGCACGGCGGCTCGCTCCGCGGGTTCGTCGCAGCGATGTACCGGGTGCCGTCGGCAGGGCTCGCGGTCGTCGCGCTTGCGAACCGGGGCGGCGCGGACATCAACGGCCTCGCGGACGCGCTTGCGCAGGCGGTCGTGGGGCCGCCACCGACGCCCGTTCCGCCCCCGATGCCGCTCGCCGGCGCATCGCCGTCTGCGTCCCTGCCGCCTGCCCCGTCGGTGTCGCCTGCCGGCTGAGCGGCCGCGGCAGCGCGGCACGGCAGCGCGGCATGGCTGCGCGCGGGCATCCGCGGGCCCCCGGGGCGCGAACCGCCCGCATGCGCATCCTCCTGACCGGGGCCACCGGGTACGTCGGCGGCCGCCTCGCTCCCCTGCTCGTGGCCGCGGGCCACGACGTCGTCCTGCTGTCGCGCGAGCCGCGGCTGCTCGAGGGGCGCTTCTCCGGCGCGCGCGTGGTGCGCGGCGACGTCCGCGACGGGGCGTCGCTCGCGGAGGCGCTCGCGGGCGTGGAGGTCGCCTACTACCTCGTGCACGCGATGGCCGAGGGGGAGCACGGCTTCGCCGAGCGCGACATCGCCGCCGCGCGGTCCTTCGCCCAGGCCGCCCATGCCGCGGGCGTGCAGCGGATCGTCTACCTCGGCGGCCTCGGCGCATCCGGCGACGTGCTGTCCGAGCACCTCGCGTCGCGCCAGGCGACGGGCCGCGAGCTCGCGGCGCACGGCGTGCCGGTGACCGAGCTGCGCGCGGCGGTGATCATCGGCTCGGGCAGCGCGTCGTTCGAGATCCTCCGCCACCTCACGGAGCGGCTGCCCGTGATGATCACGCCGCGCTGGGTCCGGACGCGCTGCCAGCCGATCGCGATCCGCGACGTCCTCGCCTACCTTGTCGCGGTGCTCGACCACCCGGAGGTGACCGGGGTCGTGGAGATCGGCGGCCCGGACGTCCTCTCCTACGGCGAGATGATGCTCGGCTATGCGAAGGTCCGCGGCCTGCGGCGCGTGATGATCCCCGTGCCGGTGCTGACGCCGCGCCTCTCGTCGTACTGGGTCGGGCTCGTCTCGCCGGTCCCGTCGGCGATCGCGCGGCCGCTCATCGCGGGGCTGCGCAACGAGGTCATCGTCCACGATCCCGAGCCCGCGCGGCGCCTCGGCGTCACGCCCATGCCCTACCACGCGGCGGTGGAGCGGGCGCTCGACCGGCTCGCGGCGGGCGAGGTGGCGACCACCTGGTTCGACGCGTACGTGGAGCGCAACCGCGGCTCCGCCGACGGGCCGACGAGCCTCGAGGGGATGCATATCGACCGCCGGGTGCTCGACGTGGCGGCCACGCCCGACCAGCTCTTCGCCACCGTGGAGGGGATCGGCGGCACCTCCGCCTGGCCGTACCACTGGCTCTGGACGGTCCGCGGGCTGCTGGACCGGCTCGTGGGCGGTGTCGGCATGCGCATGGGGCGACGCGACCCGGCGCACCTGCGCGTCGGCGATGCGCTCGACTTCTGGCGCGTGGAGGCCATGGAACGGGCGGCGCTCCTCCGCCTGCGCGCGGAGATGAAGGTGCCGGGGATCGCGTGGCTCCAGTTCGAGGTCCAGCCCGCGCCGGGCGATCCGTCGCGCAGCCGGCTCGTGCAGACTGCCTTCTTCGAGCCGCACGGGGCGTTCGGCTTCCTCTACTGGGCGGCGCTGACGCCGGTGCACCCACCGATCTTCGGCACGATGATCCGGCGGCTCGCGGCGCGTGCGGAAGCCGATGCGGCGGCCGCGACGCGCGGCGACGCGCGGACCGCGGCCTGACCTCGGCCCGCCGATGCGCACGCCCGCAGGCCGGATCGCGTGGATCTCCGTCGCGCCGGTG
>JBJTJV010000146.1:0-17419 GCA_046352645.1 Chloroflexota bacterium | reverse complement strand
GTGGCGAGCACCTCGCGCACAACGGGGTCGGGGACGCCTGCCCGGAGGAGCTCCGTGCGCAGGGCGCGGGCGCCGCGCGGCCGCGACCGGTCGCGCGACGCGAGCCACGCATCCGCGAACGCGCGGTCGTCGAGGTAGCGCACGGCGATGAGTCGTTCGATCGCGGTCTCGACGAGCGGGGCCGGGTAGCCGAGGCGGGTGAGCCGGGTGCGCATCCATGCGACGGTCACGGGGCGTCCGGCGAGGATGTCGCCCGCGGCGGCGAGCACGACCGCGACGTCCGTGACCTCTGCGCGGCGAGCCCGGGCGGCGTCCCGCCGGGCCACCCGGTCGGGTGGCCGGCGGGCAGCGTCCGCCACCGGCCTACTCGGCCTCGGCGATGCCCTCGACGGGCACCTCGATCGTGGCGACCTTGCCGCGGATCTCCGACTCGAGGGTAGCGGCCACGTCGCGGTTGGACTTGAGGAACTCCTTGGCCTGCTCCCGGCCCTGGCCCAGGCGGGTGTCCCCGTACGTGAACCACGCGCCGGTCTTCGTGACGACCGAGGACGCGACGCCGACATCGAGGAGCCCGCCCTCGCGGGAGATCCCCTCGCCGTACATCACGTCGAACTCCGCCACGCGGAAGGGCGGCGCGACCTTGTTCTTCACGACCTTCACGCGCGCGCGGCTGCCGATCGCGTCCGTGCCGGACTTGATCGTCTCCACGCGGCGGATGTCCAGGCGCACGCTCGCGTAGAACTTCAGCGCCTTGCCGCCCGGGGTGGTCTCCGGGTTGCCGAACATGACGCCGATCTTCTCGCGCAGCTGGTTCGTGAAGATGAGGGCCGTGTTCGAGCGGCTCACGGCGCCGGTCAGCTTGCGCAGCGCCTGGCTCATGAGGCGCGCCTGGACGCCCACGAAGGAATCTCCCATCTCGCCCTCGATCTCCGCCCGCGGCACGAGGGCCGCGACGGAGTCCACGACGACGCAGTCCACGCCACCCGAGCGGATGAGCGTCTCCGTGATCTCCAGCGCCTGCTCGCCGGTGTCCGGCTGGCTGACGAGGAGCTCGTCGACGTTCACGCCGCAGGCACGGGCGTACTGGGGGTCGAGCGCGTGCTCGACATCGATGAAAGCGACGACGCCACCCTTGCGCTGTGCCTCCGCGAGCACGTGCTGGCAGAGCGTCGTCTTGCCCGAGGATTCCGGGCCGTAGATCTCCGTGATCCGGCCGCGCGGGATGCCGCCGACCCCGAGAGCGAGGTCGAGCGCGATCGACCCGGTGGAGATCGTGTCCACCGCCTGCTTCTCCGACGCGCCGAGCCGCATGATCGAGCCACGCCCGAACTGCTTCTCGATCGCCAGGATCGCCGAATCGACCGCCTTCGCGCGTTCGGTCGCCGCCTTGTCCGTGCCTGCCGCCTGGCCGGCTCCACTGATGGTCATGCGTTGCATCTCCTGCGCATCTGCCACCGAGAGCCGACCGGTCGTCCGCCTTCGCTCAGGCGTCCTCGCTCTCCTCCGACCGCGGCTTCCGCTTCGGTCGGATGACCTCCACGGACTGCGGCGGCGAGTCGAGGAGCGACTCGAGCTTGGGCTTCTGGCCCTGGGCCTTCGGCTTCTTCTTCGTCTCCCTTTTTGCGGGAGTCTTGCCGGCCATGGGTCCTCGCGCCTCCGCATGGCACCACCCATCCTGGGCGGTGCGGCTTCCTGGCCTCTTCCCCGGCGGAGCCGATCCTGTGGACGGCCCGTGCCGCCTTGCGTGTCACGACGCGATCGCGGACGCACCGGTGGTCCCGGGGCGCAGGTCCCGCATCGTGCGGAGCAGCTGGGGAAAGGTCCCGTCGGCGATCGCCGAACGGATACCGGCCATGAAGTCTAGGAGGAAGGTGAGGTTGTGACAAGTCGCGAGCCGGTACGCGAGCAGCTCGTTCGCCCGGAAGAGATGCGCGAGGTAGGCGCGCGAGAACGAGCGGCAGAGCCGGCAGCGGCAACCCTCCTGGACCGGCGCGTCGTCGTCCTGCCAGCGCGTGTTGCGCATGTTCATGCGGCCGTCCGGCACCCAGAGCGTGGCGTTCCGGGCGACCCGCGCCGGAAGGACGGAATCGAACATGTCCACGCCGGCGTCGACCGCCTCGATGATGTCCAGCGGTGAGCCGAGGCCCATGAGGTAGCGGGGCCGGGGATCGTCCGCGAGGAGCGGCACCGTCACGTCCAGCGCGGCCCGCCGCTGCTCCGCCGTCTCGTCTCCCGCCAGGCCGCCGATGCACAGCCCGTCGAACGGGAGCGCGGCGAGTGTCTCCGCCGACGCCACCCGCAGGTCCGCCTCCAGGCCGCCCTGGATGATCCCGAAGAGCGCCTGGTCCGGCCTGCGGTGCGCGGCAAGGCACCGCTCGGCCCAGCGGTGCGTCCGGTCCGTGGCTTCGCGGACCTCCGCGCGCGACGAGGCGTGCGGCAGGACCGGCTGGTCGAAGCAGACCGCGATGTCCGAGCCGAGCGCCTCCTGGACGCGGATCGCGTGCTCGGGCGTGAAGCGATGGACGGTGCCATCGAGATGCGAGCGGAAGGTGGCGCCGCCCTCGTCGATGGAGCGCTGCGCGGCGAGGCTGACGACCTGGAAGCCACCGGAATCCGTGAGGATCGCGCGCTCCCAGCCCATGAAGCGGTGAAGCCCGCCGAGTCGCTCGATCCGCTCGTGCCCGGGGCGGAGCGCGAGGTGATAGGTGTTCGAGAGGATGATCGGGGCGCCGATCGCCCGGAGATCGTCCGGATCGAGCGCCTTCCCGGGCGCGTTCGGGCCGACGGGCATGACGATCGGCGTCTCGAGGGTGCTGTTCCGGGTCACGAGCCTGCCGGCGCGGGCCCGTGAGCCGTCGCCGGGCCGCGCGGTCACGGAGAACGCGCTCCGCGCGCGCCCCCACGGGCCGCCGAGCGCGCCCGGCACAACCGGCGCCATCAGGCGATCTCCGCCCGTGCGGCTGCGAGCGCCGCCGCGCCGAGGGCGATCGCGAGGTAGGCGAAGACGAGGACCGCCGCGAGCTCCACCGGCGCAGGCTCGCCGAAGATCGTGCCGAGGTTGCCGGATGTGCCGGGGGCCGCGGCGATCAGGCTGTCGCCGACGCCGAACGGCAGGAGCTGGTACCACGCGACGCCCGGCTCCGCGGCCTCGCCGGCACGGAAGTCGAGCGCGACGAGGACGGTCGTGAGGATCCCCTCGCCGAGCGAGAGAAGGATGCCCACGACGACCCCCGCGAGCTGGCTGCGCAGGATGATCGCCACCGCGAAGCCGATCGCGGCCCGCTCGAGGAGCACGGGGATGCCGAGCGCGAGCGACTGCACGAGGCCGCCGCTCACCCGTGGCGCGAGCGGATCGGGCGGCGCCACCCCGAGCGTCGTGCCCGCGAGGACCGCGAAGGCGAGCCCGGCGGCGTACGCGATGAGGACCGCGACCACGAGCGCGAGCCCGAGCGCGATCGCCTTCGCGACCACGTAGCGGACACGCCCCTCGCCGCGGGCCATGACCACCCGGACGGTGCCCCACGTCCAGTCGCTGCCCGCGAGCGCCGCCGCCCACGCGATCGCGAGGAGGCTGCCGAGGCCGAAGACGAGCTGGTTGAGGACGCCGTAGGCGCCCGGGAAGCGGGTGACGATGACGGCGGCGTCCTGCCGCGGCCCGCCGCCGCTGATGGCGATGACGAGGTAGATGAGCCCGGTGACCCCGATGAGCGCTCCGAGGACGATCCAGGTGGCCCAGCGGCGTCGGAGCTTGAGCAGCTCGGCACGGACGAGCCCGGTCACCTGCGGTCCCCCGGCGGTGCCATCCCCCAGCCCGACGCGAGGTGCCCTGTCGGCGCCTCCGCGGTGAGCGAGAGGAAGACCGATTCGAGGTCGTTCTGTGCCGCGAGGCCGCGGAGCCAGATGCCCGCACCCGCCAGGCAGTGGGTCACCTCCGCGGCTCGCTCCGGGGCGAGCCGGACGTGCACCGCCCCGGGGTCCCCGCCGGGCGGCTCCGGCCGGACGGGGGCGATCTGCACAAGCGCGGCGAGCGCGCGCTCGCGCTCGTCCGGCGCCACGAGCACGCGGAGCGTGGCGCCCTCGGCGAGGATCGCGGCGAGCGGCCCCTGGCGGATGATCCGTCCGTGGTCCACGATCCCCACGACGTCCGCGATGACCTCGATCTCCGAGAGGATGTGGCTGGAGATCACGACCGTCTTGCCTGCCGCGGTGAGGCCGCGCAGGAGCTCGCGCATCGCCACGATGCCGGCCGGGTCGAGGCCGTTGGCGGGCTCATCGAGCAGGAGCAGCTCGGGGTCCGAGAGGAGCGCGACCGCGATGCCGAGGCGCTGGCGCATGCCGAGCGAGTAGCCCTTCACCGCGTCGCCCGCGCGGTCGCGCAGGCCGACGGCATCGAGGACTTCCTCGACCCGGGTCCGCGGCGTGGGCGGTCCGGCGGCCGCGTAGGTGCGCAGGTTGTCCCGCGCCGAGAGATACGGGGTGAAGGCCGGCGTCTCGATCATGCTGCCGATGCGGAAGAGCCGGCGCCGGTCGTGCCAGTCCCAGGGCGCGCCGAGGACGGCGACCCGTCCTGCGTCCGGCCGGATCAGCCCCACGAGGATCCGCAGCGTCGTCGTCTTGCCCGATCCGTTCGGGCCGAGGAAGCCGTAGATCCGCCCCTGCGGGACATCGAGGTCGATGCCGGCGAGCGCCTGGCGCTTGCCGTAGCGCTTCGTGAGGCCGCGGGTGGCGATCGCCAGCGCGGGATCGGCGAGCGCGTCCGGTCCGGGCAGCGCGGGCGCGGTCACGCCTCACCCCCGGCGTCCGTGCGGCCCTCGGCCGTGATGCCGTCCCAGAGGCCGGTGTCGAGCCGCTCGAGGCGGCGCGGGGGCGGCACGTCGTAGCCGAGCGCCCGGAGGTGGTCGCGTGCAGCCTCCGTGGCCACGCGGCCCTGCGGCGTCCGGTCGAGGAAGCCGAGCTGGAGGAGATACGGCTCGTAGACGTCCTCGATCGTCTCCACCTCCTCGCCGATCACCGCCGCGACGGCCGCGCCGCCGACGGGGCCCGACGCGAACTTCTGGATGATCGCCGCGAGCAGGCGCCGGTCCGTGGTGTCCAGGCCGCGGTCGTCGATGTCCATCGCGGTCATCGCGATCTCCGCCTGGTCGCGGGTGATCCGGCCGTCGCCGCGGACCTGGGCGTGGTCGCGGACCCGCCGCAGCAGGCGGTTGACGATCCGCGGCGTGCCGCGGCCGCGCCGCGCGAGGACACCGACCGCCGCCGGGTCGATCGCCACGTCGAGGATGCCCGCCGAGCGCCGGACGATCTCCGCGAGCTCGTCGTCCGCGTAGTAGTCGAGCCGGTGGACGGCGCCGAAGCGGTCCCGCAGCGGGGCGGAGATGCGCCCGGCGCGCGTGGTCGCGCCGATCACGGTGAACGGCTTCACCGAGAGGCGCAGGCTGCGTGCGCTCGGGCCGCGGCCGATCATCACGTCGATCGCGAAGTCCTCCATCGCCGGGTAGAGGATCTCCTCAACGCTGTGGTTCAGGCGGTGGATCTCGTCGATGAAGAGAACGTCCCGCTCGTCGAGGTTGGTGAGGATCGCGGCAAGGTCACCCGGTCGCTCGATCGCGGGGCCGCTCGTGGTGTGGAGCCGGACGCCGAGCTCGCGGGCGATGATCGTCGCGAGGGTGGTCTTGCCCAGCCCGGGCGGACCATAGAGGAGGACGTGGTCGGCCGCCTCCCCGCGGGCGCGCGCAGCGTCGAGCAGGATCGCGAGGTTCTCCTTCACCTGCGCCTGGCCGATGTACTCGGCGAGGTAGCGCGGCCGGAGGCTCGATTCCAGCGTCACCTCCGCCTCCGCCGAGGCGGGCGCGACGATCCGGTCGGCGTCGTCCATGCGGGAAGGTTAGCAGGTCCGCGGGAACGATGCGAACGGATGTTCGAACATCACCCGGGGCTCAGTCCCGTCGGAGCGCGCGCAGGGCCGCCTTCACCCGGTCCTCGAGCGTCGGGCTGACGGCGGGGTCTGCGACGGCGAGCCGGGCCGCCTCGCGTGCCTCGGCGAGCGAGTAGCCGAGCGCCTGGAGCGCGCCCGCGACCTCGCCCTCCGCCGCACCGGCGCCCGGGGCTCCCGTGAGGCCGGCCGCGCCGCCCGCGGCGACCTTCTCGCGCAGCTCGAGCACGATCCGGCCGGCCAGCTTGCGGCCGACCCCGCTCACCGCGGTGAGGACGGCCTCGTCCCCGCTCACGATCGCGAGCTGCAGGTCCGCGACCGGGCGCGACGAGAGGATGGCGAGACCGACCTTCGGCCCGACGCCCGCGACCGTCGTGACGAGCTCGAAGAAGGCGAGCTCCTCCTCCGTGCGGAAGCCGTAGAGCGCCTGCTGGTCCTCGCGCACGAGGTGGTGGATGTGCAGCGTGACGTCGGCGCCGGGCGTGCAGGCCGCGAGCGCGGCAGGGCCCGCGTGGACCCGGTAGCCGACGCCGGCCGCGACGACGACCGCGGAATCGGTCCGCACGGAGGCGACCCGGCCGGTGAGCAGCGCGATCATGCGGCGACCCGGCTGTGCGCTGCGCAGATCGCGACCGCGAGCGCGTCGGCCGCATGGTCCGGCCGGGGGATCGTGGCGAGCCCGAGGAGCGCCTGGACCATGCGCTGCACCTGCCCCTTGTCCGCGCGGCCGTAGCCGGTCACCGCCATCTTCACCTCGCCGGGGCCGTACTCGAGGACCGGGACGGAGCGCTGCGCCGCCGCGAGCAGGACGACGCCGCGTGCCTGCCCCACGGCGAAGGCCGTCTGCACGTTCCGGTTGAAGTAGAGCGACTCGACGCCGACGGCATCGGGCGCGTGGAGGTCGATGAGCGTGGCCACCGCCCGGTGGATGGCCACGAGACGCTCCGCGAGCGGCAGGGTCGCGGCCGTCTCGACGCAGCCGTAATCGAGCATCCGGAGGCGGTTGCCGTCGCGCACGACGAGGCCATAGCCGGTGTTCGCGGTGCCCGGGTCGATGCCGAGGACGATCACCGGGCGATCGGCTGCCCGCGGCTCAGGCCGTGGCTTCCGCGAGGACGTCGTCGGGGATGTCGAAGTTCGCGGTCACCCGCTGGACGTCGTCGTGGTCCTCGAGGAGGTCGATGAGGCGCAGGTTCTGGCGCACCTGGGCACCGTCGATCGCGACGGTCTGCTTCGGGCGCATCGTGAGCTCGGCGGCCTCCACCGGCACGCCCGCTGCCTCGAGGCCGCGCCGGACGGCCTCCAGGTCGCCCGGCTCCGTGCTGATCTCCATCGGGTCCGTGGACGTGTCCACGTCGGACGCGCCCGCGTCGATGGCCACGAGCGCGATCTCGTCCGGGTCCTGCTTCGCGCGCGGGACGGAGATCACACCGAGCGGCGCGAACTGCCAGGCGACGGCCCCCGCCCCCGCCAGCTGGCCGCCCGCCTTGGCGAACATCGCGCGGACGTCCGCGGCGGTCCGGTTGCGGTTGTCCGTCGCGGTCTCCACGAGGATCGCGACGCCGCCGGGGCCGTAGCCCTCGTAGACGATCTCCTCGTAGACCGCGGACTTGTCGCCGCCGGTCGCCCGCTCGATGGCGCGCTTGATGTTCTCCGAGGGCATGTTCACGGAGCGGGCCTTCTCGACCGCGAGCCGGAGCCGGTAGTTGGCCTCCGGGTCACCACCACCCTCGCGGGCGGCGATGGAGATCTCGCGGGCGATCTTCGTGAAGATCGCGCCCCGCTTCGCGTCGTTCGCACCCTTCTGGCGCTTGATCGTGGACCAGTTGGAATGTCCGGACATCGTCGGGGAGTGTATATGATGCGGCGCAGGAACCAGCGAGCGGCCCGGCGTGACCCCGGGAAGGAACCGAGGCCCGACACCGGAGCGTGACCGGAGGTGCCTCCGATGGCTGTCGTCGATCCCACCAGGGTGCGCAACGTCGTCCTCGCCGGCCACACGGGGACCGGCAAGACGACGCTCGCGGAGCAGATGCTCGCGCGGACCGGCGCCGTGACCCGCACCGGCCGGTCCGGCGACGCGGCCGCCCACCTCGATGCCGACCCCGAGGAGCAGCAGCACCACCTCTCGCTCGCGCTCCACCTCGTCGCGCTCGAGCACGCCGACCACCGGATCACCCTGCTCGATACGCCCGGCTATGCCGACTTCGTGGGCGAGGTGATCTCCGGCTACGGCGCCGCGGACGCGGGCATCGTGTGCGTCGATGCCTCGGCCGGGATGGAGCCCGGGGCCGCCACGGCCGTCGGGACGGCCCGGGTCCTCGAGCGATCGACGCTCTTCGTGCTCACCCGCTGCGACCGGGATACGGCGGCGCCCGGTGCGGTCCTCGACGCGCTCCGCGCGGAGCTCGGGCCCCGGGTGGCACCCCTCCACCTGCCGATCGGCGCCGGCGCGGGCTTCCGCGGGTACGTGGACGTGGTCCACGGGCGGGCCTGGGTGGCGGGTGATGCGGGCATGGCGGAGGTGCCCGTCCCCGCGGAGCTCGCGGGCGAGGTCGCCCGGCGCCGCGAGCAGGTGGTCGAGGCGGCCGCCGAGGCCGACGACGCGCTCATGGCGCGCTATCTCGACGGCGCCACGATCGACGACCCCGAGCTCGATGCCGCGCTCCACCGCGGCGTCCGCGATCGTGTGCTCATGCCCGTGCTCGTGGCGGCCGCGGTCCGCGGCATCGGGGTCGAGGGCCTCCTCGACGCGATCGTCCGCTACCTCCCCTCCCCCGCGGAGGAGCCGCCGGTCCACGCGCGCGACGCGGAGGGCGCCCCGGTCGACGTTCCGCCCGACCCGGACGGGCCGCTCCTCCTCCAGGTCTTCAAGGCGACCGCCGACCCGTTCGTCGGGCGGCTCTCGTGGTTCCGCGTCTGGTCCGGCACCCTGCGCGCGCACGATGTCGCCTGGAACCCGGCCCGCCTCGCGGAGGAGCGGATCGGGCAGGTGCTGGCGCTCCGCGGCCGTGAGCAGGCGATCGTCACGGAGATCGCGGCGGGCGGTATCGGTGCCGTCGCGAAGCTCGCGGTCACCGCGACGGGCGACAGCCTCTCGGCGCGCAGCCGCCCGCTCGCGCTGGCGCCGCTCGTCTTCCCGCCCCCGAGCCTGCCCGTGGCGATCGAGCCCGCCGCGCGGGCCGACGTGGACCGGCTCGGCGCGGCGCTCGGGCGGCTCCTCGAGGAGGACCCCACGCTCCGGGTCGAGCGGCCGGTCGAGACCGGGGAGCAGATCCTCTGGGCGCAGGGCGAGAGCCAGGTGGCCGTCGCCGGCGAGCGCCTGAAGCGGAAGTTCGGGACCGCGATCATCACGCATGCTCCGCACGTCGCGTACCGCGAGACGATCCGCGGGAGCGCCCGGGCCGAGGGGCGGCACAGGAAGCAGACGGGTGGCCGGGGTCAGTTCGGCCACGTCTGGCTCGAGGTCGCGCCGGCCGCGGGCGACGGCGTGGGGTGCGCGGAGAAGGTCGTCGGCGGCTCCGTGCCGCGGAGCTTCTTCCCGGGCGTGGAGAAGGGCGTCCGCGATGCCGCGGAGCGTGGGCCGATCGCGGGCTACCCCGTGGTCGGGCTCCATGCGACGCTCGTGGACGGGTCCTTCCACACGGTCGATTCGGACGAGCTGTCGTTCCGCCTCGCGGGCGCGCTCGCCGCCCGTGCCGCGATCGCCGCCGCCCACCCCGTGCTCCTCGAGCCGATGATGCGCGTCGAGGTCCGCTGCCCCGAGAGCGCGCTCGGCGACGTGTCGCGCGACCTTGTCTCCCGGCGTGGCCGGGTCCTGGGCGTGGAGGCGGATGCGACGTCCGAGGTGGTCCGTGCCCTCGTGCCGCAGGCGGAGCTGTTCACGTACGCGACGGAGCTCCGTTCGCTCACCGCGGGCCGGGGCACGTTCGGGGCGACGCTCGACCACTACGCCGAGGTGCCGCCGCAGATCGTCGACCGGGTCGTCGCCGCGCACGCCCGCGACGGCGGCGGGCGCTGACGGACGGTCAGCCGCGCGCGGCGGCGATCGCCTCCGCGAGCGTGAAGCGACCCGCGTAGAGGGCGCGTCCGAGGATCGCGCCCGCATACCCTGCCGCCGCCACCGCCCGGATGTCGTCCAGCGTGGCGATGCCGGCCGAGGCGATGATCCGCGCCCCGGGTGCGGCGGCCGCGACCTCCGCGAGGAGCGCGAGGTCCGGACCCTCCAGAAGGCCGTCCCGGGCGATGGCGGTCACCGCGAGGAGCGAGACGCCCGCGTCCGCGAGCCGCGTCGCGTGGGCGATCGCCGGGGTGCCGAGCGCGCCCGGGACCCACCCGTCGCCGAGCGCCTGGCCGTCGCGGATGTCGATCGCGGCCACGATCGCGTCCGTCCCGTGGCGGGCGACGAGCCGGCCGCCGAGCGCCGGGTCGCGGACGAGGGCGCTGCCGAGCACGACGCGGTCCGCGCCGGTCGCGAGGACCGCGTCGACGGCGTCCGCGTCGCGGATGCCGCCCGCCACCTGGCAGGGGATGCGGACCGAGCGGACGATGCGCTCGATGAGCGCGGCCCCGACGGGCCGGCCGTCGCGCGCGCCCGCGAGATCGACGAGGTGGAGCCGCGGCGCGCCCTGCGCCTCCCAGGCACGGGCGGTCGCGACCGGGTCGTCACCGTAGCGGGTCACGGCCGCGTAGTCGCCGCGGGCGAGCCGCACGACGGCACCGTCGAGGAGGTCGATGGCAGGGATCGGCTCGGTGGATCCGGGAACGGCGGGCGTCTGCTTCAGCATGGTAGTATGCTAACACGCAAGCGCCCACGCCCGGGCCGCGAACCACAGCCTGGAGCCCGGAACGACCGATGACCGCGGAGACCGACGACTGGCGGACGCCCGCCACGGACGCACTGCTCGAGGCGATCCTCGCCCTGCCCGATCGGGCGGCCGCGGAGCGCTTCTTCCGCGACCTGTGCACGCTGCGGGAGATCCACGACCTCGCCCAGCGCTGGGAGGTGGCGGGTCTGCTGGAGGCGGGTCGGCCGTACGGGGAGATCTCGCGCACGACCGGGGCGAGCACGGCGACGGTGACCCGGATCGCCCAGTGGCTCCGCCACGGGACGGGCGGCTACCGGGAGGCGCTCGCCCGCGGGGCCGGGGTACGCACGGCGTCCGCGCCGGGCACGGGAGGGAGCACGCGATGACGAGCGCTTCGGACGGCATGGCGGCGGCCGCGCGGGCCGCGCTCGGCGAGCGGGACGGCCGCCTCCGCATCGCCATCCCCAACAAGGGGCGGCTCCTCGAGCCGACGCTCGCGCTCCTGCGCGATGCCGGCCTCGCGGTGCCGGAGGCGACGCGGGCGCTCTTCGCACGCGTCGAGGACCAGCCGATCGACATCCTCTTCGTGCGCACGGACGACATCGCCGCGTTCGTCGCGGACGGCGTGGCGGACCTCGGCATCACCGGCTGGAACCTCGTGGTCGAGGCGGGCGTGGAGGTGCCGGTCCGCCTGGAGCTCGGCTACGGTCGCTGCCGGCTGGCCGCGGCCGTCCCCGTCGACCACCCTGCCGCGACCCTCGCGGACCTCGACGGGTTGCGCATCGCGACGAGCCACCCCGCGAGCGCCCGGCGCCTCCTCGCGGAGCACGGCGCCCGCGTCGAGGTGGTGCCCGTCGGCGGGGCCGTGGAGGTGGCCCCGCGGCTCGGGCTCGCGGACGCGATCGTCGATCTCGTCTCGTCGGGGTCCACGCTCGCCATGAACGGGCTGCGCACGGTCGGCGACCTCGTGCGCAGCGAGGCGGTCGTGGTGGGCGTGCCGTCGCCCGATCCCGTGCGCGCGGAGATCGCGGACGGGCTGCTCATGATGCTCGGCGCGGTGATCGCGGGCCGGCGAGTGAAGTACCTGATGATGAACGCCCCCGTCGCGGCGCTGTCGGAGATCGAGTCGATCCTCCCGGGGCTCGAATCGCCGTCCGTCATCCCCCTCGCCCACGCGGGCATGGCCGCGGTCCACGCGGTCGTCGGCACCCGGGACGTCGCGGGACTCCTGCCGCGGCTCAAGGCCGCGGGCGCCTCCGGCATCCTCGTCATCCCCGTGGAGAAGCTCCTGCCATGACCTCGTCCGCCGACGCCCCTGCCTCCCAGGTCTACTCCTGGGAGCCGTCGAACAGCTGGATCGCCGCGCAGCACGGGGTGGATCCCGCGCGCATCCTCCGCTTCGACCTGAACACCTCGACGGCGACCCCGGCGTTCGTGCCGCAGGTGCTCGCGGGGACCTTCGACCCGCCGCTGCACGAGTACCCGGACAGCCTCTACGCGGAGCTGGCGGAGGCCGCCGCCGGGTACGTGGGCGCGGGCCGCTACGAGATCCTCGTGGGCGCGGGGATGGACGAGGTCCTCGACATCATCGCGAAGAGCTTCATCCGTCCCGGCGGCCGGGCGATCGTGCCGATCCCGACGTACTCCATGTACGGCGTCCTGACCGGGCAGCGCACTGCCACGATCGATGCGGTCCCGCGGCTTCCGGCCGCGGCGGGCTTCGGGCTCGACGTGGACGCGATCGTCGCGCGGATGCCCGGCGCGGACCTCGTCTGGCTGTGCGCGCCGAACAACCCGACCGGCGCACCCGAGCCCGCCGAGCCGCTCGGCCGCGTCGAGGATGCGCACGAGCGTCTCGGCCCGGGCGCACCGGTCGTCATCGTGGACGAGGCGTACCACGAGTTCACCGGCCAGACGCTCGTGCCGCTGCGTGGCCGCTACCCGCACCTCGTCGTCACGCGCACGCTGTCGAAGGCGTTCGCGCTGCCGGGCGCGCGCGTCGGCTACGCGGTGGCCGGCCGGGCCACGATCGAGCGGATGGAGCGGAACCGGCCGCCCGGGAGCGTCGCGACGATCTCCGCCGCCCTCGGCGCGCGCGCCCTGCGCGACCCCGGCTACGCGCTCGCCACCGCGGCCGCCATCCCCGCCGAGCGCACCTGGCTCGCCACGGCGCTCACGGCCGCGGGCTGGCCCGTCCATCCGAGCGTTACGAACTTCATCCTCGCCCGCGTGGGCACCCCCGAGGAGACGGAGGCCGCGACGCTCCATCTCCTGCGCAACGGGATCGTCTCGCGGACGTTCGGCCCGGCGCACCCGCTCCGTGGCCACCTGCGCTTCACCGTCCGGACCCGGCCGGACAACGAGCGGCTCGTCGCCGCGGCGCGCGCCTTCCGGGACGGAGGGACCCGATGAGCGGCACCCGAACGGCCACCCGCGAGCGCGTCACGCGCGAGACCCGCGTCCGCGTCCGCGTCGACCTCGACGGCAGCGGGACGGCGCGGATCGCCACCGGCATCGGCTTCTACGACCACCTGCTCACCTCGTTCGCCACGCACGCGCTCCTCGACCTGGAGATCGAGGCGACGGGCGACCTCGAGGTGGACGACCACCACACGACCGAGGACGTCGCGCTCGTCCTGGGCGATGCGCTCGCCGCTGCGCTCGGCGACCGGGCGGGCATCGCGCGCTTCGGTGATGCGGCGGTGCCCATGGACGAGGCGCTCGCCCGCTGCGCCCTCGACCTCTCCGGGCGGCCGTACGCGGTCCTCGACCTCCCCTTCCGGGGCGAGCGCATCGGGGCGCTCTCGACGCAGCTCATCGAGCATGCGCTCGAGTCGCTCACCCGGACCGCGGGGATGACGCTCCATCTGTCCGCCACCGGGCGGAACGATCACCACGTCGCGGAGGCGGCGGTGAAGGCGCTCGCGCGTGCGCTGCGGATGGCCGTGGCGCCGGACCCGCGGCGAGCCGGCGCCGTCCCGTCGTCCAAGGGCACGCTCGGATGACCACCGGCGGCCCGGTCCGGGTCGCGGTCGCGGACTACGGCGCCGGGAACCTCGTGAGCATCCGCAACGCGCTCACCCTCCTCGGCGCGGACGTCTCCGTCGCCACGGACGCGGACGGGCTCGCGGGCGCTGCGCTCATCGTGGTGCCCGGCGTCGGTGCGAGCGGCCCGGCGATGGCGCGGCTCCGGCGGCGCGGCCTCGCGGGCGCCATCCCCGCCGCCGTCGCGGACGGCGCGTGGTACCTGGGCATCTGCCTCGGGATGCAGCTGCTCTTCGAGCGCTCCGAGGAGGTCGGCGCGCGGATGCTCGGCCTGCTCGGCGGCGACGTCCGGCGCCTGGTCGATGCGCCGCGCCTACCGCACATCGGCTGGAACGGGCTCGAGCGCGTCGGTGACCCGCCGCTCCTCGCCGGCCTGCCGGACGGTGCGCCCGCCTACTTCGTCCACTCGTACGCGCCGGTGCCCGCGGATCCCGACGTGATCGCCGCGCGCACCACGCATGGCCGCCCGTTCGTGAGCTGCGTGGCCACCGGCCGTCTCGTGGGCTGCCAGTTCCATCCCGAGCGCTCGGGCGCGGACGGGTTGCGCATCCTGCGGAACGTGCTCACGCTCGCGGCCGGGGAGGTGCCCGCATGCTGATGCGCCGGGTGATCCCCTGCCTCGATGTCTCCGCGGGCCGGGTCGTCAAGGGCGTGCGCTTCGTGGACCTCACGGACGAGGGCGACCCGCCGGAGCTCGCTGCCCGCTACGCCGCGGCCGGCGCGGACGAGATCTGCTTCCTGGACATCGGCGCGGCGCCGGAGGGTCGCGGGACGATGCTCGGCATCGTGGAGCGGACCGCGCGGAGCGTCTTCGTCCCGATCACCGTGGGCGGCGGCGTGCGGACCCCGACGGAGATGCGCGACGTGCTGCGCGCCGGCGCGGACAAGGTCGCGGTGAACAGTGCCGCGGTCCGCGACCCGTCGCTCCTGTCGCGCTGCGCGCGCCGCTTCGGGCGCCAGTGCGTCGTCATCTCCATCGACGCGCGGAGCGATCCGGCGCGCCCCGGCGCGTGGGAGGTCGTGATCACCGGCGGTCGCACGCCGACCGGCCGGGATGCGCTCGCCTGGGCGCAGGAGGCCGTCGCGCTCGGCGCGGGCGAGATCCTCCTCACCTCGATCGACCGGGACGGGACGCAGGGGGGCTTCGACCTGGCGCTGCTCCGCGCGGTCACCGCGGCCGTGGATGTCCCGGTCATCGCGTCGGGGGGCGCGGGTACGCCCGCGGACATGGTGGCCGCGCTCGCGGAGGGCCACGCGGATGCTGTCCTCGCCGCGTCCATCTTCCACCGCGGCATCCATTCCATCGGGAGCGTGAAGGCGGCCATCGCCGCCGCAGGGCTCCCCGTCCGCAGCACGGAGGGAGCGGCATGAGCGCGCCGGCGACCGATCTCGCGGGGTTCGACCCGTCCGTCATCCGCTGGGGGGCGTCCGGGCTCGTGCCCGCGATCGCGCAGGACGCGCGCGACGGCCGGGTCCTCATGGTGGCGTGGCAGGACGCCGAGGCGCTCGCGGCGACGCTGCGCACCGGCGAGGCGCATTTCCACTCGCGGTCCCGCGGCCGCCTTTGGCGCAAGGGCGAGGAGAGCGGCAACGTCCTCGCGGTCGTGGGCATCGCCGCCGACTGCGACGCGGACACGATCCTCCTGCGCGTCCTGCCCGCGGGCCCGGCCTGCCACACGGGTGCCGCGACCTGCTTCACGGGCGGACCGGCCGCGGGCGACGTCCGTCCCCTCGACGGCACGGGCTGGCTGGACGTGCTCTGGCAGACGATCGCGGAGCGCGCCCGGACGCGGCCCGCGGGCTCGTACACCGCACGGCTCCTCGCGGACGGCGTGGACGGGCCGGCGCGGAAGGTCGCCGAGGAGGCGACCGAGGTCCTCATGGCCGCCAAGGACGATGCCGTCGCGGAGCGCACCGGCGCCCCGCGCGGGACCGAGGCGCTCGCGGGCGAGGCGGCGGACCTCGTCTACCACCTGCTCGTGCTCCTCGCGGAGCGGGGCATGGAGCCCGGCGACGTCGTGCGGGTGCTGCGCGCCCGCCACGGCGCGGCGGGCGGCTGTTCAGGCCGGGCCCACCCGCCCGACCGCGAGGCGCTTGCGCCCCGCCCGGAGGACGAGCCAGGTGCCCGCGATCGGCGCGGGGATCGCGCTCTCCGGGCCGATGCGCTCCCCGTTCACGGTGACGCCACCCTGCTCGACGAGCCGCCGCGCCTCGCCGCGCGAGCTCGCCAGCCCGCTTGCGACGAGGAGGTCGAGCGCGCCCGGGGTGCCCGCGGGGACGTCGAAGCCACCGACCTCGCGATGGACGACCGCGAGGACCTCGGGATCCACGATCGGCTCGCCGGAGAAGACCGCCGCCGCGACGCGCTCCTGGAGCGCGGCCTCGGGCTCGCCGTGGATCCGCGCGGTCAGGTCGCGGGCGAGGGCCCGATGGGCGACCCGCCGCTCGGGGTGCGCCGCATGCTCGGCCTCGATCGCCGCGATCTCGTCCGCGCTCTTGAGGGTGAGCCAGCGAAGGTGCCGGACGACGAGCTCGTCCTCGTCGTTGAGCCAGTACTGGTGGAACTCCCACGGGCTCGTGAGCGCACCGTCGAGGAAGACCGCGCCGCGCTCGCTCTTGCCCATCTTCACACCCGCCTTCGTGAGGAGGAGCGGGCTGCACAGGCCGAAGGCGCTCGCGTCCGCGCCCTCCTCGCGCCCCTCGACGCGCCGGATGAGCTCGAGACCCGCGGTGATGTTCCCCCACTGGTCCGCGCCGCCCATCTGGAGGTCCACGCCGAGCGCGCGATGGAGATGGAGGAAGTCCGCGGCCTGGAGCGTCATGTAGCTGAACTCGGTGAACGACATGCCACCCGCAAGGCGCGCCTGCACGGAATCCTTGCGCAGCATGTACGGCACGGTGAAGTGCTTGCCGATCTCGCGCAGGTACGTGATCACGGACATGCCACCGAGCCAGTCGCGGTTGTCCACCATCCGCGCCTGCGCAGGGCCCGGCGAGAAGTCCACGAACCGTTCCAGCTGACGGCGCAGGGCGCCGGCGTTCGCCTCGATCGTCGCGTCGTCGAGGAGGTTCCGCTCGCTGCTCTTGCCGGACGGGTCGCCGATCATGCCGGTGGCCCCGCCGATGACGATGACGGGTGCGCCACCCGCCCGCTGGAGGTGGACGAGGAGGAAGACCTGGAGGAGGTGGCCGACGTGGAGCGACCGGGCGCTCGCGTCGAAGCCGATGTAGCCGGAGACGGGACCACGCGCCAGGCGCTCCGCGAGGCCGTCCGAGCGCTCCTGCGCGAGCCCGCGCTGCTCGATCTCGGCGAGGAAGTCGTGGGACATGCGGACGCGGCTCCTCCGGGCGCTGTGGTCGACGGGGGCTCCCCGCGGCCGGGTGCCCAAGGGTGCCTATGCTAGAGTCCCAGACGACATGATGCCGAGCCGCCGCGGCCGTCAGGAGCCTCACGTGCGGTCGCTGCGCGCCCCCGGCGGCGACCCGTGGGGCCGGCAGGCGCCGGGGGGCTGGGACCCGCTCGGTACGCCCGGTACGCGGCCCGATGGCGCACCCGGGCCCCCTGCCCCCGGCGGCTGGGATCCCGCCGCCGGCCTGCCCGGATCGACGCCCCCGCCCCCGCACGGCCCCGGGC
>JBJTJV010000145.1:0-5290 GCA_046352645.1 Chloroflexota bacterium | reverse complement strand
CGGCCCGGCCGGACCCCGAGCGGCACGCGGCCTACACCCGGATCGCGGCGGCCCGGAGCCGCCTCCTCGATGCACCGCTGCGCACGGTCTTCGACGAGATGCACGCGCTGCGCGACGCATGAGCAGGAGGGCGCACGGATGACCGGCGCAGCACGGGTCGCGATCGTCGTCGTGGACATCGAGGGGACGACGAGCTCGACCTGGTTCGTCTACGACCACCTCTACCCGTACTCGCGGGAGCGCTTCGCGGACTACCTGCGGCGGCGCGGGGCGGACGCGGAGGTCGATCGGGCGATCGCCCAGGTCGCGGAGCTGACGGGCATCGCCGACCCGTCGGACACCGAGGTCCTCGCGGCGCTCAACGGCTGGCTCGACCGGGACGAGAAGGTGACGCCGCTCAAGGCGCTCCAGGGGAGGATCTGGGAGGACGGGTTCGCGAACGGCGATCTGACCGCGCACTTCTTCCCGGACGTGATCCCGGCGCTGCGCGCGTGGCACGCCGCCGGACACGGGCTCGCCGTCTTCTCGTCGGGCTCGCTCCGCGCCCAGCACGCCTGGTTCGGGCATACGCCGGACGGCGACCTCCTGCCGCTCTTCAGCGCGCATTTCGACACGGAGAACGCCGGGCCCAAGCGCGTGGCGAGCTCGTACCGGACGATCGCGGAGCGGCTGGGCGCGGACCCCGCCGCGCTCCTCTTCCTCTCCGACCTCGATGCGGAGCTCGACGCGGCCGCGGACGCCGGCTGGCAGACGATCGGCATCCACCGTCCGGGCGAGCAGCACTACGACCGGGGCGTCGGCCGCCACCGGGCGGTCGCGAGCTTCGCCGAGATCGACCTCGAGGCGCAGGGGTGAGCGCGGCGCGGGCCTGGGTCCGCGACCCGGCCGCGGCGGCCGGCAGCTGGGACGTCGTCGTCATCGGCGCCGGCATCACCGGCATCCAGTCGGCCCTCGAGCTCGCCGCCCGCGGCTACTCCGTCCTCGTGTGCGACAAGGGCGACCTCGGCGCCGGGACCTCGTCCGCGACGACGAAGTACATCCACGGCGGCCTGCGCTACCTCGAGCAGGGCGATGTCGCGACCGTGGCGGAATCGATCCGGGAGCGGCGGGGGCTCGCGCTCGCCGCGCCGCACCTCGTGGTGCCGCGGCGCTTCGTCCTGCCGGTCTGGGACTGGACCACGCCGCGCCGTGCGGTCCTCGCGGCCGGGCTCGCCGCGTACGAGGTGCTCGCGCTCGGCCGGAACCGCGGCCTGCCGCCCGCCGCGCACGCCGGTCGCGCGACCTGGCTGGACCGGCGCGCGACGCTCGCCGCCGCGCCATGGCTGCGCCCCGAGGGGCTGAAGGGCGCCTTCGCGTACTACGACATGCTCAACGTCCACCCCGAGCGCCTCCTCCTCGCGATCGCCCGGACGGCCGTGGACCTCGGCGCGACGATCCTCACGCACGCGCAGGTCGGCGCGATCGCGACCGAGCCCGCGGGCGAGGGGGTGCGCGTCACCGGCGTGACGATCGCCGACGCGCGGACCGGCGCCACGACCGAGGTCCGCGCCCGGGTCGTCGTGAACGCCGCGGGGCCGTGGGCGGACCTCGCGCTCGGGCCGCTCGCGGCGCGCGTCGGCCTGCGCGTGAAGCGCGCGAAGGGCATCCATCTCCTGACGCGCGCCCTCGGCGGCACGGACGCGGTCTTCACCCGGACGCGCAGCGGCCGCCACGTCGTCGTCTCGCCGTGGCAGGGCTTCTCGTTCATCGGGCCCACGGATACCGTCGTGGCGGAGGGGCCGGACGCGGTGGCGGTGACGCCGGACGACATCGAGGGGCTCGTGACCGCCGTCGCGGACATCAGCACGGACGTGCCCGGCATGGACGACCTCCACGGCGCGACCGTGGGCGTCCGGCCGCTCATCGCGGACGGCGCGGCCGATTCGTACACGACCTCGCGCGGCCACCGGCTCCACGACCATCGCGGGACGGGCGTCGCGGGGCTCCTGTCCGTCACCGGGGGGAAGTGGACGACCGGCCGCAAGGTCGGCGAGGACGTCGCGCACGCGGTCGGCCGGATCCTCGGCGAGGGACGGCCGCGCGATGCCGCCAGGCCGCCGCTCCACGGGAGCCTCCCGGAGCCCGAGCGCGAGCGGCTCGTCCGCGCGCTCGCCGCGGACGGGCGGATCGCCCCGGAGGTCGCAGCGCACCTCGTCCGCCTCTACGGCGCGGACGCCGCGGCGATCGGCGACCTCGTCCGTGCCGATCCCGCGCTCGCGGCGCCCGCCGCCGATGGACCGCGCTGCCGCGACATCCTCGCCCAGGCCGTCCACGCGGTGACCGCGGAAGGGGCGGCCACGCTCGCGGACGTCCTCCACCGCCGCCTCGTCCTTGGGACGCTCGGGCGGGTCACGGACGCGGAGGCGCGCCGGGTCGCGGCCGTGATCGCGCCGCTCCTCGGCTGGGACGCCGAGCGGACGGAAGCCGAGGTCGCGGGCGAGCGTGCCCGGACGACGACATTCGATGCCGCGGTCGCCGCGTGGGCGGCCGGCCGGCAGGCGACAGCCAGGGGAGCATGACGATGGACCACAACGCATTCGGCAGCACGGGGCACGCGATCAGCCGGGTCGGGCTCGGCGCGTGGGCGATCGGCGGGCTCGGCTGGAAGTACGCGTGGGGCGCGCAGGACGACGCATCGTCGATCGCCGCGATCCGCCATGCGGTCGCCTCCGGCGTCACCTGGATCGACACCGCCGCGTGCTACGGCCGCGGCCACTCCGAGGAGGTCGTGGCCCGCGCGCTCGCGGAGATCCCGCGGAGCGAGCGCCCGCTCGTCTTCACGAAGTGCGGCGTCATCGCGCCGGAGGGGGATGCGGACCCCGCGCTCGTCGGCGCCCCCGCGAGCATCCGCCGGGAGGTGGAGGACTCGCTGCGTCGGCTCGGCACGGACGTCATCGACCTCTACTTCATGCACTGGCCCGCCCAGGACGGGACGCCGCTCGCGGACTACTGGGGGACGCTCGCGGACCTCCGTGCAGCGGGCAAGGTCCGCTGGATCGGCCTGTCCAACCACGACCCCGAGCAGCTCGCGGCCGCGCACGCGATCGCCCGGGTGGACGCGGTCCAGCCGCCGTTCAGCGCCCTGAAGCGCGAGACCGCCGCGGGGATCCTCCCCTGGGCGGCGGCGAACGGTGTCGGCGTCGTGGTCTACAGCCCGATGCAGTCGGGCCTCCTCACCGGTGCGATCGATGCAGCGCGCGTCGCGGCGCTCCCGCCGAACGACTGGCGCCGGACCCACGACGACTTCACGGGCGAGACCCTCCAGCGGAACCTCGCGGTGACGCGCGCGCTCGCCGCGGTCGGCGCACGGCACGGGCGGAGCGCGGGCGAGGCGGCGCTCGCCTGGGTGCTCGGCTGGCCGGGCGTCTCCGGCGCGATCGTGGGCGCGCGGTCGGCGGCGCAGGTGGACGGCTGGATCGGCGGCGGGGAGCTCCGGCTCACGGCCGCGGACTACGCGGCGATCGCGGCCGCGATCTCCGGAGCCGGCGCGGGTACGGGCCCGGTGGCGCCGGGGGCACAGGGGGCGTAGAGGCCCCGGCCTACCCCTCCGCGGGCAGCGGTGCGCGAGGGTCGATGAGCCCCTCCGCACGCAGCTCGGCCCAGAGCGCGGCGGGGATCTCCGCGCGATAGAGCTCCGGGTACTCGTCGAGGTGCGCGATCCGGCGCACGCCCGCCACGACCGTGGTGACGGACGGATGGCCGAACGGGAAGCGGACCGCGGCCGCCTTCAACGAGACGCCGTGCCGCGCGCAGACGGCGCGCAGCCGCTGGGCGCGCGCGAGGATCGCCGCGTCCGCGGGCGCGTAGTCGAACGTCGCGCCCGGCTTCGGGTCCGCGAGGAGCCCGGAGTTCATCACGCCGCCGATCACGAGCCCCATCCCGCGCCGCTCGCAGAGCGGCAGGAGCTCCGCGATCGCCGCCTGGTCCAGGATCGTGTAGCGGCCGGCCACGAGGAGCGTGTCCGGGTCGGTCCGCTCCGTCAGCCAGGTGAGCGCCTCCGCGGAGTTCATGCCGTAGCCGATCGCACCCACGACACCCTCCTCCCGAAGGCGTGCGAGCGCGGGGAAGGCGGAATCCGCGGCCGCCTCCAGGTGGTCGTCCGGGTCGTGGATGAAGAGGATGTCGATGCGGTCGAGCCCCAGGCGCTCCAGGCTCGCCTCGATCGAGCGCCGGACCCCGTCCGCGCTGAAGTCCCAGACGGGGCGCACCGGATCGACGCCCCGGTAGTACCAGTCCTCCGCGTCGCCGAAGCGCTGGCGGTCGATGTCCGCGTCCGGGGCGATCGCGTCGCGCGGGACGAGCAGCCGGCCGACCTTCGTGGAGAGCGTGTAGGCGTCGCGCGGCATCCCCCGGAGCGCGCGCCCGAGCCGCCGCTCGGAGTGCCCGTAGCCGTAGAGCGGCGCGACGTCGAAGTAGCGGATCCCCATCTCCCAGGCGTGGCGGCAGGCGGCGACCGCCTCCTCCTCCGGGAACGGCGCGTAGAGCCCGCCGATCGGCGCCGCGCCGAAACCGAGCCGCGTGACGCGCACGGCGGTCCGGCCGAGCGGGACCTGCGCGAAGGGATCGATCGCCATCGGGGGCTGTCTCCCGTCTCTCCGGCGGCCGGCACCTGCCCGGCTCCTGCCGTCGGCGCCGATGGTACGCCGCGACGCAGCCCCACCCCGGCGGGCAGCGGCATGCGCGGGTCCGACGCGGCCCGCACGCGACCGCTTGACGTCCCTCCCCGGCGTCGGCAGAGTCCGCGGGGAACGTCCTCGCCCCCACGAGAAAGGATCCACGCCATGCACGATCACCCTCCCCGTCGCCGCAGGTGGGCGGCCACGTCGGCGGCGATCGCCGTGACGGCAGGCCTGACCGCCGCCCTCGCGCTCGGCGCGACGTCCGCGGGCGCCGAGCCCGCCTGGGATGGCAACGGCGCACCGCCCTTCCTGGTGACCGCGCCCACGGGAACCCCGCTCGGCGCTCCGGCGCGGAACACGATCTGGCCGTGCCCGTTCGTCATCCCGATCCCCGGCACGGACGAGACGGGCATCGTCGGCCAGACGGTGGCGACGGAGATCACCCTCGCCGAGACCCCCTGGGTGCAGGACGGCAGGATCGACGTCGCGAAGATCGCGCTCGTGCCGGGGGCGGTGACGCTGGAGAGCGTCTTCACGATCACGGAGTCCGGGACCACGCGGGTGCTCCGGGGGAACGGCATCCCGAACCACCCGATCGGGACCTTCCCGATCCCCCGGACGTCGGACGCCTA
>JBJTJV010000144.1:0-2069 GCA_046352645.1 Chloroflexota bacterium | reverse complement strand
GGCAGGCGGGCGATGTCCGACTGGAAGAGCTCCGCGGGGAGCGTGGCCGAGACGCGGTTGCCGGCGAACCCGAGGCCGCCCACGGTGCCGCGGATCCGCTCGGCCATGGCGCCCGGCTCGAGCCGCGGGCCGTTGCCGTCGAAGATGATTCCTGGGATCTCGGCCGCGGCGGCGCACCGGTAGGCGGTGCCCCCGGAGGCGAGCTGCAGGAGCCGGACGCTGGAGCGGCCGAAGTCGACGGCGATCGGCTGCGCCGGCGCCTGCCGCGCGAACCAACCCATGCCCGACTTGCCTTGACCGCTGAATCCGAGCATCTTGGGCCTCCTGTCCTGGTCATCGATCGGAAGAGAGGCGCCGGCACTTCTGCCGACGCCTCTTGATTCTGCGAGAAATTCACGCTCACTCATGCGCCGGCCGTTCAGGGGGCGGGCGTGAAGCGGCGGGTCGTCGCCGACCAGGTCCACCCCTTGGTGGAGTCGATGTGGTTGACGATGTCGTCCGCCGAGCAGTAGCGGTTGTCGACGAGCGGCTGCAGCTGGGTCGCGGTGTACGTCGCACCGTCGGTCAGCGTGATGCTGTCGCCGTTGGGCTGGAACTGGTTGAGCCGGGTCACCATGGTGGTGATCTGGCCGCCGCGGGCGGCCGCGGCCTCGCTGTTGGCGTCGTCGAGCGCGCCGGTCACCGAGGGCACCACCAGCGCCGCGAGGACGCCGAGGATGACGACGACGATGAGGATCTCGATCAGCGTGAAGCCCTTGCGCGTGGTGGTCTTCTTGTTGGTGTTCGTGAACTTGGACATGGTCGTTACTCCTTGGGAGAGACGGTTGACGGTGGCTGCCCTGCCTGGTCGTGCCCGTGTGTCGGCACGGTGCCGGACGCGGGACAGGGGGAATGTCGGAAAGGCCGGGGGGTGTCTGCAATCAAATGGGATGGATTTCCGTGAACGGATTCCCTCCATTTGGGCCCCGTAACGGCCGATCGGGCTTGTGCCGGACTCGTCCGGATCACACCTTCCTCCTGTTGGGAGGAGACCCCCATGCCCGAGCCCACCGTCACCAGTCCCAGGCAGCCCAGTCGGCCTGCCGCGCGGCCGGCCCCCGCCGCGCGGGGCGGCTTCACGCTCCTCGAGGCCCTGATCGCCTCGGTGATCGTGGCGATGGTCGCCGCGACGGCCTCCGTGTCCGTGGCCGTCGGCGCGGCGGTCGAGCAGCAGAACCGGGCGTCGGTGGTGGCGATGCAGGCCGCCGAGCTGCAGCTGGGGTCGCTGATGGAACTTCGTTACGAGGACATGGCAAGCCAGGCCGGCACCGAGCCCGCTGGCGCAATGCTCGCGCCGCTCCGCCCCGGTGCATCGGTGCGCGTGCCGCTCCCGGGCGCGTTCGCGGGACTCTCGCGGACCACCACGGTGACCGCGGAGAACCGGTCCTTCGCGCAGTACAACGCCCACGTCGTCGAGGGCGCGCGGATCGAGGTGACCGTGACCGGCCCCGACGGGTCGGTGCTCGCGCGCCTGGTGCGCTTCCGCGGGCAGGACCCGCAGACTTGATCGCCGCACGGACCGTCGCCCGCCGCGGCCTGACGCTCGTCGAGCTGCTGGTGTCGATCGCGGTCACCGCGCTGGTGGCCGCCTCGGTGGCGTCGACGGTGTCGGCGGTGGGCGTGGGCCTCCGCGGGCAGGACGACTCCGCGCAGGAGGTCGCGCGGCTGGCGCGGGCGCAGGCGCGGATCGCCGACCACCTGTACCGGGCACGCATGATCCTCTCGCAGTCGGCGACCGTGGCCACGCTGTGGGTGCCGTCCGAGGAATTCGACGGCTCCGCCGACAACGCCGCCCGCTACGACGCCATCCACGGGCGCGAACTGCGCTGGTACGTGGTGGACCGGGCCAACGGCACCATCCTCGCGCAGCGGCTCTCCGACCAGGCGAACGCCTCCGAGTACCCGCTCTCCACCGACTGGTCCGCGCTTCGATCCTCGCTGGCGGCCCCCGGCGCCCTCGCGTCGGCGCCCGTGGTCGACGGCGTCCTCGAGGGCGCGTTCCGCTTCGCGTCGTTCTCGCCGTGCGACGA
>JBJTJV010000143.1:0-5172 GCA_046352645.1 Chloroflexota bacterium | reverse complement strand
CGCGAGCGTCCGGACGGTCCCGGGCTCCGAGGAGGAGATCGCCGCGGACGTCGTGGTCGTCGCGATCGGGACGCGCGCGAACCCGCTTCTCGTCGCGTCGGCACCGGAGCTCGCGGTGGACCCCCGTGGCTACCTCGTCGTGGACGCGGACGGGATGACAAGCGTGCCGGGAGTCTTTGCGGGCGGCGACATCGTCCGCGGGGCGGCGACCGTGATCCTCGCGATGGGCGACGGCAAGCGCGCCGCGGCCGCGATCGACCGCTACCTCGCGGCCCGGGCGCCGGCCCCGGCCGCGGCCGGCGCCGGCTGACCGGGCGGGCCCGCCGGCCCGCCCGTCCCCTGCCGGAACGGCCCGTACCCCAGGAGCGCGAACGGCACCGCCACCACGACGAGCGGCAGCGGCGTGAGCCCCACGAGCCCGCCGATCGGCCACGCGAGCGCGAGGGCCCAGGCAAGGACGAGCGCGCCCGTGCCGCCGACCGTCTCGCCACGGAGGACGCGCCCGGCGAGGACGGCGAGCGCGGGCAGGAGGAGCGTCGCGTCGTACGTCCATGCGTGCGGGCCGACGACGATCCCGCAGGCCGCTGCGAGCGCGACGGCAGGCACCGGCGGCAGCCGGCGGAGCGCCGGCAGGCACGCGACCACGATGGCCGCCCCGGCCACCCAGCCCGCAGCGAGGAGCACGGGAAGGCCGGTGACCCCGGCGAGGCGGTCGCCGAGCGCGGGCAGGCCGATCGCCTGCCACCCGTTCGCGGCCATGTCCGCGGCCTGGTAGTCGCGGATCGTGGCGAGCCACGCGAGCGGCCAGTCCGCCCGGCCGCCCGTCGCGAGCACGCCCGCCGCGTAGTGGAGCAGGCCCACGACCACGATCCCGCCGAGCATCCCCCACGCCCCGCGGAGGAACGCGAGGCCGGCGAGCGGAGCGCCGAGCTGCGGCTTGTAGAGGAGGAGCCCGGACCAGAGGCCCGCGCGGAACGGCTGCCCGGCTGCGAGCGCGCGCGCCGCGAGGACGCACAGCAGGAGCGCGAGCGTCGCGTTCTGCCCGGACGCGACGCTCGCCGCGGCCGGTGCCCACGCGAAGGCACCCGCGAGCGCCCAGCGGCGCGGGAGCCCGGCGAGCGGCGCGCCGAACCACGCGGCCGCCCCGAGCGCGAGCGCCATGAGCGCGACGTGGAGCGCCGCCGCGAGGCCGTACGGCAGCGCGCCGAAGGGTGCGTAGAGGAGCGCGAGCCCGGCCGGGTAGACGAACGGCGTCTGGGGCAGCCCGTCCGCGGCCTGGAGCAGCGCGACCGCGCGGAGCGAGGTGACGTCCGGCGTGAAGGCGAGCCGGCCCGCGGCGTGGAACGCCGCGAAGTCGAGCCAGCCGCGGAACGGGACGCCGAGGAGCGGGAGCCATGCCGCGACGATCGCCGCCCCGAGCCAGAGCCGGAGGCGGGCAGGCGTCCAGACGGAGCGCCCGCCTGCCTGCGCCCCGGACGCGCCGGTCACCCCTGGCGCGCAGCCTCCATCCGGTCGAGGATCGCCCGCCGGACCCCCCCGACGGGGATCCGCTCCTGGGTCATCGAATCGCGGTCACGGACGGTGACCGCGCCGTCCTCGAGCGATTCCACGTCCACTGTCACGCACCACGGCGTGCCGATCTCGTCCTGGCGGCGGTAGAGCTTCCCGATCGCGGCGGTGTCGTCGTAGACCGCCATGACATCGCGGCGGAGATCGTCCTTGATCCGGTGGCAGAGCTCCACGATCTCCGGCCGCTTCTTCAGGAGCGGCAGGACCGCGACCTTGTAGGGCGCGAGATCGGGGTGCAGGCGCAGGACGACCCGGGTCTCGTCCCGGACCTGCTCCTCCGCGTAGCTGTCGATGAGGAAGGTGAACGCGGCCCGGTCCGCGCCGGCGGCGGCCTCCACGATCCAGGGGATGAAGTGCTCTTCCGTCGTCGGGTCGAAGTACTCGAGGTTCTCGCCGGACGCCTGGGCGTGGTTGCCGAGGTCGAAGTCGCCCCGGTTGTGGACGCCCTCGAGCTCCTTCCAGCCGAACGGGAAGCGGTACTCCACGTCCACGGCCTTCTTCGCGTAGTGGGCGAGCTCGTCCGAGGCATGCTCCCGGAAGCGCAGCCGGGACGGCGTCACGCCATAGCGGGCATACCAGGCCATCCGCTTCGGCAGCCACTCATCGAAAGCCGCCGACGCCGCCTCGCCGGGGCGCACGAAGTACTGCATCTCCATCTGCTCGAACTCGCGCATCCGGAAGACGAAGTTGCCGGGGCTGATCTCGTTGCGGAAGCTCTTGCCGATCTGGGCGATGCCGAAGGGGAGCTTCTTGCGGCTCGACTGCTGGACGTTCTTGAAGTTGACGTACGAGCCCTGGGCGGTCTCCGGGCGGAGGTAGACGATCGCCGCCTCCTCCTCGACCGGGCCCATGTACGTCCGGAACATCAGGTTGAAGCGGCGCGGCGCGGAGAGCTTCCCCTCGTCCACGGGGCAGCGCAGGCCGAGGCGCTCCACGATCGTCTCGTCGCGCAGATCCGTCGCGGAGAGCTCGCCGGTCCCCGGGAGCTCGTCGAGGCGGAAGCGGCGCCGGCAGGCAGCGCACTCGACGAGCGGATCGGAGAAGGAGCCGACGTGCCCGGAGGTGACCCAGACCTGCGGGTGCATGAGGATCCCCGCGTCCAGCCCGACGATGTCGTCCCGGTCCTGGACCATCGCCCGCCACCAGGCGCGCTTGACGTTGTTCTTCAGCTCCACGCCGAGCGGACCGTAGTCCCAGACGGCGTTGATCCCGCCGTAGATCTCCGAGCTCGGGTAGACGAAGCCGCGGCGCTTCGCGAGCGAGACGATCGTCTCGAGGTTCGCGACCGCGGGACCGGGGTCGGCGTCGAGGCGGGCGGGATCGGCGGGGCTGGTCACGGATGCGGGTCTCCTGCGCTGCGCCGGCGATGGCAGAGCCGGGCGGAAGGCCGGATTGTCGCAGGGTTCCGCGGCGGGCGCGCCGCGCACCCCGGGGGATCGCCCCCCGCGGTCCGCTCGGTGCGCGGCCGGACCGTCTAGAAGTGGAAGTTCGCCTTGCAGTAGCCGCCGTTCCCCTCGGAGCCGACGACATAGCTCGACGCGCCGGTCATCACGTGGTTGTACACCTCGAGCGGACCCCCGGCCTTGGCGCTCACCGTCGTGCCATCCGCCGCGTACCAGAAGAGGCGGATCTGGACGCGGTAGCGCGCGCCGTCGTTGGCCACCGGAGCGGCGAACTGGAAGGTCCGTTCGGCGAAGTACGTGGCCGTGCTCGTCGACGCGAGCTGCTTGCGGATGGTCGACGTGAACACGTTCGTGTACGTCGACGCTGCGGCGGCCTTCTTCGTGATCAGGTAGCGGTAGCCGACATAGCGCTTCGATGCGCTGTTCCCGTGGGCGTAGAACCCGCGGATCCTGATGGAGACGAGGTTGTCGCTGTTGACACCGCTCTTCGCCTGCAGGGTGCAGGTGGCGCCGGCCTGCCCATTCGTGTCATCGATCGTGTAGACGCCGGGCGCGCCGGACACGATCGTCTGCTGGTAGGCGCGGGCGGGCAGGACCCCGAGTGGGAGCGCCAGCAGGGCGACCACCAGGCCCAGGCGGAGCGCCCGGGAGGACCGCCTGCTCGTCACGGACCGGCTCATCGTGTCTCCTCGTGGACGGGCCTGTCCGCCCGGACTACCCGGGCCACCGACCGACCGCGCACGGGCGCAGGGTACCAGCGCGGCCGGGCCTCGCGGACACCCCCCGTTCGTACCATCCGGGAAGCCTGTGCCCCTGCCGGCCGCCGGCGCGTGACTTCCGGCGGCCGGCAGGGGCACAGGCCCCGGGGTTCGCGCGCCGCTCAGTCCCCGCCGAAGCCCTCGAGGAGCTCGCCGAGGAAGCTCTTTGTCTTCGACTTCTTCTTCTCCGGCGCGTAGTGCGCGGGCGGCGGGCCTCCCCGCCCCTGCTGCTGCGGTGGCCACGCCGGGGACGCAGGTGGACGCCCCGCATCCCAGCCCGGCGCCGACGGGCCGGGCGCCTCGCGCCAGCCGCGATCCTCCGGCCGGCGGCGATCGTCCCGCCGGCGCTCCCAGCGGTCGTCATCGTCATCGTCGTCGTCGTCATCGTCGAAGCGGCGCACCTCGAGGTCGATGATCCGCTGGAGCTCGCCGCGGTCGAGGAAGATGCCCGCACAGCCACGGCACTGGTCGACATGGACACCCGCTCGCTCGAGGGCGCGCATCGGGGCGCGGCACCTGGGGCAGGCGAGCTCGACGGGGGCGGCGGGATCGGACCAGGTCATCGGGAACCTCCGTGGGTGAGGGGCGACCGGGGATGGACGGCGCGCGCGGGCTCAGGCACCGGGGGCGGCCTCGCCGTGCGGCGGGTTCGCGGGCGCGATGCCGCGCGTCTTCCAGAGGGAGTAGCCGATCGAGACCGCGAGGATCGCGACGATCACGCCGAGGGAGACGAAGACCGGCATCTTGTAGACGTCGGAGATGAGGATCTTCACGCCCGCGAAGACGAGCAGCGCCGACAGCCCGAGCTTCAGGTAGGCGAAGCGGTCGATGAGGCCCGCGAGCATGAAGTAGAGCGAGCGCAGCCCGAGGATGGCGAACGCGTTCGAGCTGAAGACGATGAACGGGTCGGTCGTGATCGCGAAGATCGCGGGGATCGAGTCGATCGCGAAGAGGATGTCGCTCGTCTCGATGACGACGAGGACGGCGAAGAGGGGCGTCGCCACGCGCCTGCCGTTCTCCAGCGTGAAGAACCGCTGTCCGGCGTACTCCTTGGAGATGGGGATCACGCGTCGCAGGAGCCGCAGGACCGGGTTCCTCTCCGGGTCCACGCCGTGCCCCTTCGAGCGCGCCATCTTCCAGCCGGTGAGCAGCAGGATCGCGCCGAAGAGATAGATCGTCGGGTGGAACGCCTCGAGGAGCGCGGAGCCCGCCGCGATGAAGACCGCCCGGAAGACGATCGCACCGAGCACGCCGTAGAAGAGGAGCCGGTGCTGGTACTTCGCCGGGACGAGGAAGTAGCCGAAGATCATCGCGAAGAGGAAGACGTTGTCCATGGACAGCGACTTCTCGATCGCGTAGCCCGCGAGGTACTCGCCGCCGGCCTGGGGGCCGCGCCACGCCCAGACGAACGCCCCGAAGGCGAGGCCGAGGCCGATCCAGAC
>JBJTJV010000142.1:0-7057 GCA_046352645.1 Chloroflexota bacterium | reverse complement strand
AGGTGGATCTTCTCCGGGCGGACCGTGACCGTGCCCGGACGGCCCGTGACCAGCTCCGCCACCGCCCCCTCGAGGATGTTCGAGATGCCCACGAAGCCTGCCACGAAGGCGGTCGCGGGCCGCTCGTAGACGTCGGCCGGGCTGCCGATCTGCTCCACGTGGCCGTGGTCGTCCCCGCCCTGACCACGGCCCCGACCAGAGGAGGCACACGGAGGAGAACGATGAAGGACCGATTCGCACGGACGCTCGCCCTCGGGGCGGGCCTCACGCTCGCCGCGGCGGCGCTCACCCCGGGTCTCGTCATGGGCCAGGACGTGCCCGAGGGCGCGATGACCGAGATCGGCCCCGGCGAGGGGTCCGTCGAGATCATCGCCTGGGCAGGCTACGTGGAGGACGGCTCGAACGACCCGTCCCTCGACTGGGTCTCCTCCTTCGAGGAGGCCACCGGATGCCAGGTGAACGTCACGCTCGGCAACACGTCGGACGAGATGTTCACGCTCATGCAGTCGGGGAACTTCGACCTCGTCTCCGCCTCGGGAGACGCGTCGAACCGGCTCATCTCGGCGGGCGAGGTGCAGCCGATCAACCTCGCGCTCATCCCGAACTACGTGGATGTCTTCGAGGGGCTGAAGAACAAGCCGCACAACACGGTGGACGGGGTGCCCTACGGCGTCCCGCACGGCCGCGGCGCGAACCTGCTCATGTACAACACCGACGTGGTCTCGCCCGCGCCGGACAGCTGGAGCGTCGTCTTCGACCCGGCCTCGCCGTACGCGGGCAAGGTCACCGCGTACGACGCCCCGATCTACATCGCGGACGCCGCGGTCTACCTCATGACGCACAAGCCGGAGCTCGGCATCACGAACCCCTACGCCCTCGACGAGACGCAGTTCGCGGCGGCGGTGGACCTGCTCAAGCAGCAGCGCGCGGTCATCGGCCGCTACTGGGCGCTGTACACGGACGAGATCGCGTCCTTCCAGTCGGGCGACAGCGTCGTCGGGACGACCTGGCAGGTGATCGCGAACGTGCTCAAGGGCGGCGACCCCGCGGCGCCGGTCGAGGTGGTCCTGCCCAAGGAGGGCGCGACCGGCTGGTCGGACACGTGGATGCTCTCGAGCAAGGCGCAGCACCCGAACTGCGGCTACATGTTCATGAACCACATCATCTCGCCCGAGACGAACGCGGCGGCGACGGAGTACTTCGGCGAGGCGCCCGCGAACGCGAAGTCGTGCGCGCTCACCAAGGACCCCAACCACTGCGACACCTTCCACGCGACGGACGAGGCGTACTTCGACAAGGTGTACTACTGGTCCACGCCGCAGCAGGAGTGCCTCGACGGCCGGGGCCCGATCTGCAAGGACTTCTCCGCCTGGACCCAGGCCTGGACGGAGATCAAGGGCTGACCGCCTGTCACCACGCAGGGCACGACGCCCCGGGGGTCCGCAGGGACCCCCGGGGCGTCCTTCCGCCATCCGCGGCCCGCCGATGAGCGTCGGCGTCCCCGCGCTGCCCCCGATGAGCGGCGCACGCCGGATCCAGGCATGGCTCTACCGCCGGCCCGCGATCCAGCTGACGCTCCTCCTGGCGCTGCCGCTCCTCGCGCTCGTCGTCGCGTATCTCGGCGCGCTCGCGCTCCTGCTCGTCAACGCGTTCTGGACCTACGACCCGGGCACCGGGCAGCTCGACCGCACCTTCAGCCTGGACAACTTCCTCTACATCGCGAGCACCGCGGTCTACCGGACGATCACGCTCCGGACCGTGGGCCTCGCCTTCCTCGTCACCGTCACCTGCGCGGCGATCGGCTTCCCGATCGCGTACTACATGGCGCGCATGGCGAGCCCGCGGGTGAAGGCCGCGCTCGTCGTCGCGATCCTCCTGCCGCTCTGGGCGAGCTACCTCGTGAAGGTCTTCGCATGGCGGATCGTGCTCCAGGAGAAGGGCGTCCTGAACTGGCTGCTCGCCCCGTTCGGCCTCGAGGGGCCGGGCTACGGCGACGTCGCCGTCTGGATCGTCTTCACGTACCTCTGGCTGCCGTACATGATCCTGCCGATCCTCGCGGGCCTCGAGCGGATCCCGGGGTCGCTGCTGGAGGCGTCGGCGGACCTCGGCGGGCGGGCCGGGACGACCTTCCGGCGGGTCATCCTGCCGCTCGCGTTCCCCGCGGTCGTCGCAGGCTCGATCTTCACCTTCTCCCTGACGCTCGGCGACTACATCACGCCCACGCTCGTGTCCAGCACGCAGTTCCTGGGCAACGTCGTCCAGCGGGAGGTCGGCGTGTCCGGCAACCTGCCGCTCGCGGCGGCCGTCGCCTCGATCCCGATCCTCGTGATGGTCGTCTACCTGCTGATCGCGCGGCGTCTCGGCGCGTTCGAGGCGGTCTGAGGTGACCGAGCCGCGGAGCGCCCGCCTCGTGCTGCGGGTCGCGACGATCCTCGTGCTGGGCTTCATCTACCTGCCGCTCGTCGTGATCGGCATCTACGCGTTCAACAGCGGCACGAGCCAGGCGTGGCCGATCGCAGGCTTCAGCCTCCAGTGGTTCGCGGAGGCGTTCGCTCAGAGCGGCGTGCGCGACGCGCTCTGGGCGTCCATCCGCGCAGGCCTGGGTGCGACAGCCGTGGCCCTCGTGCTCGGCTCGCTCGCGAGCTTCGCGGTCCAGCGCTACCGGTTCTTCGGCCGCGAGACGGTGAGCCTGCTCGTGCTCCTGCCGATCGCGCTCCCGGGAATCGTCACCGGCATGGCGCTCAACGCCGCCTTCCGCACGATCGGCCTGGACTTCGGGATCATGACGATCATCGTGGGGCACGCGACCTTCTGCGTGGTCATCGTCTACAACAACGTCCTCGCCCGGCTGCGGCGGGTCAGCCGCCACCTCGAGGAGGCCTCCATGGACCTCGGGGCCACGCAGTGGCAGACGTTCCGCTACGTCACCTTCCCGGCGATCCGGACGGCGCTTCTCGCGGGCGGCCTGCTCGCGTTCGCGCTCTCGTTCGACGAGGTGATCGTGACGACCTTCACGACCGGGGGCGGCGAGCGGACGATCCCCATCTGGATCCTCCAGAACTACACCCGGACGAGCGGCCTGCCGATCGTGAACGCGGTCGCGCTCCTGCTCATCCTCCTGTCCATCATCCCGGTCTGGATCGCCCAGCGGCTGGCGGGCGGGGGCGCGACGACCGGCCGCTGACCCTCCGGGCCGCGGGGCACGCCCCGCGGGCGCGGCAGGGCCGCGGCGCGTCAGAGGGTCGTACGGTGGAGCGGCTCCCAGCGGAAGGGCGCGACGCGGACGCCCGCGTCCGCCGGCCCGGCGGCCGCCGGCACCACGACGGGAAGCGCCGCGACCAGGAGGGCCGCGGCGATGCCGAGGCACGCGGCGCGGCGGGTACGACCCCGGGGGCGCGCGGGACGACGGCGGCTGGACGTCACGGACATGGCACGTTCCTCCGGGGTGTGCGACGGCCCCGGACGGTCGGCCCGCCCGGGTCGCCCGTCGCGACCTCCCGCAGGTTCGTGCACAGCGCTCCACGCCGACTCGCGCCGGTGTGGACGAACCGTGGAAACGTGGTGGACCGGGGCCGATCGCGCCGGCCCACCGGGACGCGGTCTAGCGGCGTCCCTGGAAGCAGTCGGAGCAGTAGACCGGCCGGGCGCCGGTCGGCTGGAACGGCACCTGCGCGACCTTGCCGCAGTCCGCACAGGTCGCGGCGTACATCTCGCGCGGTCGGCGCTCGCCGTAGCCGTCGCCCCCGCCGTAGCTGCCGCGGGAGCTGTAGCCGCCCCCGTCGAAGCTGCCACCCCCGGTGCGCTGCGCCTTGCGCGCCGAGCGGCACGGCCCGCACCGCTTGGGCGCCTCCGTGAACCCGCGCGATGCGAAGAACTCCTGCTCCCCCGCCGTGAAGATGAACTCCTGCGCGCAATCCACGCAGGCGATGACCCGATCCGTGTACGACAACGGACGCGACCTCCCTCCCGAACACGAGGTCCTCCTCCGGACCCCTGGCCCTCCTCCGGGCCGCAGTTCACGTTAGCGAACCGGGAGACGCGCGTCCATCCCCCTCGAGCGACGAGAAAGGGCGCGGGCAGCGCTACATCGAGGGGACGTAGTCGGGGTCGAGGAACTTCTCCGGATCCTCCGCGAAATCGAGGAGGCAGCCGCGGGCACAGAACCGGTACCGCGTCCCCGCGTGCTCGGTGACATGGCGGGCACCGGCGGTCTCGACTTCCATGCCGCAGACCGGGTCGATGGCGATGGAGGCGATCGCGTCCGTGGGCTGGGTGTCGCTCATGCGCGGGAGTCTAGCGAGGTTCCGCCGGGCGGACGGCGGCGCTGTCCGGGGCGCGCCCCTCGACGAGATCGCGGAAGCGCCGCAGGTCCGCCCGGAAGACCCACGCGAAGACCGGCGTGAAGAGCGGGTCGGAGAGCCGGGCCGCGACACGCGCCAGGGCACCGATCGCCGGGCCTGCGACCGGCAGGCGCATCAGCCGCGGCACGAGGGGGAAGGCGGCGGGCGTGGGCCGCAGGATCTCGTGCCAGACGACCTCGGTCGCCCGGCCGTCATCGAGCGGCCGAAGCCGGAACTCGCCGCTGCCGACGAACGAGCCGAGGTGGGCGATCGCGTAGCGGTGCGGCGGCTCGAGCACGGTCACCTCGATCGGGTCCGACTGCGAGAGGCCGAACATGCGCACGGTGCCGATGGCCCGGGTGCCGACCGCGAGCGGGCCGGGGGTCTCGATGCGGATGTCGGAGAGGTCGTGCATCCACTCCGGCTGGCGGGGGACGTCGGCGAGAACGTCCCAGACGCGCTCGACGGGGGCTTCGATGCGGATGGTGCGGATGATCTCGGGCATGCCCTCCCTTCGCGCGGGAGCCGTCCGCGGTTCTCCGGCACGCGCGGGGCGCTATCCTGCGCGCCATGGCCCCCCGTCGAAGCCCCCGGACCTCGACCGAGGACCGCGAGCTGCTCATGCGCCACCCGGTCGCGGATACCGCCTTCCTCGACACGGAGGCGTGGCGCGCGCTCCGGATCATGGGCGAGTTCGTGGAGGGCTTCCAGGAGCTCGCCCGCCTCGGGCCCGCGGTGAGCATCTTCGGGTCGGCCCGGACGCCCGAGGACGACCCGATGTACGGGGAGGCGCGGACGGTCGCGCGTCGGCTCGCGGAGGAGGGCTTCACGATCATCACGGGCGGCGGCCCGGGGATCATGGAGGCCGCGAACAGGGGAGCCCGCGATGCGGGCGGGCTCTCCGTGGGCCTCGGCATCCAGCTGCCGCACGAGCAGGGGATCAACGAGCACGTCGACCTGGCGATCGACTTCCGCTACTTCTTCGTGCGCAAGACGATGTTCGTCAAGTACGCCCAGGCGTTCGTCATCTTCCCGGGCGGCTTCGGGACGCTCGACGAGCTCTTCGAATCGCTCACGCTCGAGCAGACCGGCAAGATCGAGGACTTCCCGACGATCCTCTTCGGGAGCGCCTACTGGTCCGGCCTCGTCGACTGGATCCGCCGGACGCTCGTGGCGGAAGGCAAGATCGACGCACGCGACCTCGGGCTCATCCACGTCTCCGATTCCCCCGACGAGGTCGTGGACCGGATCGTCGCCGCGTGGCGGGGAGGCGCCGGCCGACGCTGAGGGGCCCGTGGTCCCGCCCGTCCGTGCTAGCGTCCCGACCATGCGCATCGCGATCGCCGCCGACCACGCCGGCTTCCCCCTCAAGGAGCCGATCGCCGCGCACCTGCGCGCGCGCGGGCACACCGTCGTCGACTTCGGCACCGGCTCCACCGAGCCGATCGACTACCCCATCGTCATCGCGCCCGCCGCGCGGGCGGTCGCCGCGGGCGACTGCGACCTCGGCATCGTCCTCGGGGGGAGCGGCACCGGCGAGCAGATCGTGGCGAACAAGATCCGCGGCATCCGCTGCGTCGAGGGGATCGACCCGGTGACGGCCCGGCTCGCGCGGGAGCACAACGACGCGAACGTGCTCGCCCTGGGCGCCCGGATCGTGGGCACCGCGCTCGCGCTCGGCTGCGTCGATGCGTTCCTCGACGGGGTCTTCGCGGGCGGGCGGCACATCCCCCGGCTCGAACAGATCGCGCGCATCGAGGCACAGGAGCGCGGTGAGGTCTGAGCCCCGCCCGCGGCACACCGGCGCCGCGGCCTGCCTGCTCGCGCTGACGCTCGTCGCGGGCGCCCTGCCCGTCACCGCTGCCGGCAGCCCGGCGCCCGTCGGCGGCACGAGCCCGTCGCTTCCCGCCGTGGCGCTCTCGTCCCCGGCGGCGGGCGCCCCGGTCGCCGCGCCCGCCGCGTCGGGGACGCCCGCGGCGTCGTGCCCGCTCGCGGCCCCCGGGCACGCGAGCCCCGGGCCCGTGGCCCCGTCGCCGTCCGCGACGGCCGGCGCCACCACCGCCGCGACGCCTGCCGCGTCCGTCCCCTGTGCGGACGGCACGAGCGCGCTCCCGAGCGCCGGTGCCCCCGCCGCCTCCCCGCTCGGGCTGCCGGGCGGCTCGCCGTCACCGAGCGCCTCGCCCGTGCCGAGCGCCTCGCCGTCGCCGCTCCCGACGGCCACGCCGGGGCCGGTCCGCCCGGGGCGCGTCCGCCGGGTGACCGGGCTCGCGATGACCCCGCGCCTCCCGTGCTACGAGTTCCCCGTGGGCGGCTGCGTCAACCGGGCGGACGTCTACTACCCGACGAACCCGGGCGGATGGCCCACGATCGTCGCGATCCACGGCCGGCCGCGGACGCCCGCGGACATGGCGGAGATCTCGCGTGCGCTCGCGGCGCGTGGCGCGGTCGTGTTCAACGTGGACTACCGCGGGGTGCGCCCGGTCAGCCGGGGCTTCCCCGATGCGATCGTCGACGTCGCCTGCGCCGTGCGCTTCGCCAAGGAGCGCACCGCGCGCTTCGGCGGGGACCCCGAGCACGTCGTCCTCGTCGGCCACTCGCAGGGCGGGTACGTCGGGATGATGGTCTCGATCGTGGGTGACACGTTCCCCGGCCGGAAGGGCGACTGCCGGGCGGGGCCGGGCTCGCCGCTGCCGGACGGCTTCGTCCCCGTTGCAGGC
>JBJTJV010000013.1:0-4710 GCA_046352645.1 Chloroflexota bacterium | reverse complement strand
TCCTGTCCCCGTCCACCCCCGCGTAGTCCCGGAGGCTCCCGTATGTCCAGCGACCCCGTCGATCCCACCGCGATCCCCCTCCCGAGCGGCGGCTCCACCGGCGCCGGCAACGCGTCGTCACCCGCCCAGGTCGGGGCGATGTTCGACCGCATCGCCCCGCTCTACGACCTGATGAACGCCGTGATCAGCGGCTTCCAGGAGCCGCGCTGGCGGCGTCGAGCGGTCGCGCTCTCCGGTGTCGGCACGGGTGGCTCCGCGATCGACGTGGCGAGCGGCACCGGCAAGGTCGCAGACGACCTCGCGCGGGTCACGGGGCCCGCCGGACGCGTCCTCGGCGTGGACATCTCCGCGGGGATGATCGGTCGCGCCCGGACGCAGTTCGCGGCGCGGCCGGGCCTCACCTTCACGATCGCCGACGCGATGGCGCTGCCCGCCGAGGATGCGAGCTTCGATGCCGCGACGATCGCGTTCGGCATGCGCAACCTGCCCGACTACGGACGCGGCTTCGCGGAGATGCGCCGGGTCGTGCGGCCCGGCGGCACGGTCGTCTGCCTGGAGATCGCGCGGCCGGACCACCTGCTGGCGCGCATCTCCCGCGTCTGGTTCGAGCGGATCGTGCCGGTCCTCGGCCGGCTTGCGGGCCAGGGCGGGGCGTATGGCTACCTCGTGGAGAGCGTGCGGAACTACCCCGATCCCGTCCGCATCGCGGCGATCATGGAGGAGGCGGGCCTCGAAGGGGTCACCTGGGAGCCGCTCTCGCTCGGCATGGTCACCATCCACGTGGGACGGCGTCCGCTCGCCGGCTGACGGCATCCGGGCGGTCGCTCCGCGGGCGGTGCGCCCGGGCACCACCCGCCGGTCCTGCGCCGTTGCGCCGGAAGTACCGTTGTCCGGCGAGCGGTACCACCGCACCATGCCCCCCGTACGGAAGAACCGCTCCCGTCGCCCCCGGCCCGTTCGCCCGGCCGGACCACCGAGCGAGATCCGATGGAGGAGTCACGGATGACCGCAGAGCCGATCGCCGACGTCGGCCCGATGCTCACCGCCGCAGAGGTCGCGCGCATGCTCCACCTCCACGTGAACACGGTGAAGCGCCTGGGCGATCGCGGCGAGCTGCCGTTCTACCGCGTCTCCCGCCGCGGGGACCGCCGCTTCCGCCTGGACGACGTGCGCGCCTTCCTCGAACGCGGCCGCTAGCCGCCGCCCCACGGGAGCGGAGCCCCCACGGATCCGCCCGCTCCCGCCGTGACCACCGACGCCGCCGGTCCCCTCCCGGCGGCGTCGGTGCGTCCGTGAGGCAGCCCCGCCGCGCGCAGCTAGGATGCGCCCGACGGGACTGTCCGCCCTCTGCCCGCCTGCCGGAGGCCCACGTGTCGATCGACCTCTCCCTCGCACCCGAGCACCGCCTCGTCACGGACAGCGTCCGGGGCTTCGTCGATCGGGAGATCGCGCCGTTCATCCGTGACTGGGACGCCCGCCACGAGGTGCACCGCGAGGTGTTCGAGCGGATGGGCGCAGAGGGCTACCTGGGCGCCCCGATCTGGGAGCGCTGGGGTGGCGCCGGCATGGACTACATCAGCCTCGGCATCCTGTGCGAGGAGCTCGAGCGCGCGGACACGGCCTTCCGCGTGGCGATGAGCGTGCACGTGGCGCTGAACTCGCTGACGCTCCTCCAGTGGGGGACGGACGACCAGAAGGCGCGCTGGCTCGTGCCCCAGGCGCAGGGCCGCAGGCTCGCGACGTTCGCGCTCACCGAGCCCGGCTCCGGCACGGACGCCGCGGCGCTGCGGACGACCGCCCGGCGCGAGGGGGACACGTACGTCCTCTCGGGCTCCAAGATGTGGATCAGCCTCGCGGACATCGCCGACCACTTCCTCGTCTTCGCGACGGTCGATCGGGAGCGCGGCCACCGCGGGATCACCGCCTTCCTCCTGTCCCGGGGGATGCCCGGGCTCACGACGAGCACGATCGAGGGCAAGCTCGGCATCCACGCGGGGAACACGGGCGCGCTCTGGATCGACGAGGTCCGCGTCCCCGTCGCGGACCGGCTCGGCGAGGAGGGGGAGGGGTTCGGCATCGCGATGAGCGCGATCGACCAGGGCCGCTACACCGTCGCGGCGGGCGCGGTCGGGCTTGCGCAGGCGTGCCTCGACGCGTCCGTCGGCTACGCCCGGGCGCGGCACACCTTCGGCGAGGAGATCGGCCGCCACCAGCTCGTCAAGCAGATGATCGCGAAGATGGGCCAGGGCATCGAAGCCGGGCGGCTCCTCTGCTGGCAGGCCGCCTGGCGGAAGGACCGGGGCATGCGCAGCACCCGCGAGACCAGCCAGGCGAAGTGGTTCTGCACCGAGCACGCGGTCGCCTCCGCGCTCGATGCGATCCAGGTCCACGGCGCGTACGGCTACTCCTCCGAGTACCCCGTGGAGCGCTACCTGCGCAACAGCAAGGCGGCGGTGATCTACGAGGGAACGAGCCAGCTCCACACGCTCATCCAGGCGGACTACCTCCTGGGCTACCGCGAGGACGGTGCGCTCCGGTGTCCGCCGCCCCCGGCGCAGGCGTATCTCGGGAGCGCCGGATGAGCGATCTGGCCGACCTCGCGGCCACGCTCGCCGCGCTCGGCCGCACGGGCGACCGCGACGGCGCACCCGCGGCCCCGCCGGTCCTCCTCGCGATCGGCTGGGCGACCGTGGACCTCGAGCGCAGCCTCGCGGCGCTCGGTGCGGCGGCGGAGGCGGGACCGGAGGTGGCCGAGCCGGCCCTGGGCGCGCGTGCCCGGGTCGTGGCGGCGGGCCCGGTGCCTCTCGTCGTGCTCGAGCCGGTCACCGAGGGGCGGCTCGCGGCCGCCCTCGCCCGGCGGGGCGAGGGGATCGCGGCGCTCTGGGTCGCGGGCGATCCGGGGCCGGCCGCGCGGTCCGGGGCCCTCGGGCGCCCCGCCCGGCTCCTGACCCATGCGCGACCGTGGGGCCCCTACCTCCTCGTCGCCGCGGCGGCCGACCCCGTCTGACGCACGGCTCCCGCGGCCGAACGCCGGGGCGCCGCGACCCGTAGACTCTGCGCATGCGTCGATTCACCGAGTTCCCGGCCGTCATCGAGGTCGTCGTCGAGATCCCGGCCAGGAGCCGGAACAAGTACGAGTACGACGAGCGCACCGGCGTCATCCGCCTCGATCGCGTCCTGTCCTCCGCGGGCTACTCCAACTACGACTACGGGTTCAGCGAGAACACCCGCGCGGAGGACGGCGACCACACGGACGCCATGCTCCTCATCGACGAGCCCACGTTCCCCGGCTGCCGCGTCTGGGCGCGGCCCGTGGGCGGCCTGCGGATGCGCGACGAGAAGGGCGTGGACTTCAAGGTCCTGTGCGTCGCGCTCGCCGACCCGCTCCACAGCTACATCGACAGCCTCAACCAGGTCTCGCCGCAGAAGCTGCGCGAGATCGAGCACTTCTTCGAGACCTACAAGAACCTCGAGGACAAGAGCGTGGAGACGAACGGCTGGGCGGGCGTCGCCGAGACGCTCGAGCTGCTCCGCGCCGACCGCGCCCGCTGGCTCGTGGAGCAGGTCGACCCGGCCCGTCCCGCCACCCACGGCTGACGATCACGGCGCGCCCGGACGGGCGCGCCGCTCGCGTTCTTCCGCGTGACCACCGGGCGGCCACGGCCGCCCGCGCTCAGGCCCGGCGGAAGTGTCGGCCGCCCACGAGGAGCGCGAGCAGGATCACGAGGTAGATGCCCGCGATGACCGCGGAGCCGCCGATCGCCTGCGTGGCCGCGGCGTCCGGCGAGACGACGAGGGTGACCTCGCCCACCTCCAGCGTGATCGCATCCCGGCCGCCCACGAGCCCCGCGACGACGACGGCGATGCCGCCCCCGCCGAAGGCACCGACGAGCCCGAAGAGCACGCCGAGGAGACGGCCGAGCTTGCGGTGCGCGAGCACGAGCAGACCGGTGAGCGCCTGCACGATGCCGACGACGAGGAGCGCGATGCCGAAGCCCTGCGCGACGTCCGTCACGTCCGCCGCGATCTCCAGGTCCAGCGCGCCGGCGCCCGCATCGCGGACGAGCGCCGCGAGATCGACCGTCCGGGCGCCGGCCACGATCGCGCCGCCGAGGCTGACGAGCGACAGGCCGAGGAAGAGGAGCGCGAGGCCCGCGAGCACGACGAGCAGCGAGCGCTGGTAGCGCCGCGGCTTCGGCTCGGCGGGCACCTCCCAGGTGGTGACCACGGCCCCGCCGGCGGTCCAGCCCGCCTGCTGCCACGGCTGCGGGGCACCCGGCTGCTGCCATGCGCCACCCTGCTGCGCCATCCCCTGGGTCGCCGTGCCCGGCTGCTGCCACGCGCCGGCGGCACCCGGCTGCTGCCAGCCCGCCGCGGTGCTCGTCTGCTGGGGCCAGGTCTGACGCGGCTGCTGCTGCGGCCACTGGCCCGGCTGGGCGGGCTGCCCGGGCTGCTGCTGCGGCCACTGGCCCGGCTGCTGCGGCCACTGGCCCTGCTGTGCGGCCTGCTGCCAGCCACCGGAGGCGCCGGCGGGCTGCTGCCAGCCGGGAGCGGGCTGTCCCGGCTGCTGCGGCCACGCACCGGCGGTCTGCTGGGTGGGCTGCTGCCAGGCGCCCGGCGGCGGCTGCTGCGCCCACTGGCCCTGGGCGGGCTGCTGCCACTGCTGTGGCGCCGCCGGGTCGGGCGCGGGCGCGGCGGGCTGCTGCCACC
>JBJTJV010000141.1:0-9672 GCA_046352645.1 Chloroflexota bacterium | reverse complement strand
CACGAAGAGCGCCGCGATCGCGCTCCGGGCGGGCTTCTTCACCATCGGCGGCCTGGGCCAGTTCTACGTCGGTGCGACCGCGGCGCTCTTCGTGGGGCTCGGGCTGCCGGGCCTGCCGGCGATCGTCGTCGTGCCGCTCGGCTGCGTCGCGGCGATGGCGGCGGGCGCGGCCTTCGCCTTCATCCCGGGCTGGCTGCGCGTCCGCTTCGGCACGGACGAGGTGATCACCACCCTGATGTCCAACTTCATCGGCACGCTCTGGCTCCAGTACGTGACCGCGGTGCTCCTGAAGGACCCGAGCGGGACGGGCCAGCAGACCGCGACGCGGCCGGTGGAGGAGGCGTACCGGATCGCGAACGTGCAGGGCTTCTCGCCGGCCACGGTCGCGGTGGTCATCGGTGCGGGGATCGTCGTCTGGCTCCTGCTGGAGCGGACCCCCTTCGGCATCACGAGCGCGATCGCGGGCCGCAACCCGGTGATGGCGCGCTGGCAGGGCCTGCGCCTCGAGCGCGTCGGGCTGATCGCCTTCCTGCTCTCGGGCGCGCTGGCGGGGCTCGCGGGCGCGATCGAGGTCTTCGGCCCCCAGGGTCGGCTCGTCTCGGGCTTCTCGCCGCAGCTCGGCTTCACCGCGGTCCTCGTCGCGATCGTGGGCGGCCTGAACGTGGCGGGCATCGCGCTCGCGGCCGCGTTCTTCGGCGGGCTCCAGGCGGCGCTCCTCTTCCTGCCGATCGTCACCCCGCTGCCGCCGTCGGCGCTCGACCTGCTGCGCGGCACGATCGCGCTCCTCATCACCGTCACGAGCCTCGGCGCGCTCGGCCGGGCCATCCGCGACCGCCGCACGAGGGCACCGTAGTGGAGCAGCTCATCGCGACGACCCTGCGCACCGCGACGCCGATCGCGCTCGTCGCCCTCGGCGGCGTGATCGCCTGGCGCGCGGGGATCTTCCACCTCGGGCTCGAGGGGCTCATGGTCATCGGTGCGTTCTTCGCGGTCGCGGGCACGGTCGCCACGGGCGAGGTGATCCTCGGCGTCCTGTGCGCGATCGTGGCCTGCTGCGTGACGTCGGCGATCTTCTGGGTCGTCATCGTGCCGCTCCGGGCGAACGCGATCATCGCGGGGCTGGGGCTCTCGATCATCGGCGTCGGCGCAACGTCGTATCTCCTGCCGGTGCTCTACGGGAAGCGCGGCATCCTCGAGGTGGAGCAGGGGCTCTGGCGGCCGATCACCGGCGTCCAGCAGGGGATCGCGGGCGCCCTCTCCGAGCTCTCGATCCTCGTCTGGCTCGTGCCCGCGATCGTCCTCGCCGTCTGGGTGCTCGTGCGCCGGACGAGCTGGGGTCTGCGCCTTGCGGCGGTCGGCGAGCACCCCTTCGCCGCGCGCTCGGCGGGCGTGGACCCGGGACGGATGCGGCTGGCGGCGCTCCTGCTCTGCGGCGTCTTCTGCGCCCTCGGGGGCGCCGCGCTCGCGCTCGGCTCGATCGTCGCCTTCCGCGAGAACATGACCGAGGGGCGCGGCTACATCGCGTTCACGGCCGTGATCTTCGGCGGCGGCGGGCCGATCGGCGCGGCGCTCGCGTCGCTCTTCTTCGGCCTCGCGGACGCGGTCGGCATCCAGACACAGCTCTTCGCCAAGGACCTGCCGATCCCGAGCCAGTTCGTGCTCATGCTCCCCTACGTCCTCACCGTCATCGCCGTCCTCGTGAGCGGCCTCGCCGCGGGCGGCCGGAGCCGCGATCCGGGCGCGTTCGGCGAGCTGCGTGACGGCTGACCCGGGGACCACGCCCGGCGGCATCCCGGACGCCCTGCGCCTCGACGACCCGGCGCTCGCGCACGACCCCTACCCGCGCTTCGCGGCGCTCCGGGCAGCCGGTCCGGTCGCGCCGAGCGCGGACGGCAGCCGGCTCTTCGTCCTCCGCCACGCGGAGGTCGCCGCCGCGCTGCGCGACCGGCGCCTGGGGCGCATCTTCCATCACCGGTACACGCCGGCCGAGATCGGCGTCCCGCCCGGGGAGCCGGCGTGGCTCGACGCGCGCCTGCCGGAGATCGCGGCCTTCGAGCGCTGGGAGCTCCTTGCGCTCGAGCCGCCCGAGCACACCCGCCTGCGCCGGCTCGTGCTCGAGGCGTTCACGCCCCGGGCGATCGCGCAGCTCGCGCCACGCATCCGGGCGCGGGCCGCGGAGCTGCTCGGCGCGGCACGGGCGGCGGGTGGCGGGACGCTCGAGCTCGTGGGCGGGTACGCGGAGCCGTTCTCGCTCGGCGTGATCTGCGACCTGCTCGGCATCCCCGACGCGCTGCGCGCCGGCCTGGTGCCCCTCTCCCACCGGATCGTCGGCATCTACGAGCCGGGCGTGACGCCGACCCGCGCCGCGGACGCGGACGCCGCCGCGGGGACGATGCGCGCGCTCTTCGGCGACCTGGTCCGGGAGCGGCGGCGGACCGGTGGTGACGATCTCATCGCGGCGCTCGCCGGGGCGCGCGTGGACGGCACGGGCCTCTCGGACGACCAGGTGGTCTCGACCGCCATGGTCCTGCTCATGGCCGGCCACGAGGCCACGGTGAACGCAACGGGGAACGGGATCGCCGCGCTCGCGGCGCATCCGGATGCCTGGGCGCGCCTCGTGGACGGATCGGTCGCGCCGGAGGTCGCCGCGGAGGAGGTGCTGCGCTGGGATGCGCCGCTCCAGCTCTTCGAGCGCTGGGTCCTCGATGCGGGGGTGGAGATCGGCGGCGTCCCCTGTCCGGTCGGCACGCGGATCGCGCTCCTCCTCGGTGCCGCCAACCGCGACCCGCTGCGCTTCCGGGACCCGGACCGGTTCATCGTCGACCGGGGCGACGCGGGGCACGTCGCCTTCGGCGGGGGCATCCACTTCTGCCTCGGTGCGCCGCTCGCACGCCTGGAGCTCGCGACGACGCTCGGGCTGCTCGCCCGGACGTTCCCGCGGCTCCTGCTCACGGCGCCCGCGGAGCGGCGGCCCGGATTCCAGTTCCGCGGCTACGCGCGCCTGCAGCTCCGCGACCCGGATGCGGACGGCTGAGGCGGGCATGCCGGGCGCAGCGGCGGGGGCTGGACGACCTGCCTATGATTCAGGCCGATGCGTGCGACCCTGAACCTCGTCCTCGTCCTCGCCTGGATCGCCATCGTGGGCACGGTGGCGGGGCTCGTGGGCGCGCTCGCGCTGCGGATGCCCACGGACGTCGCCGTGGTGCTCGGTGTCGTCGCGGTCTTCCTCGTCGCGACGCTCAAGTGGCCGGTCTGGCTCTTCCGCCTGATCTTCCGCCAGGAGCCGGTCCACTGGGCGGATACCCAGCCGGACCCGGTGACCCTCGTGCGCACGTGGCACGGGCGGAACCAGGCGGATGCGGTCCGGGCGTACGCGCGTGCCGCGGAGAAGCTCGGCGCCCAGGGCTGGGAGCCGGTCAGCCAGTCGTGGGCAGCCGGGCAGCGCGGGCTCTTCGCGTTCCTCGTCGCGTTCGCGCTGCTGTTCACCGGGGTCGGCGCGATCCTCCTCCTGTACTACTTCCTCGTGCCGCCGTCCGGCAGCCTCGTCGTGACCTTCCACCGCCGGACGCTCCGCGTCGTCACCCCGCTGCCGCCGGAGATCGCGGGGGTGCTCGCCGGACCGGTGGCCGCCGCAGCTGCCCCCGCCGCGGCTGTCCCCGCCGCGCCCGCGCGCACGTTCCCGGGCACGCCCGCGGGGTTCCCGACGGGCCCCGCGCACCTGCCGCCACCCTCCTGACGCGACCGGGGGTCTGGCGCCGAGCCCGCCGTCCATGCCAGACTGCGCGGGCGCAGCCGCCCTGCCGCGGGGCCGGGGCGCATGGATGGAGGAGTGACTTCGATGCGTAGGAGCGCACGCTGGACCCTTGCCACGGTGACGACGATCGCCGTGGCCGGCGCCACGCTGGGCGTCGGGGCCGCGCAGGACGGGGCGACCTTCCGGCTCGCGGTGAACCCGTGGGTCGGCTCGACCGCCAACGTCGCGGTCGTGGCCCACCTGCTCGAGGAGAAGCTCGGCGTGAGCGTCGAGAAGCTCGCCCTCAACGAGGGCATCGACTGGCAGGGCTTCGAGACGGGCGAGGTCGACGCCATCATGGAGGTCTGGGGCCACGAGGCCGACCGGGCCACCTTCGTGGACGAGAAGGGCGTCGCGCAGGTCGCGGGCCCGAACGGCGTCATCGGCGAGATCGGCTGGTACGTCCCGGGCTGGATGGCGCGCGAGTACCCGGACATCACCGACTGGACGAACCTCAACAAGTACGCCGAGGTCTTCCGGACGTCGGAATCGGGCGACAAGGGCCAGTTCCTCCTGGGCGACCCGTCGTACGTCTCGAACGACGCCGCGCTCATCCGGAACCTCGAGCTCGACTACCAGCTCGTGACCGGTGGCTCGGAGGCCGCGCTCATCGAGTCGTTCAAGCAGGCGACCACCCAGCAGACACCGCTCCTCGCCTACTTCTACAGCCCCCAGTGGGCGTGGTCGCAGAGCCCGATCCTCGAGGATCCGCTCGTGCGCGTGAACCTGCCGGCGTACACCGCCGGCTGCGACGCGGACCCCGAGCTCGTCGCATGCGACTACCCGCTCTACGAGCTCTACAAGGCCGTGAGCACGACGTTCGCGGAGACCGGCGGACCGGCCTACGAGCTCGTCTCGCGCTTCACGTGGACGAACCTCGACCAGAGCACCGTCTCGGGCTACATCGAGGTGGACGGGATGTCCGAGGAGGACGCCGCCGCGAAGTGGGTCGAGGAGAACCCCGACACCTGGACGCCCTGGCTGCCGCTCTCCTGACCCGGGGCCACCGCCACTACCGATGCCGCCGGGTCCGCCCGGCGGCATCGTCGCGTCCGGGGTTCGGCATGCGGCCGGCGGGCGCGGCGACCGCGACCCCCCGGGCTGCGCCTACGCCGCGTGGAGCGGGTGGGCGGCGTCGCGCCGCGCGCCCGCGGCCTGCGTGATCCGGTCGAGCAGGACGCCGAGCAGGACGATCGCGAACCCGGCGGCAAGGCCGGTGCCGAACTCCGTGCGCTGGCTGAAGCCCGTGACGACGTCGTAGCCGAGGCCGCCGCCGCCGACGAGCGCGCCCACGACGACCATCGCGAGGACCATCACGATCCCCTGGTTCAGCGCGAGAAGCAGGGCGGGCCGCGCCATCGGCAGCTGGACCTTCCAGAGCAGCTGGCGCTGCGTCGTGCCCGTGGAGCGCGCCGCCTCGATCGCCCCCGCGCCCACGCCGCGCAGCCCGTCCTCCACCAGCCGGATCACCGGCGGCGCGGCGTAGATGAGCGCCGCCACGATCGCCGTGAAGCGGGTCGGCCCGAAGAGCGCGAGCGCGGGCAGGAGGTAGACGAAGGCGGGCATCGTCTGGGCCGCGTCGAGGAGCGGCCGCTGGGCCGCCGCGAACCGGTCGTGCCGGGCCGCGAGGATGCCGAGCGCGACGCCCACCAGCAGCGTGAGGAACGTCGCCACGAGGACCGAGGCGAGCGTGATCATGGCGTGCTCCCAGAGCCCGAGCGCGATGATGCCGAGGAGGCAGGCGCCGGCCGTCACCGCGGCCCGCGAGCTCCCCGCGAGGAGCGCCAGCGCGACCACCGTGCCGGTCACGAGCCACCAGGGCGCCGTGACGAGCGCGGACTGGAGGGGGTTGATGACGCCGTAGGTCACCGCGTCCTTCAGGCCGGTCGTCCACTGCCAGAACGTCGACTTGACCCAGTCGGAGATCTCGTTCACCGGCTTCACGAACGAGAAGCGCAGCTCGCGCGGCCAGTCGTCGCCGACCCCCGCGAGCAGCGAGAGGACCGCGACCGTGCCGATGACGACGACGGTGCCGACGACGAGACGGCGGCGCGCCGCGGGATCGCCCGCATGACCGCTGCGGTGCTCGCGCTCCGTCCGCTCTGCGGCACCCGCGGTGAAGCGGTCGAGGACGATCGCCATGAGCACGATCGCGAGCCCCGCCTGGAACGCGCTCCCGACGTTCACCTTCTGGAGTGCCGTCACGATGCTCGCGCCGAGCCCGGGCGCGCTGATGAGCGCGGTGATGACGACCATCCCGAGCGCCATCATGAGCGTCTGGTTCACCGCGAGGACGAGCGTCCGGCGGGCCATCGGCAGCTCCACGGCGCGCAGGACCTGCCACCCGGTCGCGCCGAGGCTGCGAGCCGCCTCCACGGAGACGGCCGGGACGCCCCGGATGCCGAGGTTCACGATCCGGATCGTCGTGGGCACCGCGTAGATCGCGGTCGCGATCGCGGCGCTCGCGGGCCCGATGAGGAAGAAGAGGACGAGCGGCGCGAGGTAGGCGAACGTGGGCAGGATCTGCATCACGTCGAGGACCGGGGTGAGCACGTCGCGCAGGCGGTCGGAGCGGGCCGCGAGGATGCCCACGGGGAAGCCGACCGCCAGCGAGAGGAGCACGGACGAGAGGGTGAGCGCGAGCGTGTCGATGCTCTCCTCCCAGAGCCCGAGGACGCCGAAGGCGAGGAAGCCCGCGCCCACGAGGAGCGCGACGCGCCGGCCCGCGAGGACGAGCGCGAGCCCGGCCGCGACGGCGCTGACGCCCGGCCAGCCGAGGCCGTGGAGGACGGCGGAGACCGTCTCGACGAGCGTGTCCACGGAGCCGCGGATGACGTCGATGAGGAGGACGAGGACGGGGTTCGCGGCGCGGTTCTCGTCCACCCAGGCGCGCACGTCGTTCAGCCAGCCGAAGAGCGGCCACGAGGCATCGTGCGGGAGCGTCCCGGTGCCGCGGAAGAGGAGCCAGAGGAGCGCGACCGCGAGCGCCAGGACGCCGATGAGGGCGCGTCGCCCCGGCCGTGCTGCGGCGGTCCGGGCAGCGGTGGCGACGCCCATCGTCAGGCCGCCGCGCCCGCGTCCGCGGTCGCCGCCTCGGCATCCGCGCTGCCCGCGATCAGGCCGAGGATGGCGCCCCGGTCCACCGTGCCGACGACGCGCGCGCCGTCCGTGACGCGGATCGGTGCCGGGGAGGCCGCCGCCGCGGAGAGCGCGTCACGGATGACCGTGTCGCCCCCGAAGAGCGGCCCGTCGCCGGCGTCCGCGCCGGGCGCGAGCGGCGTCATCACCCAGCGGAGCGTGAGCACGTGGGAGCGCGGCACGTCGCGCACGAAGTCCGCCACGTAGTCGTCCGCGGGCGCACCCACGATCTCCGCGGGTGTCCCGGCCTGGACGACCGCACCCTCGCGCATGACGACGATCCGGTCGCCGAGCTTGAGGGCCTCGGCGAGGTCGTGGGTGATGAAGACCATCGTCCGGCCGAGCTCGCGATGGAGGCGCTTCACCTCGGCCTGCATGTCGCGGCGGATGAGCGGGTCGAGGGCGCTGAACGGCTCGTCGAAGAGCATCACCTCCGGGTCCACCGCGAGCGCGCGGGCGAGCCCGACACGCTGCTGCATCCCGCCGGAGAGCTGGTCGGGGTAGCTCCCCGCGACGCCGCCGAGGCCGACGAGGTCGAGCATCTCGCGCGCCCGGGCGAGGCGCACGTCGCGCGGCTCGCCACGGATCTCCAGGCCGAAGGCGACGTTGTCCAGGACGCGCCGATGGGGCAGCAGCCCGAAGTGCTGGAAGACCATGCTCACCCGGTGGCGCCGCAGGTCGCGCAGCCGCTTCTCGTCCATGGCGCGCACCGATTCGCCGTCGATGGCGATGTCGCCGAAGGTGGGCTCGATGAGGCGGGTGAGGCACCGGACGAGCGTGGACTTGCCGCTCCCGGAGAGCCCCATGCCGACGAAGACCGCGCCCCGGCCGATCGCGAACGAGACGTCGCGGGCCGCGATCGTGCTCCCGGTCCGGGCACGGAAGGCGGCGCTCGTCTCGTCGACCGGCGGCCCGGCGAGCTTGCGCTCGGCGGGCCCGAAGACCTTCCACAGGCCCCGGACGTCGATCGCCCCGGCACGCTCCATCCCGATCCGGATCCTCCCTCGTCCCCGCGTCCTGCCCCGCTACGATACGGGGCACGGTCAACGGCAGCGACGGAGGGTGGCATGGCGGTCGTGGAGATCCCCGCGTTCGTGCGTCAGGACGGGCGCGAGAAGGTCACCGGCAGCGCGCGCTACAGCGCGGACCTCGCGATCCCCGGGCTCCTCCACGGGGCGTTCCGGCTCGGGGGCGTCGCCCATGCGCGCATCCGCCGGATCGACACGACGCGCGCCCGGGCGCTCCCCGGCGTCGTCGCGGTGATCACGGCCGCGGACGTCCCCGCCGTCCGCTACGGGACCTTCGTGCAGGACCGGACGCTCTTCGCGTCGGACGCGATCCGCTGGGAGGGCGAGGTGGTCGCCGCGGTCGCCGCCACGAGCGAGGCGATCGCCCGGGAGGCGGCCGCGCTCATCGAGCTCGATCTCGAGCCGCTGCCGCCGGTCGTGGACCTCGAGGCGGCCCGGGCGCCCGGCGCGCCGCTCGTCCATCCCGGCTGGGCCGCGTACGGCGCGCACCCGGGCGTCGTGCGCGACGGGAACGTCGGCTCGCGCTCCACGATCGTGAAGGGCGACGCCGCGGCCGCGCTCGCCGCTGCCCCCGTCGTCGTGCGCGAGCGCTACGACACGGACGGCAGCCACGCGGTGCCCATCGAGCCGCGCGCGATCACCGCCGAGTGGTACGGCGACCGCGTCACGATCCACAGCTCCACGCAGGTCCCCTACGCCGCGCGCGCGCTCGTCGCGTCCACGCTCGGCCTGCCGGAGGGGAAGGTACGCGTGATCGTGCCGCACCTCGGGGGCGGCTTCGGCGGCAAGTGCGAGGCGCACTTCGAACCCCAGGTGGCGGCCCTCGCGCGGGCGGCCCGACGGCCCGTCCGGCTCGCCTTCGACCGGCACGAGGAGTTCATCGCCCCCGACCACCACCGGGAGCGGATGATCCTGGACCTCGAGACCGGGCTCACGGAGGACGGCACGCTCCTCGCCCGCCGGGCGCGGATCCTCATCGACAACGGCGCCTACGGGGCGGACGAGCCGCAGCTCGCGCAGATGGGCGCGATGTTCGCCGTCGGGCCCTACCGGATCCCCGCCGTCGATTCCGCTGCCGAGGTCATCTACACGACGACGCAGCCGACCGGCTCGGTGCGTGGCCCGGTCGCACCCCAGGTCGCCTGGGCCGTGGAGCAGCACATGGACGTCGTGGCGGCGCGGGTCGGCCTGGATCCGCTCGCGCTCCGGCTGCGGAATGTCGTCGAGGAGGGTGACGAGGGCCCGACGCGCCAGCCGTTCGAGCGGGTCGGTGCGCGCGAGACGCTCGTCGCGGCGGCCGAGATGATCGGCTGGGGCCGGGCGCTGCCGGAGGACGAGGCGTTCGGCATCGCCACGGGCTGGTGGCCCTCCTTCCCGGGCTCCGCCGCCGCGGTCGTGAAGCTCAACCCGGACGGGAGCGGCTCGATCGTCACGGGTGCCCAGGAGTGCGGCACGGGCGCGGTGATGGCGCTGCCGATCCTCGCCGCGGACATCCTCGGCATGCGGCCGGAGGACTTCACCCTCCTCTACCAGGACACGGACGCGGGCGGCTGGGATGCCGGCGCGTCGGGCTCCCAGACGACCTTCAACAACGGGCGCGCCGTCGTCGAGGCGGCGGAGCGCGTGCGCGACCAGCTCCTCGACCTCGCGAGCGAGCCCTTGACCTGCGCGTGGCCGTCGGCGAGCTCGAGGTCGCGCCGCCCGGGGAGGTGG
>JBJTJV010000140.1:0-4496 GCA_046352645.1 Chloroflexota bacterium | reverse complement strand
CAACAATACTAGGCGATTCCGATGAGCAAATGTGCCCGAAGCCCGCGGCTACTGCGCAATCGGGCCCGCTGCGAGCGAGCTCCGCCCGAAAGTTTATGCGACTGTTTCAAGCGCTGGCCGCGCCTCACGGGCATCGGAGCTTCCCGGTGACACCGCTCATCCGGAGCGCGGGCGTCTCGCGCGCCTTCGGCAGCGTCCGGGCCCTCGACGACGTCTCGCTGGAGATCCGCGAGAACGAGTTCTTCGCGCTCCTCGGGCCGTCGGGCTGTGGCAAGACGACGCTCCTGCGGATCCTCGCAGGCTTCGAGGGCGTCGATGCCGGCCGCGTCCTGATCGGCGACGCAGACCTCCTCGCGATCCCCGCACACCGCCGCCCGGTGAACCTGATGTTCCAGTCGTATGCGCTCTTCCCGCACATGTCCGTGGAGGGGAATGTCGCCTACGGCCTCGCCCGCGAGGGTCGGCCCCGGGACGAGATCCGGGCACGCGTGGCAGACGTGCTGCGCACCGTGGGCATCCCCGAGACCGCGGGGCGCCGGCCGTCCCAGCTCTCCGGGGGCCAGCGCCAGCGGGTCGCGCTCGCCCGTGCGATCGTGAAGCGCCCGCGCCTCCTCCTCCTCGACGAGCCGCTCTCCGCGCTCGACCGCAAGGCGCGCGAGGAGATGCAGATGGAGCTCAAGCGGCTCCAGCACGAGGTGGGCATCACCTTCGTCGTCGTCACCCACGACCAGGGCGAGGCGATGTCGCTCGCGGACCGGATCGCGGTCCTGAACACGGGGCGCGTGGAGCAGGTCGATGCGCCGGTCGCGCTCTACCAGCGCCCCGCGACGCTCTTCGTGGCGCGCTTCCTCGGCGCGAACAACCTCGTCGCCGGCGTCGCGGGCCCCGACGGGCTCGCTGTGCCCGGGCTCGGCGTCCTCCCGGCCGATGCAGCGGGCGTGCCCGCGGGTGCGACCGCCTGGCTCGCCGTGCGGCCGGAATCGCTGCGCCTCGCGCCGGACGCGGGGCTGCTCCGCGCGACGGTGGCGGAGACGCAGTTCGGCGGCGGCACCTCGACGCTCGCGCTCGCGGTCGCGGGGCTCCCGGGGCCGCTCCTCGCGACGGTCGCAGGGCCGCCGCCCTTCGCGCGCGGCGACGCGGTCGGGGTCGGCTGGGCGCCCGGCGCGGCCCACCTGCTCGCGGACCCGGCCGCCGCCCCCGGCGCTTGACACTCCCCCACCCGACCGGGTTCCATCCGTCCACCACCCCGCAGCGGAGCACCCCGTGATGGCCGAGAAGCCGCTCACCGTCCTGTTCATGCCCGAATCCGCCTACGGGCCGACGAACAACTGCATCGGCATCGGGAACGAGCTCCTCCGGCGCGGCCACCGCGTCGTCTTCGCGGCCGAGACCTCGTGGGCGGGACGGCTTGCGCCGCTCGGCTTCGTGGAGGACCTCGTGGACCTCGCGCCGCCGCCCCCGGCCGACGCAGCACCCCAGGACGCAGGCCAGTTCTGGAAGGACTTCATCCGCGATACCGCGCCGGAGTTCCGCAAGCCCACGATCGAGCAGCTTGCGACCTTCATGGCGCCCACCTGGGGTGCGCTCATCGACGGCGCCCGCTACTGCGAGCCCCAGCTGCGCGACATCCTCGCGCGCCAGGCGCCGGACGTCGTCGTGGAGGACAACGTCGTCTGCTTCCCCGCCCTCGTGACGCACGGCGCGCCCTTCGTCCGGATCGTCTCGTGCAACCCGCTCGAGGTGAAGGGGCCCGGCGTCGCGCCCGCCTCCGCGGGGCTCCCCGCTGCCGACCGCACGGCCTGGGACGGCTTCCGCGCGGAGTACGACCGGACGCACCGCCCGCTCTGGACGGAGTTCGACACGTGGGTCCGCGCGCAGGGTGCCCCGGGCCTGCCGGACCTCGAGTTCATCCACCCGTCGGACCACCTGAACCTCTACGTCTACCCCGCCGAGCTCGACTACACCGCCGAGCGCCCGCTCGACGCGACGTGGCTGCGCCTCGAGTCGAGCGTCCGGCGGACGGATGCCCCGTTCACCCTGCCGGACGTGCTCGCGGACCGCCCCGCGGGCAGCGCCCTCATCTACCTCTCGCTCGGATCGCTCGGCTCCGCGGACGTCGACCTCATGCGCCGGCTCGTGGCGGTCCTCGGGGAGAGCCCGCACCGGTTCATCGTCTCGATGGGCCCCCAGCACGCGGACTACGATCTCGCGCCGAACATGTGGGGCGCGGAGTTCCTCCCCCAGACCTCGATCATCCCGCAGGTGGACCTCGTCATCACGCACGGCGGGAACAACACGACGACCGAGGCGATGCACTTCGGCAAGCCGATGGTCCTCCTGCCGCTCTTCTGGGACCAGTACGACAACGCTCAGCGCGTCCACGAGCAGGGCTACGGAGTCCGGCTCTCCACCTACGGCTTCACGGACGCCGATCTCCACGGCGCGATCGACCGGCTGCTCGGCGATGCCGAGCTGCGCGCCCCGATGGCTGCGATAGGCACGCGCCTCCGGGCGGAGGTCGGGGTGGCGGACGCGGCGGGCCGGAGCGAGGCGATCGGGCGGCAGGCACGGGCAGGCGGGCAGTGAGCGGCCCGGGACCCGGCGACGCCGCCGTCCGGACCGCCCTCGCGGACGCGCGCCCGGCGCCCTTCTGGAGCGACCGCCCGGACCTGCCGTCCGCCGGGGCCCCGCTCACCGGCCGGGTGCGTGCGGACCTCGCGATCGTGGGCGCCGGCTTCACGGGTCTCTGGGCGGCCGTGGAAGCCCGTGCGGCGGATCCGTCCGCGTCCATCGTCGTGCTGGAGGCGGGCCGGCTCGGCAGCGGCGCGTCGGGCCGGAACGGCGGCTTCCTCTCCGCGTCGCTGACGCACGGCCTGGCCCATGGGGCTGCGCACTGGCCGACCGAGCTGCCCGCGCTCCTGCGCCTGGGCGACGCGAACATCGATGCCATCGCGGCCTTCGTCGCCGAGCACGACATCGACGCGGACCTCCGCCGCTGCGGCTCGCTCGATGTCGCCACCCGCCCCCACGAGGTCGCGGGCCTCGCCGATGCGGCCGCGCTCGGCACGCGCTACGGGCGGAACGCGACCCTCCTCGACGCGGACGCCGTCCGCGCGGACATCGCCTCGCCGACCTACCTCGCGGGCGTCCGTCGACGCGACCGCGACGGGCTCATCGATCCGGTCGGCCTCGTGCTCGGGCTCGCCCGCGTCGCGCGGGCCGCCGGGGTGACGATCGCGGAGGGCAGCCCGGTGACGCGCCTCGTCGAAGGGGACGGCGGCGCGATCCGCTGCGAGACCCCCGCGGGCGCGGTCGAGGCACGGCGCGTCCTTGTCGCGACCGGGGGCTACGCCGGGCCGCTGCGCCGGATGCGTGCCTGGATCCTGCCGGTCTACGACCACGTCCTCATGACGGAGCCGCTCGGCGAGGAGCGCTGGGCCGCGCTCGGCTGGCCGGAGCGCCAGGGCGTCTCGGACAGCGGGACGCGCTTCCACTACTACCGCCCCACGCGGGACGGGCGGATCCTCTGGGGCGGCTACGACGCCGTCTACCACTTCGGCGGCCGGATCAGCGCGGCGTTCGAGGAGCGGCGCGTCACGGAGGAGCGGCTCGCGGCCAACTTCCTGCGCACCTTCCCGCAGCTCGAGGGGGTCCGGTTCACGCACCGCTGGGCCGGCGTCATCGAGACGACGAGCCGCTTCACGCCGGTCTTCGGCACGGCGTTCGGCGGCCGGGTCGCGTACGCGGCGGGCTACACCGGCCTCGGGGTCGGTGCCTCGCGCTTCGGCGCCCTCGTGGGGCTCGACCTCCTTGCGGGTCGCGCGACCGAGCGGACGCGGCTCGGCATGGTCCGCCGCCCGCCGCTCCCCTTCCCGCCCGAGCCGCTACGCTCGCTCGTGGTGGGCATCACGCAGCGGGCGCTCGCCCGGCAGGACGTGGACGGCCGGCGCGGGGCGTGGCTCCGCCTCCTCGACCGCTTCGGCGTCGGCTTCGACAGCTAGCTCGGGCACCCGGGAGGACGGATGGCATTCATCGGCGGTCGCGCGGAGCGCGGCGCGGGGGCGGCCCGCGCGATCACGGACCCGGCCACGGGCGCGACGCTCGCGACGATCCCGGACTGCACCCCGGCACAGCTGGAGACCGCGGTCGCGGCCGCCGCGGCCGCGCAGCGGACGTGGGCGGAGGCGACGCCGGGCGAGCGCGCTCGCGTGCTGCTCCGGCTCGCGGACCTCGTGGAACGCGACGCGGACCGGATCGCCGACCTCGAGGTGGGTGAGACCGGCAAGCCCTGGGCGACGATGCGCGACGGCGAGCTGCCCTTCGCGGTGGACAACCTGCGCTTCTTCGCCGGCGCGGCGCGCTCGCTCGAGGGGACGGGCGCGGGGATCCTCTCCGCGGGCTACACCTCGCTCCTCATCCGCCGCCCGATCGGACTCGCGGGCGCGATCGCGCCGTGGAACTTCCCGTTCATCATGGCCGCCTGGAAGATCGGCCCC
>JBJTJV010000012.1:0-8596 GCA_046352645.1 Chloroflexota bacterium | reverse complement strand
CGTCCGGCCCGCCCGGGTCGGGCATGCTCACGCCCCGGGCAGTCGGATGACGATGCCGACCTGGCGTTCGGCGGTCTCGCCGCGGCGCGCCCCGAGCCACAGGTAGAGCCGCGCCTGCCAGCCGGAGCGGCGCCGGATCGCGTCGAGGACACCCAGCGTGCCGGGGGCGTCCGTCAGCTCGGCGGTCGCGTCGGAGGCAGACCCGCGGACACGGCCGCGCCAGTCGCACGGCGCGACGCGCACGCGCGGATCCGCCCGCAGCCGCTTCGCCTTGCCGCTGTCCACGTCCGTGAAGACGACGAGCGTCCCGTCCCGGGGGGCGAGCCAGACCGGGGTGGTGACGGGCGTACCGTCCCGGCGGTACGTGGTGAGCGCGATGTAGCGGGCGGCCGCGATGGACGCCGGCCAGGCGAGGGCAGGCTCGGACATGGGACGGTCCCCGTGGCGCGCGTCGCTGGTGGCCGCGCGGCTGGAAGCGAGCATACCGGCACCGTGGACGGGCGGATGTCCGCGCTCAGTTTCCCGGCGTGCGACGGATGCGCTCGAGCTCGCGACGGAGGCGCTTCTCCGGGCGGCCCTCGCCCCGGATGCGGGTGATCCCGGGCTCGTCGTCGACGGCGGCGGGCGGCGGGCTGTGGTCCACGTAGCAGGTGACCGCGACGGGCGCGCCGACCCGCGACTCGATCGGGCGGACGACCTCCAGGATGCGTTCGCGCTCGGCGATCCAGGCGTCCACGCGGTCGCCGGCCCGGACCTTCGTGGACGGCTTCGCCTGCTTGCCGTTCACCCGGACGTGCCCCGCCTCGCACAGGTCCGTCGCGTGGGGGCGCGTCTTCACCATCCGGACGGCGCACAGCCATCGGTCGATGCGGGTCTCGCCGGCAGCGGTGTCGCTCATCGGCGGAAGGATGGCACGACGGGTCGGGCGTCGTCCCCGGCACCGGCCGCGCGCATCAGCCGGCGGGACACGCCGCCACCACGGGCGCGTCGCCGCCGAGGAGCCCGAGATGCGCCTTCGCGGCGAGAACATGGCGTGCGGCATCGAGGACCCGCGCGCGCGGGAGCGTGCCATCGCGGAGGGCGGCGAGGAGCCCGTCCCGCGCCTCCACGAGATTCTCGCCGTCCCGCACGAGGAGGAGGAGATCGACGCCCGCCGCGATCGCGGCGACGGCGGCCTCGCCGGGCGTCGTCCGGTCGGTGATCGCGGCCATCACCCCGAGATCGTCGGAGATCACGAGCCCGTCGAAGCCGAGCCGCTCGCGCAGGAGCCCGGTGACGATCGGCGCGGAGAGCGAGGCGGGTGTCCCGCTCGGATCGAGCGCGGGGACCGCGAGGTGGCCGACCATCACCGCGCCGACCCCCGCCGCGATCGCCTCCACGAACGGCGGCAGGTCCCGCGCCGCGATCTCCGCGGTGCTCCCCGGCACGACCGGCAGGGCGAGGTGGGAATCGATGCTCGTGGCCCCGTGGCCGGGGAAGTGCTTGGCGACCGCGAGCAGCCCGCCTCGCCCGATCCCCTCGAGGTAGGCGGCCCCGAGCCGGCCGACGAGCTCCGGCGTCCGCCCGTAGGCGCGATCGCCGATCCGGTCGTTCCGGGGATCCACGAGGACGTCCAGGACCGGCGCGAGGCCGAGCTCGAAGCCGAGCGCGCGGAGCTCGGAGGCGTGCGCGAGACCGCGCGCGCAGGCGTCCGCCGTCGTGGGCTCCGTGGATGCGAACGCCGCGTTCGAGCCCAGGTTCGGCAGGTCGGCCATCGCCTGGATCCGGCCACCCTCGTGGTCCACCGCCCGAAGCGGCGGGACGAGCCCGATCTCCGCCGCGATCCGCGCGATCGCGCTGTTCAGCCGGAGCGCCTCGGCGCTCTCGCGGGTGTTGCCGACGAGGACGAGCCCGCCCGGACGGAGCTCCGTGAGCGTCGCGGCGATCGCCGCGTCCGTGTCACCCTCCCAGGAGACCGCGAGGAGCTGCCCGACGAGCGCGATGTCGTCCTCCGCGAGCCGGGCGAGCGCCGCTTCGACCCGGGCGTCCGGCGGCGTCTCCCGCCGGGGGAGGCGGGGGAGCTCGATCCCGTCGGGTGGTGCCGCCGCGACCACCTCCGCGGGCACGTCGACCGGCGAGGCGCTCTCCCGGAGCCCGCCGATCCCGAGCTGCCCCAGGTCGTTCGCGCCCCAGCAGCGGGCCGTGCCGTCCGCGATCCGCGCGCAGCTCTGCCAGCCGGTGGCGATCGCCGTGGCGTCCGCGAGACCGGTGACGACGCCCGGGGTCGTGCGCATCCGGAACGTCCCGTCGCCGAGCTGGCCGCCCTCGTTGCCGCCCCAGCAGCGGGCCGTCCCATCCCCGAGGAGCGCGCAGCTGTGGCGACCACCGGCCGCGACCGCGATCGCGCCCGCGACATCCGGGACGGTGACCGGCGAGGCGGCGAGCGTCGTCGATCCGTCGCCGAGCATGCCGAAGCGGTTCCATCCCCAGCAGCGGACGCCCCCGTCCGCGAGGACCGCGCAGGTGTGCTGGTAGCCGGTCGCGACGCCGACGGCAGCGGTGACCCCGGCCACCGCGACCGGGCTCGGGCTGCTCGTCGTCGTGCCGTCGCCGAGCTGGCCCGCCCAGTTCCCGCCCCAGCAGCGGACCGTGCCGTCCTCGATCACGGCGCAGCTCTGGCCGTAGCCCGCGGCGATCGCGACGGCCCCGGTGAGGCCCGTCACCGCGACCGGGGTCGGATGGTCGTCGGTCGTGCCATCGCCGAGCTGCCCGGAAGGGTTCGCGCCCCAGCAGGCGACGGTGCCGTCCGCGATGAGCGCGCACGTGTGCCGCTCCCCGGCGGCGACCGCGATCGCGTCCGTGACGCCCGCCACGCCGACCGCCACCGGGCGATCGAGCGTCGTTCCGTCGCCGAGCCGGCCATCGGCGTTCCGGCCCCAGCAGCGGACGGAGCCGTCGCCGAGCACGGCACACGCGTGGGACCAGCCGACCGAGACCGCGGTCGCACCGGTGACGCCCGCGACCGGCACGGGGCCGGTCCGGGTCCCGGTCGTGCCGTCCCCGGCCTCGCCGGACCCGTTCGCACCCCAGCAGCGGACCGTCCCGTCCTCGATCAGGGCGCACGCGGTCACCGGCCCCGCGGCGATCGCGGCGATGCCGGTGAGGGGTGGCGCGTCCGCCGACGGCTCGGCCGCGCGGGCCGCGCCGGACGCGGGCAGGAGGCAGAGCGCGGCGAGGAGGAGCAGGAGCAGGAGCCGGGACGAGGTGCGCAACGGGGGGACCTCCGCGGGTCGGGGTCGGACGCGGGGACGGTAGCGCACCGGTCGGCGGACCGTCCCTGTCGCGGCGTGGCCGGGGCCCGCGCCGGGGCCCCCGCCGGCGCCCCGGGCTCCCGTATCCTCCCTCGGACGGCACCACCGTGATCGCGAGGGCCCCGTGCGGATCTTCATCGCCTGCCTGGGCACCGAGACGAACACGTATTCGCCGATGCCCACCGGCATGGCCACCTTCGCGGACACGATGCTCCACCGCGGCGACGCGACGGCGCACCCCGCGTCGCTCTACTCGGGCCCCCTGATCGTCTGGCGTCGGCTCGCGGAGGCGCGCGGGGACACGGTCATCGAGGGGCTCGCGGCGTTCGCGGAGCCCGCCGGGCGCACCACGCGCGCGGTCCACGAGGCGCTCCGCGACGAGCTCCTGGCCGACCTGCGGGACGCGCTCCCGGTGGATGTCGTGCTCCTCCACCAGCACGGGGCGATGGTCGCGGTCGGCTACGACGACTGCGAGGGCGACCTTCTCGAACGGGTGCGGGCGCTCGTGGGACCGGACGTCGCGGTGGGGTCCGAGCTCGACCTCCACTGCCACATCACCCCGCGGATGGTGGACAACGCGACCGCGCTCGTGACGTACAAGGAATACCCGCACGTGGACACGGAGGAGCGCGCGGCCGAGCTCTTCGCGATCTGCGTCGGTGCGGCGGAGGGCCGCGTGCACCCGGTCATGGCTGCCGCGCCGCTCCACATGGTCGGCATCTTCGAGACGACGCGCGACCCGCTGCGCGCCTTCGTCGCGCGGGTGCAGGCGCTCGAGGGACGCGACGGGGTGCTCTCCGTGTCGTTCGGCCACGGGTTCCCGTACGGCGACGTCGCCGACGTCGGCGCGACGCTGCTCGTCATCGCGGACGGCGACCTCGCGACGGCACGGGACACGGCCGAGCTGCTGGGGCGCGAGGTCTGGGCGATGCGCGCTGCGATCGCCCAGGCGCGCGTGCCGCTGGATGTGGCGCTCGACGCCGCGCTCGCGGGGACGGCGCGGCCGGTGGTCATCGCGGATGTCTGCGACAACGCGGGCGGCGGCGCGCCGAGCGACGCGACGTTCGTGCTGCGGCGCATCCTGGAACGGGGTATCGGCGACGTCGTCAGCGGCCTCTACTGGGACCCGGTCGCGGTGCGCTTCTGCATCGAGGCGGGGGAGGGCGCGACGTTCGACCTGCGCGTGGGCGGCAAGTGCGGGCCCGCATCGGGCGATCCGCTCGACCTGCGGGTGACGGTCCGGCGCATCCTCCACGGCGCGCAGCAGACGTTCGGGCCGTCACGCAATCCCGTCGGCGACCTCGCCTGGGTCACGACGGCGGACGACGTGGACCTCGTGCTGAACACGACGCGCACGCAGGTCTTCCACCCCGACGCCTTCACGCAGCTCGGGCTCGACCCGACGAGCCGGCGCATCGTCGTGGTCAAGTCGATGCACCACTTCCACGCGGGCTTCGCGCCGATCGCCGCCCGGATCCTCCATGTCGCAGGACCGGGGGCGCTGCCGTCCGACTACGCGGCGATGCCGTACACCCGGCGGCCGGCGCCGTTCTGGCCCGCCGTCGCCGATCCGCACGGCACGTCCGGTCCGCGGGCGACGATCGTGTCCGCGGCGGCATCGCCCGGCGCGGGCGCGTGGCCGGGCGGGACCGCGGCGGGCTGACGCGAAGGGCCGACCGGTGACCCGCGGGCGTTTCCCCGTCCGCGCCTACTGGCCGAGGCCGACCAGCCCGACAAGATCCGGGAAGGCCTGGATCCCGACCGCCTCGGCCGTGAGGATGCCCGAGGTGTCGTTCACGATCGCCACGAACGCGGCGCCGGTCTTCGTGTTGTAGGCGACGACCGATTCCCAGCCGATCAGCTGCCCGGTGTGCCCGATCCAGCCGTTGCCCCAGTCAAGGATCCCGAGGCCGTACGCGCCTTCCGGGATCTTCGCCGTCGTCAGCCGCCGGGCGACGAGATCGGGCGGCAGAAGGCTGCTCCCGAGGCCGGTCCCGGCCCAGGTGCCGAGGTCCGCGATCGTCGCGTACATCCCGCCGCCGGCCTGGCCCCAGCTCGTCGTCCAGCCGGAGACGTCCGTGCCGGGGGCGACGGTCCCGCCGATCCCGGCCAGCTCCTTCGCCCCGGCCGCCATGACGTAGCCGTGGGACGCGGGCTCGGGCATCGCGGTCACATCAGGCGCCTGCAGCGCCGACTGGGAGAGGCCGGCGCGGCGCGCGACGTCGGTGACGATCTCGTGGATCGGCGTGCCGGTGAGCTTCTCGAGCATCTGGCCGAGGATGATCGTGTTCGTCGTGGAGTAGCCGCCGGTGCCGGGGGCCGCGAGCGGCAGGGTCAGCGCCGCGTCGATGAGGGCATCGGCGGTCCAGACCTTCGCGGGGTCCGTGACGATCTCGCGGAGCACGACGCCCGTGTTCGCATAGTCCGCGATGCCGCTCCGCATCCCGGCGAGCTGCTCCACGGTGATCGCCGCGATCGCGGGGTGGCGGGTCGCGAGATCCGGCAGGACGTCGGCGATCGTGGACTCGAGCCGGAGCTTCCCGGCGGCGACCTGCTCGAGCACCGCGGTGATCGTGAAGGTCTTCGTGACGCTGCCGATCCGGCCGTGATCGCCCACGGTCGCCTTCGCGCCGCCCTTCACGGCCTCCCCGTACGCCTGCAGGTAGACGCCCTTCGCGGGATCCCAGACCCCGATCCACATGCCGGGCAGGTCCGGGGTCTGCGCGAGCGCGGCGGCAGCGAGCGCATCGATCGCCGCTGCGTCCGCCGCGGACATCGGCGTCGTCGGAAGGGCCGGGCCGCTCCAGCGCGTGGTGGCGCCACCGGGGGACGGTGACGGATCGGCCGCGACCGTGAGCGTGGACGGCCCGCCGATCAGGCCGACGGCGAGGGTGAGCGCGGCGACCCGCGGGATCGACAGCAGGCGCATCGGTTCCGGTCCTCTTCCGATCGGCCTGACCGCGGACGGGCCCGGGAGGCTCTCCGCGTGGGCGCACCCGCTGCGCCCGTGGCCGGCTCACGGATGCTATCGGACCGCGCGCATCCCGCGCGGACGGCGTCCCCGGAGGGCCCGCGCACCCGGGCTACCCGGGGACGACCCGCTCCAGCAGCCGCGTGACGAACCAGAGGGCGAGCGGCACGAGCAGCGCGGAGACGAAGGCGCGGAGCGTTGTCGCCCGCCAGGGGGAGACCGGGAGCCGCTGGATCAGCTCCCACTCCCGGGCGAGCGCGGAGACCGCCGTGTCCGCCCGCTTGACCCCGTCCGGATCGCCGGCATCGAGCCGATCGTGAAGCTCGCGCATCGCGTCCTGAAGGCGCCCGCCGACCTCGGCCGCCAGCCGGTCGCGATCGCCGCGGATCCGGCGGTAGGCCCCCAGGAGCGGGAGAAGGAAGCCGGCCGTGGCGGCGACCATGACGAGCGCGATGAAGAGCGCGGATTCCGGCCCGCTCCAGCCGGCGGGATCGGTGAGCAGGCCGTAGACGGGGATCGCGAGGAGGCCGATCCCCGTCGCGGCGGTGACCCCGGAGAACGCGTAGAGCGGCCCGGGACGGAAGAGGTCGAGCCGGGTGGCCGCGGCGAGCACATCGACGACCGCCCGCAGCTGGTGGAGGGTATGGAAGAGGAGGGTGCCCAGGACCGCGATCCCGATCGCGTCGAAGACGCCCCGGACAAGGACGAGGCCGGGCGGCGACCCCGCGATCCCGCGGCCGACCGGGTCGGCGACCATCCCGGCGACGGAGAGCAGCGCGAAGGCGGCGCCGGCGGCGAGCGTCGGGCGAGCGGGCAGCGTCGTGAGCCGCGAACGGTGCCACGCGATCCGCTCATGGTCATCGGGCAGGGCGGGGCGGAACGCGTGGAGCGCGCGCAGGGCCGCGCGGTCCAGGAGGTCCATCAGCGCGAGCGCGTAGACGGGGTAGGCCGCCGACGCGACGCGGTCCCACGCCCCGGCCCCGGGATCCCCCGCGAGCGCCCGGGCGGTCACCATCAGCCCGGCGAGAGCGAGCCCGATCGCCAGGTAGGCGGACCACGGCCCGCCGGGCGCGCGTGCCGCGACGACCTGCAGTCGATCCACCCAGCTCGGGGTCGGCAGGTCGGGCGTCGGCTCGTCGGGGTCCGGGAGACCGTGGACATCCCCGTCGCGGACCGTCACTGCGCGCCGCCCGCGCCGACCGTCGCGGCGTCGCGCGCCAGCCGCCGCTGCCGATCGAGGACGAGCAGGAGGAGCACGACCTGCAGGAGGACCCCGGAGAGCGCGCCGAGCTGGGAGACGTAGACGCTGAGGAGGCCGCCCGCGACAAGGCCGATGAGGACCGCGGCCCGGGCGATGCCGAGGCTCCGCTCCCGGTGCCCCGCGATCGCGGCGATGAGCGCCGCGCCGGCGGCGACCCCCACGACGATCCAGACGACCCCGAGGAGGGCGATCCAGACGGGCTCGGTCGGTGCCTCCACGGGACCCTGGGGGTCGGGGATCGCGGGCAGTCCGCCCGCCGAGATCGCGACCGCGAAGAGGAGCCCGACGAGCGCCTGGAGGACGGATGCGACGAGCCCGAGGCCGATGAGCGCGCCCTCGAGCCGGTCCGGGAGGAGCCGCGCGATCGTGCGCGCCCCGTCACCGCGCGCGACCCAGCCGGGCGGCGCGAGGTCCGCGGTCGTGGCGGCCGACCGCAGGAGGGCGAGCAGGTCCCGCTCGAGGGGGCGCACCGGGTCGTCCCCGATCGCGTCGGTGAGCGCCCGGACCACCCGGTCGCGGTCCGCCGCCGAGAGGCGTCCGTCCGCGAGATCCCCGAGCGCCTCGGTCGCCGACCGGACCGCTGCCCGCCGCGTCAGCGCACGCGGACGGCGGGCGAGCTGCCAGACGAGGAGGAGGACCAGCACGCCGCCGTAGATGATCGGCGCGGCCGGCGCGAAGAAGTAGTCGTTCGATTCGGTGATGAGCTTGCCGACCTCGTCGATGAAGAGCCCGACGCCGACACCTGCCGCGAGCGCCGCGAGGGTGAGCGCCCGGCGGCCCACGAAGAGGAGCGGCATGAGCGCGGCCACGACGAGCAGGAGGCCGCCCCAGAGCATGTGCGCGACGTGCAGGCCGCCTCCACCGATCCTGGGGTAGCCCGCGGCGTCCAGGTAGACGCGGACGGCGGCCACGGTCACGGCGAACGCGACGACCGTGACGAGCAGGTGGCGCGCGCCCCCGTCGCGCCGGACCCCGATGATCGGACGGAGCATCATCCACCCTCCCGCGAGCACGGATCCCCGGCCGATCCCCCGGACGGACCGGTCCCGACCCGGCAGCAGGCTCATCCGGCGC
>JBJTJV010000139.1:0-2745 GCA_046352645.1 Chloroflexota bacterium | reverse complement strand
GGCCCGCCCCGCACCACCTCGATCGTCATGGCCCCACCGGGGACGCCACCACGCGCGTCCTTCCGAGCCCCTGTGCGCCCGTCAGCCCGCGCGGATCTCCGCCCAGGCGTCGTCCCAGTCCTGCTTCGTCGCGATGTCGCCCTCCGCCGAGAGCGGCGGGGTCCAGACCTCGAAGCGGATCGGGTTTCCCATGTCCTCCACGATCGCGTAGTCGTAGATCAGGGCGGCGGGGTCGACGAGCGGGACCGAGCGGCTGTTCACGGTACCGGAGACGAGGTTCGAGGCGATCTGTGCGTTCACCTCGGCGGAGATCATCTGGTCGATGTACGCATACGCGGCATCGACGTCCTGCGCGTTCACGGGGATCGCGAGGCTGTCCGCCCAGCCACCACCGTTCGTCTCGTCGAAGAAGGCGAAGCCGAGCGTCGTGCCCTTCTCCGCTGCCCATCCGACCATCGCCTCCCAGCCGCCGATCGCGAGATCCACCTCGCCGCGGACGAGGAGGTCCGTGGCGTCCTGGTAGCCACCGGTGAAGGTGCGCAGGTTCGCGACGAGCCCGCGTGCCGTCTCCTTCACGTCCGCGAGCTGCTCCTTCGTCAGCGTCGGGGAGGGGTAGCCCTTGGCGACGGCGATCTGGTGGAAGATGAGGATCGGATCGTCGAACGTCGTGATCCGTCCCTTCCAGGACGGGTCGAGGAGCTCCATGAAGCTCGACGGGGGGTTGGGCACCCGCTCCGGCGCATAGACGTACGGGCCATCGCCCCAGGCGATCGGCACCGCGTAGACGTTCCCGTCCGAGCCACGCAGGAAGTCGCCCTCGCGGAGCGCCGGGAAGAGGTCGTCCCAGTTCTCCAGGCGGCTCGTATCGATCGGCTGCAGGACGCCCGCGTCGCCCCAGAGGCTCACGTACGGGTTCGCCACGAGCGCAAGGTCGAAGACGTCCGTCCGAAGCTTCGCGAACGTCTCGTCCCAGGAGCCGAAGGGCGTCTTGGCGAGGGTCAGGCCCTGGTCGTTCCGCCACGCCTCCAGCTCGCCCTGACCGTCCTCGCCGTCGAGGCCGATGAAGTCGAGCGTGACACCGTCGAATGGGCCCTGCGCCGCCGCGGCCCCCGCGAAGAGCGTGGCTGCGACCAGCGCCCCCGCGGCGACTGCGACGGTGGCGCGCGCCCGGCGTGCGTGCGTGCGGGATGGGGTGCGGACGTGCATCGGGGGTCCTCCTCTCCACCCGGATCGGCGCGGCAGGCCGTCGCCGCGCCGATGCGGAGGATGAGTATCTGATATCACAGACAGTCGCGCGTGACCGCTCCGCCGCGTCCGCCGCCCTCGGGGTCAGTCGCGGACCTCCACGATCACCTCGATCTCCACCGGGTAGTCGAGCGGCAGCTCCGCCACGCCGACGGCCGAGCGGGCGTGGGGCCCGACCTCCGGGCCGAAGACCTCCAGGCAGAGCTCGGAGAAGCCGTCCATCACCTTCGGCATCGCGGTGACCCCTGGCGCCACGTTCACCATCCCGAGCACCTTCACGACGCGCGTCACCCGGTCGAGCGAGCCGAGCGCGGCACGCATGACGGCGAGCAGGATGATCCCCGTCTCACGCGCCGCGACCACGCCCTCCTCCACGGTCAGCTCGCGACCGATCTTCCCGGCCAGGCGCGTACCGTCCGGCCGTGCCATCGGGCCGTGCCCGCTCGTGTAGAGCAGGTTCCCCGTGCGCACCGCCGCGCGACGCGCGGGCGGCGGCGTGCCGAGGGTCGGGACGTGATCGGGGAGCGCAAGGAAGCGGGCGTCGGCGGACATCGATGAGGTCGTCCTTTCGCTGGGGAGGGGAGGGATGGGCCGCGTGCCGGCCCGGCGAGGTCAGCCGGGCTCCGCGCCGAGCTCGGCGGCGAGCCGTGCGATCGCGGTGCGCAGCCCGGGGAGGACCGCCGGATCCACGTCGCGCCGCGGCGGACGGACGCGTCCACCCCGGAGGCCCACGACATCCATGCATGCCTTGATCATCGCCGCATCATCGGACGCGTTCCGCGCTCGCTCGAGCTCCGCCGCCTGTCCCTGGAGGCGGACGCAGCGGTCCATGTCGCCCGCGACGGCCGCGGCGTGGAGCCGCAGCTCCAGCGCAGGCAGGAAGTTCGTCATCCCGGACGTGAAGCCCTCCATCCCCATCTGGTAGCGGAGGTGCGCCACGCCCGGGTCGTGGCGCTTGTTGCCGATCCAGACGAACCGCTCGCCCAGCAGCTGGATCGCACGGAACATCGGAAGGTCGTCGATGCACGGATCCTTCACGCCCACGATCGCGTCGATCTCCGCGAGCCGGACGAACATCCCCGCATCCCACCCCTGGGTGTTGTAGGGCATCAGGGGCAGGGACGTCCGCTCCGCGAGCAGCCGGTAGTAGGCGACGGTCCCCTCCGGATCGGCCGGCGGCTTCCAGCGCACGTGCGGCGGCAGCGCGAGGACGACGTCGACGTCGAGCGCCGCGTAGGCGGGCAGGAGCACCGCTGCCTCCGCGAGGTTCCCGGGCACCGTGGCGATGACGAGCGCGCGTCCCGCCACCGTCGCCGTCGCCGTCCGGGCGACCGCTACGAGCTCGTCCGGGGAGAGCGCGTCCACCTCGCCGGTGCCGCCGCCCACCGCGATCACGCGGACGCCACTCTCCACGAGGAAGGCGAGGTTCGCCGCGAGCGCGTCGTGGTCGACGGCGAGGAGATCGTCGTCCCGGAACGGCGTGACGGCGTAGGTATGGAC
>JBJTJV010000138.1:0-2661 GCA_046352645.1 Chloroflexota bacterium | reverse complement strand
GGTCGCCGCCGCGGGCTCGCTGATGATGCTCTCCACCTCGTCGAGCACGCCGGTGGAAGCGGTCGCGCCGGCCGCGGGGAACACCTGGATGCAGCTCTACTGGATGAACGACCGGGGGATCACCCGCGCGCTCGTGGAGCGGGCGGAGGCCGCGGGCGTCCACGCCCTCGCGCTCACCGTGGACGCGCCGCGGCTCGGCTGGCGCGAGAGGGAGGCCCGTCACGGCGACTGGGAGACCGGCGGGGTCGTCCAGGTCCATCTGCCGGACCCCTGGCCCGACGGGCTGGCGATCGAAGCTGGGCTCACCTGGCGGGACCTCGACTGGCTGCGCGGGATCACCCGGCTGCCGATCGTCCTGAAGGGGGTCCTCACGGCGGAGGACGCCCGGATCGCCGCGGACGAGGGGATCCCCGGGATCGTGGTCTCCAACCACGGCGGCCGGCAGATCGACTTCGCGCAGAGCGCGATCGATGCGCTCCCCCCGATCTCGGACGCGGTCGGCGACCGGGTCGAGCTCTACCTGGACAGTGGGGTCCGGCGCGGGACGGACGTCCTCAAGGCGCTGGCGCTCGGGGCGCGGGCAGTCTTCCTGGGCCGGCCGGTCCACTGGGCGCTCGCGCTCGGCGGCGAGGCCGGGGTCCGGCGGCTCTTCGCGCTCGTGGACGGGGAGCTCGGCTCCGCGATGGGGATCCTCGGCGCAGCGAGCCTGGACGCGCTCGGGCCGGACGCCGTGGTACGGCGGCCGGGGTGGTGATCGTCGGTGGTGCGAGCCGGCTCGCAGGGGTGGCGCGCACCCTGTGGCGACCCCGCCGTCCGGAACCGCGCTCGCCGGGAGGGCAGTCGGCATGACCCCGCTGTTCGGCGTGCTCGTGGGCTGGGTCGCCGGTCTCCTCGTGACGCTCGCCTGGATCGCCTTCGGCCTTGGCGTGCTCGCCCTCGCCCGGCGGGTGACCCACGTCGATCGTCTCATGGACCACAACGACATCTCCGGGTTCGTGTACACGGTCGTCGGCGCGATCTACGCGGTGCTCCTCGCGTTCGTCGTCGTCGGGGTCTGGCAACGGTATGACGCCGACCGGCGGACGGTCGAGACGGAGGCCGCGCGCACGCTCGTGCTCTACCGGGCCGTGGGGCTCATCGAGGGCGCCGCCGATCTCCAGCCGGCGATCCGCCGGTACGCGGAGCGCGTCGTGACCGATGAGTGGCCGGCGATGGCGCAGGGCATGGACGCGATCTCGGCCGCGCAGGCGCTCCGTGATGTCGCCCTCGCCGCCGAGGCGATCCCCTCGATCGGCGCCGGTACCGGCTGGAACACCTTCGTCATCGACGACCTCCGCCAGCTACAGGGCTCGCGGACCGCACGCCTCGCGATCGGTCTGGGCAGCCGGGATTCCGCAGGGGGGAGCGCGCTCCCCGGCGTCCTGTGGGTGGCGATCTTCCTCGGTGGGATCGTCACCGTCGGCTACAGCGCGCTCTACGGATCACGCGACCGGGTCCTCCACCACCTCATCACCGTCGTGCTCGCCACGGTCGTGGGGCTCTCGGTCGGGGTCGTGGTCGTGCTCGATGCCCCGTACCGTGGCGACGCGCAGATCAACCCCGAGCCCTTCCTGCGCGTGATCCAGCTGATGGACGAGCCGGCGAGCTGACGCGCCACCGGACGGCTGGTCGCGACGCTGCCCGCGCGGATCGCGGCCGCGAGCGCCGCACATCATCGCCGGATCGCTCGAGGCGCTCGCGGGTGGGGTCGGTGCATGGGGGTGAGCCCGGACGGGACGCCGGCGACGCTGCGCGCCTACAACGCGGCGATCGCGGCGCGGAGCGCCGACCGTCTCCCCGTCCCGCGCCGCGCCCGGCGCCTCGCCGTCACCGCGCCGCCCTTCCGGGCGCTCCTCGTCCGGGCCGGCATCATGTTCACCTGGATGGTGTGGCCGCCCCAGTCCGCGCACATCCCGCGGGTCAGGATCTTCACGCCGCCCTTGCTCGCCGCGTACGGGGCGCGCCGCGCGTTGAGGACGACGGTGGCGCCGCGAGGCCCCGGGCGAGGGTGTAGCCGATCCCCCGGCTCGATCCGGTGACGAGCGCGATCCGCCCGTGAAGATCGAAGCGGTCCGGTGGCATCGGCGGTGGATCCTCCTGATGGGGCGGGACGGCGGAGGTGCGTGGTCGGCGGTCGAGCGCGCGCCGGGTCGAGGCTACCGCGTCGGGCCGGGCGGTGCCGACGGATCCGCCGCGGCCTCGGCGGCGAGGGCATGGATCCGTGCCATCAGTGTGCCGACCCCGGGCGTCGCCCGGCCGGCCCAGACCCGGTTCGTGAGGCAGGCGACGACGCGCCCGGCATCCGGATCGACGGAGAGCGCGGTCCCGGTGAACCCGGTGTGGCCGAAGGCGCCGGGGCCGAGACGGTCGAGCCCCGCGGGCTCCGCCGGATCCCCGGCGTCCGGGTCGGCGGCGGGTGGTCGCTCCGGGTCGGGGAGCGGACGCGGCAGCTGCCAGCCGAGCCCGCGGCGGTCGGCGGCGTCCGCCGCCTGCTCCCGGAGCGCCTCGCCCCGGACGGCGGGCTCGATCCCCAGGCGCGGCTCCCCCTCCAGCCCCGCTGCGCCGAACGCGGCGACGTCGCCCGCGGTCGCGAAGAGCCCGGCATGGCCCGCGATCCCGCCG
>JBJTJV010000011.1:0-2166 GCA_046352645.1 Chloroflexota bacterium | reverse complement strand
CCCCCACGCGCCCCCGCCGGACGGTCGCGCGACGGACGACCCCTGCGCCCGCGCGGCGCCTGCCCCCGATCTCCGTGCAGACGGGGGTCTTCGGTGCGCTCGTCGTCCTCGCGGCCGGGCTGCTCCTGGCCGCGGCGAGCGGCCCGGGCACCGTGGAGCTCGACGGCATGCGGGCACGCGAGGCGATCGGCGACCAGGCGCTCCGCGGGAGCGGGGGGCTGACCCGGCGGGACGCGACCCCGGGCCCGAGCACCACCCGGACGATCGACGGCGGCAGCGTCGAGCCGGAGGACCTCGTCGGCTATCGCTGGCCGGTGCGCCGCGACGGGCGGATCACGAGCTACTACGACTGGCGCGAGGAGGGCTTCCTCGCGATCGAGGGGCGCCGCTTCCACGAGGGCATCGACATGACGACCGCCTGCGGCGACGAGGTCTACGCGGCGCACGGCGGGACGGTCCTCGTCGCGGGACGGCGCTTCGCCCCGCACATGGGCTTCTCCGGGTCGCTCGACCGCTTCTACGGCCGGCTGGAGCGCAAGGGCCTCATGGGCGCCCTCCCGGTCGTCGTCGTCGTCGATGACCAGAACGGCTACCGGAGCGCGTACGTCCACCTGGAATCGGCGTCCGTGGAGAAGGGCGACCGGGTGCGTGTCGGGGATGTCATCGGGCGGATGGGCGACACGGGGAACTCGACCGGCTGCCATCTCCACTACGAGCTCTTCCGGATGGACGGCCCGTGGATGGCGGTGGCGAAGGAGCTCGTGCGCGACGCGGACTACCCGCCGTTCGTGCGCGAGCGGATCGACCCTCTGCGCGTGCTCTCGCTCGATGACCGGAACGCGCCGAAGCGCATCCCGGGCGTCGATCCGCCGAAGAACCCGCCGCGCCTGAAGCGCTCGGCCCAGCCCTGACGGAGTATCCTGTGCAACGATGAAGCCGTCCCGCTCCGAGATCGTCAGCGCCATCGCCTTCGTGGTGTTCCTCGTCCTGCTCATCGTCGGGATCGTCGTCGCGGCGGTCCCGCCCGAGGGTGCGCACGGCCTGAAGTAGGCCGTCCCCGGACGCGGCTCAGTCGAAGAGCCGCTCGAGGTGCCACGAGCCGTCCACGCCATCGCGGAAGATGAGCGCGAGCAGCCGCGCCCCTGCGACCTTGTAGTAGTCGCGCAGGATCGGCCTGCGCCACCAGTCCTCCGCGACCCGCCACTGGTTGCAGACCTCCACCGCCTCGCGCACGCCCGGCCAGGCGATGCGCACCGGCCGTCCGTGCGCGTCCGTCTCCACCTCGATCGCGGGCAGCCCGCCGAGCAGGCGCGTCATGTCGCGACCTCCGGCGCCGCCGCGGGCTCCCAGGCGAAGCGCGCGCTCGCCCGGGACGCCTCCGGGTCGGCGATCCGGGCACGCAGGATCCGGTCCGGTCCGTGACGGATCGCGAGCGCGGAGAGCTGCCACGCGAGACGCGGCGCGCGCGCGGGCTGGAGATGGAAGAGGCCGAGCTGCTCGCCTGACGCCGGGGTCGCACCGTGGAGCTCGAGCGCGAGCCGGGCGACCGGGGCGGGCGGCGGGTCCATCTCCAGGCGCGCCATGAGGAGCCGCTCGAGGCGATCCGGCGCGGCCGAGGGCTCGGGGAGCGGCTGGTCGTGGCGCACCGCGGGCGCCTCCGCGAGGAGCAGGGTGAGCGTCGCCCGGCCGGCCCCCGCGCCGCGTGCCGCGAGCTGCGCACAGAGCGCGACGCAGAGGCGCCGGAGGACGAAGCGGAGCGGCTCGAGGAGCTCCACGGGCGGCTCGAGCTCCACGTCCGCACGCAGCCGCTCCACCGGGCGACGCGGCCGGAGCGGCCGGCCATCGAGGCCGTGGGCGAGGTCGTGGAGGACGCCGCCCTCCGGGCCGAAGCGGGCGACGAGCGCGGAGCGGCCGACCGCGGCGACCGCGCCGATCCGGTCGAGGCCGAGGACACGCAGGCGCGTGCGGACCTCCGGGTCCCGGGTGAGGAGCGCCGCGGGGAGAGGCGCGAGCCAGGCCGCCTCCCGGCGCGGCCCGCCGGGCGGCACGATCCCGACCGGCGCCGGACCCCCCTCCCTCGCCGGCCCCGTCGCGACGCGCGCCGCCGTCCGCGCCCCGAAGCGCGTCCCCGCGATCCCCGCCCACGGCCTCGATGGCCGGCCGCTC
>JBJTJV010000137.1:0-13504 GCA_046352645.1 Chloroflexota bacterium | reverse complement strand
GCTCCGGCGGATGAAGCGGAAGACCGCGTGGTGGTTGATCCAGCAGACGAGGATCGTCGCGAAGCCGACGAGGTAGGCGACGAGCGTCGCCCAGTGGTCCACGAGGTGCGCGGCGAGGTCCGCGCCCTCACCGACGCCCTTGGCGACCGCGACGACATCGATGATCAGGAGCGTCACCGCGATCGCGAAGACCCCGTCGCTCAGCGCCTCCAGGCGCCCCGGCCGGTCCTCGGCGAGCCGATGACCCGCGTCCGCATCCGACATCCCGACCTCCCTGCGCCGCGGTCCCGCACCGGCGGCATCCGCCGGAGGATAGCGGCGCGCCGTTGCCGCAGGACGCGCGGGGCAGCACCGCGGCGTCGCGACCGCGGGTGCGCCCGACCGCCGCCGCCTTGCTACGCTCCCCGGTGCCGCGCCGCGCAGGTCGTACCGATGGGAGGAGCCAGACGATGCCGCTCGATCCGTTCGCGAGGATCCCGATCCGCTCCACCGGGGTGGAGGTCACCCGTCTCGGCCTCGGCACCGCGCCGCTCGGCGGGCTCTACGCGCCGCTCTCCCACGCGGACGGCGTCGCGCTCGTCCAGTCCGCCTGGGACGCGGGCGTCCGCTACTTCGACACGGCGCCGCTCTATGGCTTCGGCCTCGCGGAGGAGCGGCTCGCCGAGGTCCTCGCGGACAAGCCGCGCGACAGCTTCACGATCTCCACGAAGGTCGGCCGGCTGATCCGCCCCGCCTCGGGCGCCGCGCTCGAAGGGAGCCGCTTCTTCGGCACCCGGGACGAGCGGCCGGTCTGGGACTTCAGCCGGGACGGCGTCCTGCGCTCGCTCGAGGAGAGCCTCCGGCGGCTGCGGCTCGATCGCGTGGAGATCGTCCTCGTCCACGACCCGGACGACCACTGGCAGCAGGCGATCGAGGAGACGATCCCCGCGCTCGTGGAGCTGCGCGACCAGGGGGTCATCCGCGCGATCGGGGCGGGGATGAACCAGTCGGAGATGCTCACCCGGTTCGTGCGCGAGGCGGACATCGACATCCTCCTCTGCGCGGGGCGCTACACGCTCCTCGACCAGGACGCCGACCGCGAGCTCCTCCCCGCCTGCATGGAGCGCGGCACGCGGGTGATCATCGGCGGGCTGATGAACAGCGGGATCCTCGCGGACCCGAAGCCCGGCGCGACGTTCAACTACGAGACCGCCGATCCCGGCTGGATCGCGAAGGCGCAGCGGCTCGGCGAGGTCTGCGCCCGCCACGGCGTCCCGCTGAAGGAAGCAGCGATCCAGATGCCGCTCGCGCATCCCGCGGTCGCGACGGTCGCGGCCGGCGTGCGCACCCCGGCCGAGCTCGCGGAGTACCCGGTCGCGATGCGCCGGACGATCCCTGCGGCGCTCTGGGCGGAGCTGAAGGCGGAAGGGCTCCTCGCCGCGCACCTCCCGGTCCCGGCCTGAGCGTGGAGCGGCCCATGCCCCGCATCGATGCCCACCACCACCTCTGGGATCCGGCCACGGACGACCTGCCCTGGATGGGCGATGCGATCCGGCCGGTCCTCGGGCACCGCTTCGACGTTGACGACCTGCGTGCGGTCCTCGCACCGCACCTGATCGACGGCGCGGTCGCCGTCCAGGCGCAGCTCGATCTCGCGGAGGGGCGGCACCTCCTCGCGCTCGCCGGCGCGCCGGGCTCGCCGATCATCGGTGTCGTCGCGTGGGCGGACCTCGCGAGCCCGTCGATCGGGGACGACCTCGACGCGCTCCGCGCGGGGCCCGGGGGCGAGCGGCTCGTGGGGATCCGGCACATCGTGGAGGACGAGCCCGACCCCGCCTGGCTCCTCCGCCCGGAGGTCCGGCGCGGGATCGCCGCCGTCCACGCGCGAGGGCTCGTCTACGACCTCCTCTGCCGGCCGCCGCAGTGGGAGGCGACGCTCGCGACCGCGCGCGCGTTCCCGGACGGCCGCTTCGTCCTCGACCACATCGGGAAGCCCCGGATCGCGACCGGCCGGGATCCGGCCTGGTTCCCGTGGATCGCGTCGTTCGCGCCGCTCGGGAACGTGGACGTGAAGCTCTCGGGGATCGTCACGGAGGCGGACCACCGGGCGTGGACGCAGGCGGACATCCGGCCGTACGTGGATGCCGCGCTCGCGGCGTTCGGGCCGGCGCGCGCGATGTACGGGTCGGACTGGCCGGTCTGCCTCCTCGCCGCGGACTACGGCCGGATGATCGGCGCGCTGGAGGCCGCGATCGCGGACCTCTCCCCCACCGAGCAGGCGGCGATCATGGGCGGCACCGCGGTCCGCGCGTACGGGCTGCGGCTCGGGTGAGCGACGGCGACGGGACGCGCGCCACGGGCGCTCCGCTGGATCACGCACCGGCCGGCGACTCCGGCCCCGAACCCGGCTCCGAGCCCGGCTCCGGCTCCGAGCGCCGGCGGCTCTTCCTCGCGCTCGAGGTCCCCGCGGACGCGGCGGCGGCGATCGCGGCCGGTCTCGCGCCGCTCCGGGGGCGCCACAAGGCGAAGTGGACGGGCGCCGATGCGTTCCACCTCACGCTCGCCTTCCTCGGCGACATCGATCCGGTGGACGTGCCGGGGCTCGCCGCGCTTGCCTCCGAGGTCGCCGCTCCGGTCGCGCCGTTCGCGGTCGCGACGGGCCGGGGTGGCGGCGTGCGCCGGCTTCGCGACGGGACGGCCGGGCTGGGCATCGATGCAGGTGCGGCGACGGTCCGTGCGCTCGCCGACGCCTGCGCGACCGGCGCCGCTGCCGTCCTCGGGCCGGACGGTCCGGCACCGCGCCGCGCGCCCGCGCCGCACCTCACGGTCGCCCGGAAGGCGTCCCAGGCGCTCATCGACGACCTCGCGGCCGAGGCCGGTGGCCCGGTCCATGTCGGCTGGACCGCCGAGCGGATCGTCCTCCTCCGTTCGCACCTCGATCCGGACCGGGCGCGCTACGCGCTGGGAGCGGCGGCGCCGCTCGGGGAGCGACCCTAGCCGGCGAGGGCGAGCGTCACGCCGGCGGCCGATGCCGCGCGGACGAGCGCGGCATCGCGGGTCGCGAGCGGCAGCCCGGTCCGCAGCGCGCCCTCCAGGTACGCGGCGTCGTACGCGGAGAGGCCGGACGCGCGCACGAGATCGATGAGGACCCGTGGGAGCTCCGCGGGCGGACGCGGATCGATCGCGATCGGGAGGGCCGCGAGGAGGTCGAGCATCGTGGACGCGCGGCCGGCGTCGATCCGTCCGCGCCGCTCGGCGCCGGCGAGGACGTTCGCGAGCTCGTACGCCCAGAGCGGTGGCACGACCGCGCCATCGGCCGCGGGAGGGCAGATGCCGGTTGACGCGCGGTGGCATCGTCGGTAGCATCGATCCATGTCCACGACGGTCAAGCGATCGATCACGCTCGATGAGGCGCTCGATCGCGAGCTGATGACCCGCTTCCCGCCGGGTGAGCGGTCGCGGTTCATCAACGATGCGACGAAGGCCGCGCTCGCGCGCGTCCGGCTCCGCGAGCTGCTCGACGGGATGGACGCAGCGGCAGGCCCCGTGGACGAGGAGACGATCGAGGCGGTCGGGCGCCTGCCGATCCCCGACTGATGCCCCCGACAGCCATGGTGCGCGAACGGGACCTCAGCGTGGTGCTGGATGCGGACGCGATCTCGAAGCTTGCACGTCGCGATCGCGTCGTCCGGACGATGCTCGACCGCCTGCTCCGGGAGCGCGAGGCGGTGCTCGTGATCCCACTCGCGGGCGTCGCCCAGGCACTCGCGGAAGGGAGCGGCGACCGTGCGATCGAGCGGATCGTGGGTGCCGCCTGGGAGACCGCGGGCCTGGACATGACCCGGGCACGGATGGCCGCCCAGCTCCTGCGCGACAGCGGGACGACCGACCTCGCGGACGCGCTCGTCTGTGGCGAGGCACTCCTGCGCGTCCCCAGCGTGCTGATCACGAGCGACCCGGCAGACCATCGCCGGCTCCTCGACCACGACCCCCGGGGGCCGCGCGTCGCCGTCTGGCGAATCTGACCGCGGCGCCCCCGACCGACCGCCCGCCGGCGGCTGATCCAGCCGGCCATCGCGGTCGATGCGCCGCGCCGGCCCTGGACCGCGTCAGATGAAGTCGCGCAGCGTGGTGACCTGGACGCGGCGGCCGCCATCCACGCCGGACGCGGGCTGAGGCGGAGCAGGGCCGGCGAGGCCGACGACAACGAGGACGACGCCGGCTCACGCCCAGGGATCGACGATCCTGATCCCGGGATAACGAGCGAACCCGCCGACATCGCGGGTGACCATCGTGAGCCCGTGGACGACCGCGGTGGCACCGATGAGCGCGTCGCGGAAGGGTGCCGGGTCGGGCACGTGGTACGCGGCCGCGAGGCGGGCGACCGCGGCATCGACCGGCACGATCCGGTCACCGAAGGCACGCGGGACGCTGTCGTCCAGCCAGCGACGCAGGACGGCGCCGCGCACGGGGTCCACCCGCTCAGCCAGCCGCACGCCATGCTCGAGCTCGTGGATCGTGACGACGGAGATGTGGAGCTCTTCGGTGGCCACTCCTGCGATCCAGCCGACGACGCGTGGATCCGCCCGTCCCGAGGCGACCTTGCGCAGCTCGGAGACGACGTTCGTGTCGAGCAGGTGCATCAGTCGAACGCTGCCGGCACCGGCGGCTCGCCCGATCGCGGCAGCTCGAGCACGAGGTCGGCGACGCCCTCCGGCTCGCCGAGGATGGCGACGAAGGGGACGGCACGCGCAAGCCGTTCGTAGTCGGCGAACGAGAGCAGGACGTGCGTGGCCCGACCCCTGTCGGTGATGACGACCGGTCCGCCGACCGCAGCCCGCTTCGCGGCGCTCACATCCTGGTTCAGCTCACGGCTCGTCATCGTCCGGCGCATCGATCGCCTCCCTCTTTGTAGGTATGTGCCTACCTTAGTGCGACGACGCGGGGCGGTCAAGGCAGCCGCGGGGGCGGGATCGGGCGAGGGACGGGCCATGCCGGGCAGGATGGCCGAGCCCTCTGCACCGCGGCTTCACACCCGCAGGACCGGCACGCGGCCGACGGCACCCGCCGCATCGAGGATCGCGAGGATGTCGCGTGCGTCGCCGGTGAGGATGCGCGAGCCGGGGACGGCGAGCGCTTCCAGGACGACGACGACGTCCGTGTCGCTTTCCACGCCGGCCGCGGACCGGAGCGCCGCCACCTGGCGTCCGGTCGCGGGCAGAAGCGGGAGCTGCTGGTCGATCCGGGCGAGGACCCGCTCCATCCGCACGCGATCCCGGGCCGCACGCTGCGCCTCCATCACGACGAGGATCGGCACGACGACGAGGTGGCCGCGCCGGGCCGCGGTCACGAGCTGCTCGTACGCGCGTCGGTCGTCCCGCTCGAGCGCGATGAGCGCGCCGGTATCGAGGACGAGGCGCGGCCTCAGCGGGCCGGGCTCGGATCGTCCCACTCGGCCGCGACCTCCCGGCGGATCTCACTCGGCACGGGGCCGCTCCGCGCGACATGCTCGGCGTAGATCGTCTCGATCCGGATCGCCTGGAGCCGCTGCGCGACCGCGTCGTTCACGAACCGGGAGAATCCGCGCTCGCCGGCGAGCGCGAGCGCCTCCGCGGCGACCGCGGGATCGAATGCCACCGAGCGCTTCGTCGTCGCCATCGGGCCCTCTCCATCATTCCTACCAATAGTAGGAATGATGGACGCCGCAGGCGGGCCGGTCAAGGCGGCGGCGATCGAGGCGACGAGCGGCGGCGCTGCGGCCGGTGACCTGGGCATGCCGGGCAGGATGGCGGCGCCCGCTTCACCGCGGCTTCACCGCGCGGCGAGCGCGCCGAGCGTGCCGGCCACACGGCCCCGGCCGGCCGCGCCGAGCACCGGCGCGCCGCCCGCCCCCGTCAGCTCGCGGTCGCCCCTCCGTCCATCGAGAGCACCTGGCCGGTCATCCAGGCCGCCTCGTCCGAGAGGAGGTGGCGGATCCAGCGGGCGACGTCGTCCGCGGTCCCCAGCCTGCGCATCGGGTAGTTGCGCGCCTGGTTCGCGATCGTCTCCTCCACCGTCGTCCCCCAGCCCATCTCGATCTTCTGCTCGAGCGAGGACTGCCCGATCCCCGTCTCCGGGATCGAGGCGGGCGCCACCGCGTTGACGACGATCCCGTGGGGCGCGAGATCGAGGGCCATCGCCTTCGTGAGGCCCACGAGCCCCCACTTCGAGGTGATGTACGGCGCGCTGTTCGACCCCGCCCGGACCCCCGCGATCGAGGCGACCGTCACGATCCGCCCGCCGCCCGCCGCGATGAGCCGCGGCGCCGCCTCGTGGCAGACGAGGAACGTGCCGGTGAGGTTGATCTCCAGCGTCCGCTGCCACAGCTCGTCCGTGATCTCCGCGAACGGGACGAAGCGGAAGATCCCCGCCGAGCAGACGACCCGGTCGATGCCGCCCATCGCCTGCTCCGCGGCCGACACCGCCGCCGCGACCTCCGCCCGCGAGCGCACATCGCAGCGCACCGTCGTCACCCGGTCGCCGAGCGCGGCCGCGCGCGCAAGGCCCGCCGCGTCCACGTCCAGCGCGGTCACCCGCGCCCCGTCGGCGACGAGCAGCTCCACGGTCCGCAGCCCGATGCCGCTCCCGCCACCCGTCACGATCACCCGCCAGCCGCTCGCGTCCACCGTGCCTGCCCTCCGCTCCGCCATCCTGTCGTTGCCGTAGGGTAGCGGCGGCGGCGGCGCATCCGGGTGACGGTCCCGGGTCCGGACCGCCGGGCAGGAGGAACGGACGCGGATGGGAGTCTCGGATCGCGCGCGACCGTACGGGCCGGACCGGTTCCGGCTGGACGGTGCGGTCGCGCTCGTCACCGGCGCCGGGGGCGCGTTCGGGCGGGTGACCGCGCTCGCGCTCGCACGCGCGGGGGCGGCGGTCATGGCGACGGACATCGACGGGGCGCGGGCCGAGGAGACCGCCGCGCTCGTCCGCGGCGAGGGTGGCCGAGCCGGGGCGACCGCCTGCGACGCGGCGGACCCTGCGTCCGTCGATGCGGCGTTCGCCGCCCTGGACGCGGCCTTCGGACGGATCGACATCCTCGTGAACAACGCGGGGATCAACCCGATGCAGGGCCGCCCGGAGGACTTCCCGCTGGATGTCTGGGAGCGCGTCCTCGCCACGAACCTGACCGGCTACCTCCACCACGCCCAGCGCGCCGCGCGCCGGATGATCGCGCAGGGCGAGGGCGGCGCGATCGTCAACGTCGCCTCGATCGCGGGCGCCTCCGTCCTGGGGCGCGGCAACCTTGCGTACGGGGTGAGCAAGGCGGGCGTCCTCCAGATGACCCGCGAGCTCGCGGTGGACTGGGCGCAGCACGCGATCCGGGTGAACGCGATCCTCCCCGCCCAGTTCATCAACGACGGCTGGCGGCGCGCGATCGACGACCCGGAGCGCCGACCGCTCGTGGAGCGCGTCCTGTCGGGCATCCCGATCGGCCGGATGGGCGAGCCCGACGAGATCGCCGGGCCGATCCTCTTCCTCGTCTCGCCCGCCGCATCGATGGTCACCGGGGCCGCGCTCCCGGTGGACGGCGGCAACCTCGCCCTCAACGCCGGCGGCAGCCACGCCGGCCTCGGCATGAAGGAGATGATCCTGTGAGCGACCGCCCCTACCTCGTCATGCGGATGGACGACATCGAGCCGTTCACCCACCCCGGCGACACCGGCTACCACTCCCAGCACGTCCTGGGGAACGAGCTGACCGGGCTCCACGACACGCTCGTCAACCGGGGCGTCGTGGACCCCCACTACGCGCTCGGCGGCGGCAACCACCCGGACAACGACGAGATCTACATCGCGGTCGAGGGGAGCTGCTACCTCGACCTCGGCGGCCACCCGGAGACGGGCGAGGGGAGCCGCGCCTACTTCATCGAGGCGGGGATGACGGTCTTCGTGCCCCGCGGCACGTTCCACCGGCTGCGCAACGAATCGGATGCGCCGTTCACGCTCCTCACCGTCTGGCCGCAGCCCGCCGCGCGCGGTGCGAACGGGATCCACGACCTGCGCCTGGACGCCTGGGGGAGCGGCGTCCGCTTCCGCGCCGGACGCGCGCTCGTCACGGACGACGGCGCGGCGCGCGTCGTGGACCGCGCGGCGGGCTGGGACCCGGCGGCGCCGGAGGGGCGCGGGTAGCGGGGCGGGGACGGCTGGAACCGGCAGGGGGGACGGGACGATGAAGGTCGCGCTCAGCCCGATCGAGATGATGCGCCGCGCGTGGCGCCTCTACCCCGACCGCGAGGCGGTCGTGGACGGCGACGTCCGCCTGACGTACGCCGCGTTCTTCGCCCGTTGCGACCGCTGGTCGGCGCTCCTCCAGCGGCGCTACCGGATCGGGCGCGGCGACCGGGTGGCGATCATCTCGCCGAACTCCCACACGGCGCTCGCCGCGTTCTACGCCGTGCCGCGGATCGGCGCGGTCCTCGTGCCGGTGAACTTCCGGCTCGCGGCGGACGACTTCGCGTACATCGTCCGCCACTCCGGGGCGCGGGTCGTCTGCATCCACCCCGACCTCGCCGACGCCGTGGATGCGATCCGCGGCGAGCTCCCCGGCGTGGAGGCGTTCGTCCTCCTCTCGGGCGAGCCGCGCGACGGCTGGGATCTCCTCGAGCCGCTCCTCGCCGCGGACCCGGACGCGCTCCCGGAGCTGCCGGAGATCGACGAGGACGACCTGATCACGATCAACTACACGAGCGGCACGACCTCGCGGCCCAAGGGCGTGATGATCACCCACCGGAACGCGGCGATCAACGTCCTCGACGTCCTCGCCCACGTCCCGATGACGAGCGCCGACCGCTACCTCTGGACGCTCCCGATGTTCCACGCGAACGGCTGGACGTTCACCTGGATCGTCACCGCGATCGGGGGGACGCACGTCAGCCTGCCGCGCCCGGACCCCGCGCACGTCTTCGAGCTCATCGAGCGGGAGCGGATCACCTTCCTGTGCGCGGCGCCGACCGTGCTCATCGGCCTCGCGAACGCCCCCGCCGAGCAGCGCCGGCCGGCCGCGGGGCGGCTCCGGGTGATGACCGCGGGCGCGCCCCCGGCAGCGGCCACGATCGCGCGGGTGGAGGGCGAGCTCGGCTGGGAGATCCTCCACATCTACGGCCTCACCGAGACGACGCCGATGATCACGATCAGCGAGTGGCGCCCCGAGCACGACGCGCTCCCGGCGGACGAGCGGGCGCGGATCCGGGCGCGCCAGGGCGTGGAGCTCGTCGCGTCGGGCGAGCTGCGGGTCGTGGACATCGACGGGAACGAGGTCCCGCACGACGGCGCGACGTCCGGCGAGATCACCGTCCGCGGGAACGTCGTGATGGCGGGCTACTTCGACGACCCGGCCGCGACCGCGAGCGCGATCCGCGACGGCTGGTTCCACACCGGGGACGCGGCGGTCGTCCATCCCGACGGGTTCGTGGAGATCCGCGACCGCCTGAAGGACGTGATCATCAGCGGCGGGGAGAACATCTCCTCGGTGGAGGTGGAGGGCGTCCTCCTCCGGCACCCCGCGGTCGCGGAGGTCGCGGTCGTCGGGATGCCCCACGAGCGCTGGGGCGAATCCCCGCACGCGTTCGTCGTGCCCAGGACGGGCGCGACCGTGGACCCGGACGCGTTCCACGCCTTCGCCCGGGAGCACCTCGCGCACTTCAAGTGCCCGAGCGCCTACCACGTCGTGGACGAGCTGCCGAAGACCGCGACCGGCAAGGTCCGGAAGGTCGTCCTGCGCGGGCGGCGCTCCGCGATCGCGACGCAGTAGGGACGGGGCCGGCGCGCGTCCGGCCTCCGCGACCCGGGCGCCCCGCCGTACCATGCGCAGGACCGAGCAGACCGGAGGACCGCATCCCATGTCCGAGAAGACGCCAGGCGTCGCGATCGCCTGCAACGCCACGTTCCTGAAGGTCGTGGAGACGCACGAGGCGATCGAGTACCTCCGCGACATCGCGGATGTCCGGATGGCCGCCTTCGCGCGGCCCGAGGGCTACATCGAGGCGCCGCCGTCCGACCCCGCGGAGGACGCCCGGCTCATCGAGCTGATCGGCGACGCGACCGCGGTGATCGTGAGCATGGGCGCGCCGCGGATCACGGCGCAGATCATGGACGCCTGCCCGAACCTCCGGTTCATCGGGGAGCTGGAGGGCGACCGCTTCGCGAACCGCATCGACACGGAGGCCGCGTGGGCCCGGGGCATCCGCACCGTGGACACGACGAACGGCTCGTCCTACGGCGTGGCCGAGTGGGCGTTGATGATGATGATCCTCGGCCTGCGGAACGGGAGCGAGCAGTACCGCGGCGTGATGGGCCGTGCCCCCTGGTTCCACTCCGTCGCGTGGGATTCGCGGGCGTTCATCCCGCGCGAGCTGACCGGGCGGACGGTGGGGATGATCGGCTGCGGGATCGTCGGCCGGCGGCTGCTGGAGCTCCTCGCCCCGTTCGGCTGCGACATCTACATCCACGACCCGTACGTGCCGCGCGAGCTCGGCGACATCTACGACGTGACGTTCACCTCGCTCGACCGCGTGCTCGAGCAGGAGGTCATCGTCTGCCTCGCCCCGATCACCCCGGCGACGAAGGGGATGATCGGCCGCGAGCAGATCGCGCGGATCCGCGACGGCTCCTGCTTCGTGAACGTCTCGCGCGGCCAGATCGTGGACAGCGCGGCGCTCATCGAGCGGCTGAAGGACGGCCGGATCACCGCCTGCCTGGACGTCTTCGACCCGGAGCCGTTCCCCGAGGATTCGCCGATCCGCGACCTGCCGAACGTCTTCGCGACGCCGCACGCCGCGAGCGCCGCGCAGGACGGGCGGGGCCGCAACGTGACGATCATGGTGGAGGAGCTGGAGCGCTTCTTCGAGGGCCACGAGACCCGCTACGACCTGCTCCCCCGGACGATCGCGAACCGGACCGGGGCGGAGGCGCCGAAGCGCGTCTGACGGGCCGCCCCGCGGCGGGACCGCGAAGATCCGGAGGAGGAACGGACCGATGGCGATCGATACCCTCATCGTCGGTGGCGGGGCTGCCGGCTGCGTGCTCGCGCACCGCCTGTCGGAGGATCCGGCGCGGCGCGTGACGCTCATCGAGGCGGGGAGCGACTACCCCACGCTCGCGGCGGCCCCGGACCTCGTCCGGATGGCGTTCGGCGGGGTGAGCGTCCTCGACCAGCTGAGCGAGCTCGACTGGGCGTACTCCGCGAAGGGCTCGGAGACGAGCCCCCGGATCGAGATCCCCCGCGGCCGCGTGATGGGCGGCTCCGGCTCGATCAACGGCACGATCTTCCTCCGCGGCGTGCCCGAGGACTTCGCACGCTGGGAGGAGATGGCCGGCCCCGCGTGGGGCTGGGAGCCGATGCTCGCGGCGTACCGCGCGATCGAGAGCGACCCCGGCGGGAAGGACGAGCACCACGGCCGGAGCGGCCCGCTGCCGATCCACCGCTGGCCGCGGATCACCTGGGTGGAGACGCAGGAGCGCTTCGTCCGGGCGTGCGTGGAGGCGGGCTACCCGGTCGCGCCGGATGCGAACGCGCCGGATGCGGACGGCGTCGCGCCGATGCCGCTCAACCAGTCCGCGGGCTGGCGGATGAACCCGGCCGCGGCCTTCCTCACCGCCGCCGTCCGCGCCCGCCCGAACCTTGAGATCCGGTCGCGGACGCGCGCGGTGCGCATCGAGATCGCGGACGGCCGGGCGACCGGCGTCGTCGTGCGCACGGACGCGGGGACCGAGACGATCCGCGCGGGCGAGATCATCCTCGCCTCCGGCGCGGTCGGCAGCCCGCACCTGCTGCTCCTCTCGGGCGTGGGCCCCGCGGACGAGCTGCGCCGGCTGGGTATCCCGGTCACGAGCGACGTACCGGGCGTCGGCGAGGGCGTCCGCGACCACCCCAAGACCTGGATCAGCTGGCACCTGAAGGACTCGGCGGACCCGAGGCTCACGCCCGCGGTCCCGTGGCTCCAGGTGAGCGCGCGCTACACCGCGACCGGCTCGCACCTGCGCGGCGACATGATGCTCTACCCGAACTCCGTGATCCCCGGGCCGACGCCCGGGAGCCGCGCCTTCCGGATCGAGGCGGTGAACAACCTCCAGCTCTCCCGGGGCCGGATGTGGATCACCTCGGCGGACCCGGACGTGAAGCCGGAGATCGACCTGCGGCTCCTCTCCGAGTCGCGGGATGCGGACCGGCTCGCCGAGTCCGTCCGCCGCAGCCTCGCGCTCGCCGAGACGCCCGCGCTCCGGGAGATCCTCGGCGCCGCGTTCCTGCCGGAGCCCACCGACCTCGCGGACGAGAGGGCGCTGCTCGGCTACGTCCACCGGACGGTGATGACCGGCCAGCACATCAGCTCGTCCGCGCGGCTGGGCTTCGACGGCGACACGCTCGCGGTCGTGGATCCCGAGTGCCGGGTGCGCGGGGTGCAGGGGCTGCGGGTGATCGACTCCGCGATCATGCCGGACAGCATCCGGGCGAACACCCACGCGACGATCCTCGCGCTGGCGTGGCACATGGGCGGCCGGATCCTCGCCGGGGCCTGACCCGGCGGCCGTGAGCGCGTTCCTGCGCGTCGGCCTGCGCGCGGCCGTCCGGTCGGCGAGCCTCGTCGTCATCGCGGTCACGTTCGCGTTCGTCATCGAGCGCTTCCTGCCGCGGGTCCAGCGCGATCCGCGGCCGTGGCTCGATCAGTACCTCGGCTGGTTCGTCGCGCCGTGGGACCCGCGGGTGCACGCCGCGATCTTCCGGGCGCTGCCCTGGACGATCGCGGTGGTGGGCGTGGGGACGCTCGTCGCGATCGTGGTGGGCACGCTCCTTGGGGCGTGGCTCGCACGGCCGGGGCGGAGCGGGCGGGCGCGGGCGGCCTGGGCGCCGGTGCTCCTCGCGGCGTGCACGCCCGCGTGGATCATCGGGCTGCTGCTCGTGGCGCTCTTCGGTGTCGCGCTGCGCTGGCTGCCGACCGGCAACGCGATCTCGCCGCTGCAGCGCTGGGCGGACCAGGTGGATATCCTCCTCGACCTCGCGGCGCACGCGATCCTGCCGATCGGCTCGCTCGCGCTCGCGGGGATCGGGCTCTTCGCGGTCTCGATGCGGGCGCTCGTCACGACCGATGCGGGGACCGACTACGCGCTCTACGGGGAATCGCTCGGATTGCGGATGCGCAGCCGCTTCCTCCGCTGGGAGGTCCGACCGGCGCTCGGGCCGCAGCTGACGGCGGCGGCGCTCGCGCTCGGCTCGATCGTGACGGGGGCGTTCTTCGTGGAGGCGGTCTTCAGCTATCCGGGCCTTGGCTGGCTCTTCGTCCACGCGATGCTCGCGTACGACTTCGCGACCGTCCGCGGCGTGATGCTTCTCCTCGTCTTCGGCGTGGCGGTGGTGACGCTCGTGATCGACCTGGCGCTGCCGCTCGTGGACCCGCGCGTGCGGCGAGGGTAGGCGGGCGGGCGGGGCCCTACCCGACCGGGCGGCGGGTGCGCAGGAGCGTCTCCATCGTGTCGCCCATCACCCAGCGCAT
>JBJTJV010000136.1:0-3244 GCA_046352645.1 Chloroflexota bacterium | reverse complement strand
CGGCGGACGCGCGCCGGGTGGCGCGTGCCCGGCTGGGTGGCGGCTCCGGGGCAGCGGCCGGGTCCACCGGCGCGATGAGCTCCGGCCCGTCGTTGCGGACGCTGTTCACCGCGCGCGAGACGGGGACGAGGACGAGTGCCGGCGCGGCCGCGCCGAGGATGCCGAGCGCCTCGCCCGGGTCCGGCAGCGCCGGGTCGAGCCAGCGGTCCCAGGCTGCCTCCGGCAGCGGCACGGGCATCCGGTCGTGGATCGCTCCCACGGTCGCGTCCGCAGCCGTCGTGATCACGGACGCGCACGGGACCCAGAGCCCCGTCTCCGGGTCCTTCCACGCGCTCCAGATCCCCGCGAGCGCGAGCAGGCCGCACGCGCCCGGTGCGATGAGATACGGCTGCCTGCTACCGGAGACCTTGTCCCACTCGTAGAACCCCTCGGTCGGCACGAGGCAGCGGCGCTTCGCGAAGGCGCTCCGGAAGGCCGGGCTCGTTGCGACGGTCTCGGCGCGAGCGTTGAACATCCGGGCGCCCTCCGCGGCCGCCTTCGCCCAGGGCGGGATGAGGCCCCAGCGCACGCGCGTCACCACGCGCGCCTCCTCGCGCCGCAGGACGACGAGGAGCGGGTCGGTGGGCGCGATGTTGTAGCGCGGACGTGCGTCGTCCACCCCCTCGCCCCGGAGCTCCGCGCCGAAGAGCTCGGCCACGACCGCCGGGTCCGTCCGCTGCGTCATCCGTCCGCACATGCGCCGATGGTCGCACAGCGCCCCCGGGTCGGTCCGCCCCGGCCCGGCCGGGGCCGCGCCGCCCCCGGCAGCATCCGCCGAGTGGGACGATGCGGGCCGCTGCCCTCCGGGCGCCGCCGAGACCCGTTACGCTGCCCCCGTGGAACGACGCGGGCGGGGTGGCAACGGGGTACGCATCATCGCGTTCCTGCTCGTCCTCGGCGCGCTGGTCACCGTGGTGCCCCAGGTCGTCCCCGTCCCCGAGCAGCTCGACCTGCTCCTGGGCCCTCTCGCGCGCGATACCGGCGGCGCGATCCCCGGCCTCGCCTGGTCGCTCGTGGCCGTCACGGCGGCGATCCTCCTGCTCGTGGGCGCGCGGGTCGGCTGGGTCCTCACGATGCTCGTGACCGGCTTCGGCCTCGCGGTGGACCTCGTCCGCTGGTGGAACCACGTGCCGAGCCACATCACCCTCGCGCTCGGCGTCGTCACGGCCTTCTACCTGAACTCGCGGAGCGTCCGATCGGCGTTCCTCGGGGAGGATCCGCTCGCCGAGCACACGATCCGGCCGGGGGAGGGGGACGGATGAGCGACGGCGCAGCCGACCTGGCGCTCCTGCGCGCCCACGAGCCGGTCATCCGCTATACGCACGGCGAGCTCTTCTTCCCCACGGCGGTGGAGGGCTACCTCGCGGAGTGCGACCTGCTCGAGGGCCGCTCCGAGCGCGACCTCTCCATCGTCCTGCGGGTGGGGTGGGTCACGACCGAGCGGCTCGGCTCGGTGGTCGCCTCGCCCGGGACATCGCTCTTCCTGCGCTTCGTGCAGACGCCGCTCTCCGGGCTCGAGCTTGCGCGCTGGCAGACGCGCCCGGGGCGCGACATCCTGCGGGCACCGGCGCGGCTCGCGCGCGTCGGGCTCTTCGGGCGGCTGGCGGACGCGGCCTTCGACGTGACGCTCCTCCTCCGCGGCACCGTCCCCGGCGGCACGGCCGCGGCAGCCGCCGGGAAGTACGCGGCGATCCGCGAGCGCGATCCGCGTCCCGTCTACTACGGGCGGGTGGTGCGCCGGAACGGCTGGATCGTGCTGCACTACCTCTGGTTCTACTGCATGAACGACTACCGCTCCAGCTTCCACGGCGCGAACGACCACGAGGCGGACTGGGAGCAGGCGTTCATCTACCTCGACGACACCCCCGACGGTCCGCGCCCGGCCTGGATCGCAGCGGCCGCCCACGACTACGTCGGCGACCAGCTCCGCCGGCGCTGGGACGACCCGTACCTCGAGAAGGTGGGCGACCATCCCGTCCTCCACGCGGGCGCCGGGTCGCATGCGTCGTACTTCGAGCGGGGCGAGTACCTCACGAGCGTCCCCTTCTCCGCGTTCCGGCGCGTCGGCGACCTGCTCCGGGCGGGCCGTCGCTTCTGGGTGACGACGCTCGGCCAGCCCGACCCGGGCGATCTCGCCGCGCGCCTGGAGGCTGCGCTCTCCGTCTCGTTCGTGGACTACGCGCGCGGCGACGGCCGCGTCATCGGCCCCGGCGGCGAGGCCGCGTGGGAGCCGGTCGTCCTCACCGGGGACGAGCCGTGGGTCGCGGGCTACCGGGGGCTCTTCGGCCTCGACACCTGGGACCGCTTCGGCGGCGAGCGCTCGCCGGCCGGGCCGCGCTACGCCCGCGACGGCAGCCAGCGGATGGCGTGGCACGACCCGCTCGGGTTCGCGGGGCTGGACAAGGCCGCGCCGCCCTCGCGCGCGGCGGCGCTCGTGGACGTGCGCATCGACGCCCTGCGCGCGGAGCAGGCCGAGGTCGGCACGGAGATCGACGCGCTGCTCGCCCGACTGCCGGGGCTGGAGCTGGAGGTCCGCGCGATCGCGCAGGATGCGGGGCTCGCCGGGCAGCACCGCATCCGCGCGGACGAGCTGACCACCGGCGAGCGCTCGCTGCGCGCGCTCCGGGCGCGGAGCGCCGCCATCGACGACCGGGTAGGTGGTCTGGTGCGCGAGCGCGCGCGGCTCGCGGACGGCGAGAGCGGCGACCCGCGTGCGCACCTCACGCATCCGCACCGTCCCGTCCCGTCGGCCTTCACGCGCTACGGGCTCATCGTGGAGCTCTGGTCGGCGATGAGCGTCGCCGTGCTCCTCCTGCTCGTGGCCGGTCTCACGGTCGTGGGCGCCGCCCCCTGGTGGCTCGCGCTCGGGATCGCGATCGCGGGCTACGTCGTGCTGGAGGCGGCCATCCGGCGCCGCCTGCTGCGGCTCGGGCTCGCGCTCGTGCTGCTCCTCGCGATCGTCGGCGCGCTCGTGCTCTCCTGGGACCTGCGCGGCGAGCTCATCCTCGCGGGCGTGCTCGGCCTCGGGATCTTCATCCTCGTGGAGAACGTCCGCGAGGTGCTCCGGCGCTAGCGGCCGGGCCCGCGGGGGTGCACCCGCCCGCCCGTCACCCCCGGGTCAGCCGCCCGGCCTCCCCCCGCCGTGCCCGCGCCCCCCCCGCGGGAGGAGTTGCCCCCCCCCGACCAGCCCCGGGAAGGCGGCCGC
>JBJTJV010000135.1:0-7410 GCA_046352645.1 Chloroflexota bacterium | reverse complement strand
TCCCCGGCTGCACCCACCAGCCCGCCTGCCCCGCCAAGCTGCGGGCGTGGGGCGGCTACGGCGGCCGGTACATGTGCGAGAAGGCGGGATGCAAGCACCGGAGCTGCCCGCCGAAGCGGCGCGCCGAGGAGGACCGCCAGGCCTTCAACGAGCCGTACCGGGGGCCCGTCCTGCCGAGCCACACGATCGGCCGGGACGGGAAACCGACCGGCCCCCGGCTCTACGCCGTGCTCGGCGACGACGGCGAGTGGCGGCTCCTGCCGGACGCGCCGGCTCCGTCCGAGCCGGACGGAGCGGGCTGATCGGCGACATCCCGTCGCCGGGGTCGCACCCCTGCCGGGCGCTCCGCCACGCGGGCCGCACCCGACGTCGGCCGTCCACAGGGCGGGGACCAGGGCCGGTCGACGGTGTTCCCCCGATCACGTGAACCCCGCTCCCCGTGCCGGACAGGCGGCACGGACCTGGCCCATCCTTGCGCGACGCAGCCGCCCCGCCGGGGACGGCGCAGGCGGAGATCGGAGGGGGGCACATGGCCAAAGCACGAGTCCGTGCGGAGCGGATCGCGGGCGCCTTCTGGGGCCTGCTCGTGGGCGACGCGGTCGGCGTCCCCTACGAGTTCCGGTCGCCCGACGCGATCGGCGCGGTCGTCTTCGGCGCGACCGGGACGCATCACCAGCCGCCGGGGACCTGGAGCGACGACGGCGCGCTCATGCTCGCCACGCTGGACGCGCTCCTCCCGGAGGGCGCGACGGTCGCGGAGCTCGACCTCGCGGCGCACGGGCGGGCCTGCATCGCCTGGAGGCACGAGGGCCGCTACACGCCGGACGGTGACGGGGTCTTCGATATCGGCGGGGCGACGAGCGCGGCGATCGCCCGCCTCCGGGCCGGCACCCCGGCGGAGGACGCCGGCGGGACGGGCGAGCACGACCAGGGGAACGGCTCGCTCATGCGCATCCTGCCCGTCGGCCTCGTCCCCCTCCCGGACGGCGCGGACCGGATGGAGTGGGCGATGCGGGCGAGCCGGGTCACCCACGGGCACATCGTCCCCCAGGTCGCGTGCGCCCTCTACGTCGCGATCGTCGAGCGGCTCGTCGCCGGCGAGGAGCCCGGGGACGCGTTCCGGCAGGCCCACGACGCGCTCGCCGCGCGGCTCGCGGGCGACCCGGCCGGCACCGCGGCCCTCGCGACGATCGACGCCTGGTCCGGGCGCGCCGGCCGGGGCTACGTCGTCGATGCCTTCTGGTCCGCCTGGGACGCCTTCGCGGGCGCGTCCTCCGTGGCCGGGACGATCGAGCGCGCGATCGCCTACGGCAGCGACACGGACACGACCGCGGCGATCGCGGGCGGGCTCGCGGGCGCCCGCTGGGGCATCGACGGGATCCCCCCGGCCTGGCTCGCGGGGATGCGCGGGCACGCGATCGCGGGCCCTCTCCTGGACCGCCTCCTCGCGCAGACGGGCCTGCGCACGTCGAGCTCCGACCCCATCCGCGTGGATCGCTTCCCCGCGGGGACGGGCGCGGCGGCCGGCTGGACCGGCACGCTCGGGATGACGTTCCTGCCCGGCAAGCGGGGCGCCGGCAGCGGCGGCGCGCTCCTCCGCGACCCCTGGGCGGACGTCCGCCTGCTCCGCGACGCCTACGGCGTGGAGACGCTCGTCCTGCTCCCCGAGGACGCGGAGCTCGCCGACCGGGGCGTGCCCACGCTCGCGGCGATCTGCGCCGCGGCGGGCATCTCCGTGCTGCGCCACCCCATCCGCGACCTGGACGTGCCCGCGGACGTGGAGGGCTTCCGCGCGCTCCTCGCGGAGATCGAGGGGCAGCTGCGCGCCGGCCGAACGGTCGCGGTCGCATGCGTCGGCGGCCTCGGGCGGACCGGCACGGTCGCCGCCTGCCTGCTGCGCGCCACGGGCCTGGACGGGGCGGCGGCCATCGACGCGACGCGCGCGGTCCGCCCAGGCACGGTCGAGATGCCTGCCCAGGAGGCGTTCGTGCGCGCCTGGCGGCCCGCGGGCGGCTGACGGGAGGGTCGGCGGAGGCGGTCACCCGCCCCCGCGGCGATCGCGCCGGCCGCGAGCTGCGTCGGGATCACCACGCTGCCGGCGTGATCGGCGTGAAGTCCGTGGACTGCTGGTAGTAGTGGACGTACGGGACGTCCTGCACCTTCAGCGTCTTCCCGTCCGGCCTGTACCAGGTGATCTGCGCGACGACCCGGTAGGGCTTCGGCTGGAACAGGAGCGGGCCGGTGCCCACGAACTCGATCCGGTCGGCGGGCATGGACGCCGCGGTCGTCGCGGTCGCGAGCGACTTCCAGAGCGGGCCGCGCAGGACCTCCGCCCACTTCTTCCCCTGCTTCACCTGCACGATCGTGCGCCAGCCCACGCTGCCCGTGGCACCGGGCGCCACCGGGGCGAATACCTTCGGCGCCCGCGCCTGGACGCCGACGAGCGTCATGTCCACGCCCTCGACGAAGTAGATGCACGCGACCCCGGGGTTCGCCGGGTCGTCGAGGAGCTTGTACGTGGGCGTCCGCGCGGTGACCGTCGGCGCGCTCACCTTCACGGTCTTCGCGGGGAGCGTGAACGCGATGTCCCGGCGCGTCCCGGCGGCGAGCGACGGCAGGCCGCGCAGGTCGAGGCGGAGGAGGCGCCCGGTCGGTGCATCGATGAAGGCCTGGGAGCGCGCGGCCCCCCGGAGCCCGGCGATGACGTAGCACGAACCGGTCGCGCACTCGGTCGTGGCCCGGATCCCGGACCAGCGGACCTCGGTGAGCGCCGCCGCCTGGGCGGCGGGCGCCGGCGCATACGGCGCCACGAGCGTCCGGTCCTTCGTCGCCTGCCAGACGCCGTCCGACGCGAGGAGCCAGGCGTTCGCACCGGCGACGCGGGCGCCCGTGATCGTGCTGCCCAGGGTCCGCTTCGTGTTCCAGTCGCCCTTCGCGGCGTGCGTGGTGACCGTGGTGCCGAGCGTCGTGCTGCCCTTGAGCGTCTTCTCCGTCACGAGCAGGTCGCCGTTCCAGGCGCGGCCGAGCGCCTGCGCGATGAGCCGGTGGGCGGCCGGGTGGTCGATCGCCACCTGGCCCGCCTCCGCGCCCGCGGGGACGAGGCCGTCGGGGAGGCCGGGCGTGAGCGGGCTCGGCGCCGCGAGCAGGTCGCCCGCGACCGGATCCCAGGCGAGGACGACCTGCGTGCCGTCCGCGTCGTTCAGGGTGGCCCCGGTGAGGCGGCCGGAATCGAGCGCGAGGACGACGGTGGCGGGATCGGTGAGCGGCGCGGCGGTCGCGCCGGTGATCGTGACGCAGGTCTCCGGGCAGGCCGGGTCGGCGGCGCGCGTGAAGCTCGTCATCGCGCCGAGCGCGCCGAGGAGCTCCGCGATCGGGCCGGCGAGCGTCGCCACGAGGGGCGCGAGCTGGGCCGCGTCCGCCTCGGGGTCCGCACCGGACGGGTCGGGGGCGAACCAGGGCACACCGTGCGCCACGCTCACCGCCCAGGGCATCCCCGGGCCGCCGCGGCGCGTGAAGAGGAGCTCGCGCCCGTGATGCAGCCCCGCGAGCACGGATGCGTCCTCGCCGCGCAGCTCGGCGCCGATCGTGGCGGGCGCAACCCGGTACTCCGCGACGACCTCGGTGAAGGGCCCCGCCCCCGCGGTGACCGTCCGGGTGAGCCGGACGTCCGTCGTGGTCAGCCGCGTGAGCTCGGGCTCGATGTCCTTCATCAGGGTGGCCGGGAAGACGGGGCCGTCCTGTGCGGCGACGGGTGCGCCGACCGCGGAGAGCGCCACGAGGAGCGCGAGGGAGACGGCGAGGCGGGTGCGCATGCGGGGGATGCCTCCGGGCGGACGACCGCGACAGGCCGCGGTCCGTGCCCGGATGGTAGCCCACGCGCCCGCACGGTCAAGGGCCGCCGGTCGGGTGGCGGCTGCGCGGGCACCCGCTTCCATCCGCGGACGCGCCGGCCCGCGCCCCGGATGCGCCCCGCGTCAGGCCATGCGCGGCGGCTGCTTGATCGCGGCGAGCCCGCCGTCGATGCCGATCGTCTGGCCGGTGACCCACGCGGTCGCGGGCGACACGAGGAGCGCGGCGAGGGCCGCGACGTCGTCCGCCTCCCCGACCCGTCCGAGCGGGTGCATCACCTCCGACGCCTTGAGGACCGCGGGGTTCTCCACGAGCCGGCGCGTGAGGCCCGAGCGGACCAGGCCGGGCGCGTTCGCGGTCACGCGGATGCCGCGGCCGGCAGAGGTGGCCGCGGACGCGACCACGAGCCCCGCGTTGCCCGCCTTCGCGGCGGCGATCGCCTCGTGGTTCACGAGCCCGATCCGGGCGGCCGCGGACGAGAAGAGGAGCGCGGCCGCGGGCTGCTCGCGCGGCACCACGCGGACGAAGGCCCGGAGCGCGCGCATGGCGGAGAGGAGGTTCACCGCGAGGACGCCATCGATCTCCGCGTCCGAGAGCGAGTGGAGCGGCTTGAGGAGCGTGTTCCCCACGGCATGGACAAGGCCTGTCGGCGGACCGGCGCGCTCGGCGATCGCGCCGAACGCGGCATCGAGCGCGGCGGCGTCCACGGGATCCGCGGCCTCCACGATCGCGCTCCCGGCGGGCAGCGTGGCGGCGACCTCCGCGAGCCGCTCGGCGTCCCGCGCGACGAGCGCGACGCGGCCGCCGTCCGCGGCCAGCCGGCGGGCGGTGGCGCTGCCGATGGCGCCCGTGGCGCCGGTGACGATCGTGAGCGGGGCGTCGGACACGAGGACCTCGTGGGGGCGGGATCGGACACCCCTTCTTCGCAGCCGGGCGCGGAAGGGATCGGGGCGGGACCGCGATCCGCGCGGCGCCCCGGCGCGAACCCTCCGCGATGACCAGGGAGCGACCCGCACGCCACCGGCCGCCCGCCGAGCGACCGGAGAAGATCTGCCTGACCTGCGGCCGCCCGTTCGCGTGGCGGCGTCGCTGGGCGGCGACCTGGGACCAGGTGACCCGGTGCTCGGAGCGCTGCCGCCGCGACCGACCGCGGGCGGCGGACGGTCAGAGCCCGAAGAGCTCGTCGAGCCCCACGAGCCGGTAGCCGCGCGCCTTGTAGTTGCGGATCACCGCGTCGAGCGCGGACGCGGTCTCCCACGGGCCGCAGTGCATGAGCACGACCGAGCCGGGCCCGCCGCGCGTCGCGTTGCGCAGGACCGTGGCGGTCGTGGTGCGCGGATCGGAATCCGCGGCGGACGTGTCCCAGAGGAGCGTGATCGGGTAGCCGAGCGCGCCCGCCACGCGGAGGACGTCACTGTCGTAGGCGCCGTACGGCGGGCGGAGCACCTTGAGCATGGGCCGACCGAGGACGCGCTCGTGGATCCGCTCGTTCCCCGCGACCTGCTTGCGGATGTCGTCCTGCGAGATCCGCGCGAGGTTGGGGTGGGAGATCGTGTGGTTCCCCACCGGGAAGCCGTGGAGGACCTTCTTCCACTCGGCCGGCTGGCGCCGCAGGTGCATGCCGTTGATGAAGAAGGTGGCGCTCACCCTGTGCGCACGGAGCGTGCCCACGATGCGCCGGCACTGCGCAAGGCTCCAGCCATCGTCGAAGGTGAGGGCGACACGCTTCGCGCCGCCCGGGCCCTGCACCAGGACGCGCGAGGACGCGGCCTCGGCGGGCCCGCCCGCGAGGAGCAGCAGCGCACAGACGAGCGGCAGGATCCGACGCAGGGTCAGCACGGGCGGAATCTACGCGGGGTAGCGGGGACGCGCACGGGTCAGCCCGCGGCCGCTGTCGACTCGGCCGCGAGGCGCTCCGCGTCCTCGAACCGACCCGCCCGGTCGGCCGCCCCGGCAGCAAGCCCGAGGAGCTCGGCGCGCTCCGCGGGCGGCGGCTCCACCGAGAGCGCGGCCTGGAGGAAGGCGAGCGCCTGGGCATCCGAGCCGAGCGAGGTGGCGCGGTCCGCGCCGATGCGCAGGAGGGCACGCGCGCGGGCGGCGAGATCGTCGCGTGCGGCGTCCTTCGGGCTGTTCTGCCAGGCGGCGAGGTACTGCTCGGCGAGGATGCCCGCCGTCTCGTCCGTGCCGCTCGCCTCGAGCCAGCGGGCGACCGCGAGGTGGCGCGCGAGCCGGTCGCGCCGGGCGAGGGTGCGGTAGGCGACCTCGCGCACGAGGCCCTGGGCGAAGAGGTGCTGGCCCCGGGTCGGGCTCCGCGGGTCCTCGTCGATCACGAGGATGCCCGCCCGCACGAGCGCGGCCAGCCGCAGCGCGAGGACCGCGTCCGGCAGACCGCTCACCGCGGCGAGCGCGTCGGTGGGGAACGCCTGGCCGAGCACGGACGCGTCCGCGACGAGGGCGCGCTGCGCGGGCTCGAGCGCGTCGAGGTGCGAGGCGATGAGCGCGGTGAGCGACTCGGGGACGGAGAGCGTGGAGAGGTCGCCGACCGGCGCACAGACGCCGTCGCGGATCTCCAGGCGCCCCTCCGCGAGGAGCATCCGGACCGTCTCGACCGCGTAGAGCGGGACGCCCTCCGCGCGGGCCACGATCGCGTCGCGTGCGCCGTCGGGAAGGCCGGGCACGAGGCCCGTGAGAAGCGTGCGCATCCCCTCCGGCGGGAGCGCATCGAGGTCGAGCGAGGTGAAGTTCCGCTTGCCGGCGCCCCAGGTGGGGTACCGCTCGAGGAGCGCCGGGCGGGCAAGGGTGAGGATGAGGAGCGGCACGCCGCGGACGTTCTCGACCATGTGGTCGATGAACGCGACGAGCCCGGGATCGGCGTTGTGGAGGTCCTCGAAGACCATCACGACCGGACCGAGCCGCGCCGTCCGCTCGAAGAGCGCCCGCCAGCCCGCGAAGAGCTGGTCCGCGCTCACCCCGCGCTCCAGCCCGAAGAGGGCAAGGACGCTCCGTTCGATCCAGCGCCGCTCGTCCGCGTCCTCCACGAGCGCCTCGAGCGTCGCCGCGACGCGCTCGCGCGTCGTCGCCGCATCGTCGTCCTCGAGGAGGAAGCAGCGCTGGCGGACCATCTCGCCGAGCGCCCAGAAGCTCACCCGGTCGCCGTACGCGGGACACCGGCCGGCGTGCCACCAGACGATCTCGTCGAGGCTGTCCGCGAAGCGCAGGAACTCCCAGGCGAGGCGCGTCTTGCCACTGCCGCCGGGGCCGATCACGGAGACGAGCCGGACCCGCCGGTCACGCTGCGTCGCGAGGAACACGTCCTTCAGGCGGCCGAGCTCGTCGTCGCGTCCGACGAACGGCGTCTCGAGCGCACCGGCGCGCCGTCCCACCGCCTCGGTCACGATCGGCCCGACCGTCCGCCAGACCGGCACCGGGGCCGCCTTCCCCTTCATCTGCTGCGCCCCGACCGCCTCGAAGCGGAACGCGTGCTCGGTCGCCCGCACGGTGCCGTCGCCCACGAAGACGCTGCCCGGCTCCGCCACGGACTGGATCCGCGCCGCGGTGTTC
>JBJTJV010000134.1:0-3064 GCA_046352645.1 Chloroflexota bacterium | reverse complement strand
GGGCGGCATCGGCACGATCCCGGGGGCGATCCTCGGCGCGCTCATGATCCAGTCGATCCGCTCGGGCATGCAGCTCATCGGCCTGGACAACGCGCCCCAGATGATCGCGGTGGGCACCATCCTCGTCGCTGCCGTGGGCATCGACCAGGTCCTGCGCCGGCGCGCGGGCTGAGCGGAGGAGACGGACGATGACGACCGAGACCCGCACCCCGCGCGTGGAGATGCGCAACATCCGCGTCTCCTTCGGCGGCGTCCATGCCGTGAACGACGTCACGGTGGATCTCTACCCGGGCGAGGTGGTCGCCCTCGTGGGCGGCAACGGCGCCGGCAAGTCCACGCTCATCCGGACGCTCTCCGGCGCGCACCCCGCGGACGCCGGCGAGATCCTCGTGAACGGGACGCGCGCGCACATCACGAACCCGCGCGACGCGAAGACGTACGGGATCGAGACGATCTACCAGACGCTGGCGCTCGCGGACAACGTGGACGCGGCCGCGTACGTCTTCCTGGGCCGTGAGCTGCTCACGCGCTTCGGGTCGCTCGACGACGCTGCGATGGAGGCGGCGACGCGCACGGTGATGGCACGCCTGAACCCGCGCTTCCGGAACTTCAAGGCGCCCGTGAAGTCGCTCTCGGGTGGCCAGCGCCAGTCCGTCGCGATCGCCCGGGCGGTCCACTTCAACGCGAAGATCCTCATCATGGACGAGCCGACCGCCGCACTCGGCCCCGCGGAGACCGCCCAGGTCCGCGAGCTGATCACCCAGCTGAAGGCGGAAGGCCTCGGCATCTTCCTCATCAGCCACGACATCCACGACGTCTTCGACCTGTCCGACCGGATCTCCGTGATGCTCCAGGGCCGCCTCGTCGGCACCGTCGACAAGGAGAAGGTCACGAAGGACGAGGTGCTCGGGATGATCATCCTGGGCAAGCAGCCGGGCGAGACGGACGCGGGCGAGCTCGCCCAGCTCCACTAGCCGGGCCGCGCCCCCGCGCGGCGGGCGGCGCGTGACGAGCTACGGCGGGGGTTAGGCCGGGTCGGCCGCGCCCGCGATGTAGCGCTGGGCGCGGTCCCAGGCGAGGATCCCGCAGCGGGCGCCCGCGACCCGACCGTCGAGGTCGTCCGCGGGGATGTGGAAGCCGCTGTAGAGACGGGAGATGCCCGCGAGATCGGCGGCGTCGTACCAGCTCGCCCACTGGATGTGGACCGGCTCGGAGGGGCCGGCCTCGATGCGCAGGTCCGTGATCACGTCCTCCATCAGGCCGCCCGGCACGAAGGGCGTCCCGCCGACGCGCGTGAGGATCTCCGCGCCGGCGCGGCTGAAGGTGCTGTGGCCGGAGACGTACCCCGCGAACGACGGGGTCACGAACGTCGCCTCGGCGTAGGGCGTCCAGCGCGTCGCGAGGATCCAGCCGACACCCGCCGACTGCGTCTCGATGTCCCGCGGTGCGCCGCGCCAGGTGCGGATCGCGACCTCGCCGACGTGGCGCCGGAGCGCCGCGTGTCGCTCGCCCGGTGCGCTGCTCTCCGCGGTGATCGGTTCGATGAGGCCGTCCACGAGCGGCAGGCCGTCCGGGTCGTAGCCGGGCAGGTCCGGCCGGCTCGACTGCCCCCGGCCGCCCATCCAGCGGATCATGGAGATCGGGCGAGCGGAATCCCAGCGGCCCTTGGTGCCCCACGCGACGACGGCGGAATCGTGGAGCGCGCCGTTGAGCGTGAAGTAGAGCTGGACGTCGAAGGAGAGCCGGTCGAGGACCGGTGCGTCCGGGCCCATCCGGAAGACGAACCCCGGGCTGTCCGCGAGCCGGTTCGCGAGCACGTTCCAGTGGCCCGGCGGGGTCTCGGAGCGCGGCCCGTCCGCCCAGTACTCCGCGAGCGCCCGGGCCCAGTCGCCGAGCGGCGCCATGCGCGGCGCATAGGCCGCGCCTTTGACCGGGTTCACGCTCCAGCCACGCCCGTTGTACGTGCCGAGGTCGTTGTTCCCGATCGCACCCGGGCTCGTGTCGATGCGCGGGGACTTCAGCGGGTCGAGCTCACGGGCGCGCCGGATCAACGCCACGGCGGCGGCACGATACGCGGGCGTCACGACGCCACGGCGCAGGCGAGGCGGCGTCCCCTCGACGATGCGCCACGCGGGCGTGCCCGCGGGGAGCGCGAAGGAGACGACGCCACCCCAGTGCGGCCCGATGAAGGTCTGGACGCCGTCGGGGATCGGCACGCCGTTCTGGGTCACCTGCTCGTCGAGCGCGAGGGGCTGCCAGTGGTCCGGGGCACGCATCCGCGCGCCCGGGCGCTTCACGATGAGCGGCCGGTTCCGGGGCAGGTAGCCGGGATCCTGGTAGCCGATCTCCTCGTTGGCGCCGTCCGTGAGGCCGAATGCGATGTACGCGTCGGCGATCCGCGCGCCGAGCCCGGCGGGCGTGGCCGGATCCGCCGCGTCGGCCGGGTCCAGGCAGAGGGCGGCGGCGAGCGCGTCGAGCTCCGCGAGCGTCTCCTCGCCGCCGTTCGCGAATCGGTAGCGGTGAACGAGGATCCGCCACGCCGCGTGCCCGATCGCCGCCTCGCGCGCCGCCTCCACGTCCATCCCCGCGGGCACGTCCGCCGCGATGTCCACGAGCCAGCCGCGCGCGACCGGGTCCCAGGCGGCCCAGGCGTCGTACATCGCCGCCGAGAGGTGGACGAGGTTGCGGGCATGGACGGTCGGGGCGGGGATGGCGCGGCGGATGCCGCCGAGGATCGCCTCGTTCCAGTGGCGCGCGACCGACAGCGCGGGATCGGCGGTCCGGACGCAGCCGGACGCGTCCGTGACCGCGGCCGCGACGCCGGCCGGCAGGGCGGCGCCCGCGACAAGGGTCGCGGCGATCGCGAGGGCGAGCAGGCGGCGCGTGGCGCGCGATCGGGACACCGTCCGTCTCCTTCCCGGCAGCGGGGGCGACAAGCGAGGCCCCGGGGGCTCCCGAGCACCGAGCGTACGCGGCTCCGTCAACGGGGCGGCGGCGGCACGCGCGCGGCCGGACCATACTGACGCCGCAGAGCAGCCCGACGCGCGCGAGGTCCGCATGTCCG
>JBJTJV010000133.1:0-8957 GCA_046352645.1 Chloroflexota bacterium | reverse complement strand
ATCAACGACCGCTGGCACCCGGTGAACGAGATCTTCTTCGGCGGCACCTTCGCGTCGCGTCCGGAGGTCTGGATCCGCGGCGACATCTACGAGCGCCTCGGGCCCAATCGGCGCCTGCGGGTCGGCGTGATCTTCGAGCGGAACGACCCGGTCCTCTCCGACATCCACGCGACGAAGCTGCATGCGGCGCTCCGCGCGAAGGGCTACCGCTCGCGCCTCGCGGTCCTCGAATGGGGGAGCACGCACTTCGACGTGCTGGACATGGACACGCGCCTCGGGCAGACGGTCCTCGACTTCGCCTGGAGCGTCGTCCGGCGCAGCCGACCGCGCTGAGGACGGCTGCGCGCGCAGCGCGTGGCGCGCCCGGGCACCGGGAGGACGGCGCACGCGGACCGCCGATACCCGCTCCCGGGTGCGTGCGTGCACGCCGAGGCGCCCCGGTCGTGTACCGTTGTCTCTGTCCGGTCCGCGATGCCGGACCCCATAACGCTGCGTGCACGCCCGGAAGGCCCGCCCGGACGTGCCCCGGAGAAGGAGACATCCAGGATGCCTGCCCGACCCGCGCGCCTGCGCGCCACCCTCGCGGTCGCGTTCCTCGCGGCCGCCATCCCTGCCGCGGTCCCCGTCCCGGCCGCGGCGGCCTCCGTCTTCAAGGTGACCGCGGTCGGCGACAACGCGGACCACGACGTCGGCGACGGGATCTGCGATTCGGACGTCCGTCCGGACGTCACGAAGTGCACCCTCCGGGCCGCGATCCAGGAGGCGAACCACGATCCGGACCCGACGACGATCCGCTTCCGGATCACCGTCGGCGCGTCCGCCGTCAAGACGATCACCCCGAACAGCCCGCTGCCCGCGATCACCCAGCCCGCCACGATCGACGGCTACACCCAGGCCGGCTCCTCGGTGAACACGGCGGCGACGGGCACGAACGCGGTGATACGCGTGGAGCTCGACGGGCGCTTCGTGACGGAGGCGGGCCTCAACGCGCTCGCACCGGTGACGATCCGCGGCCTCGCGGTCTTCTGGTTCGGGCGGGGGATCCAGATCTCGGCGGGCGCGGACGGCAGCCAGGTCATCGCCAACCACCTCGGCGTGAACGCGGCCGGCACGGAGGATCGCGGCAACGACACGTCCGGCATCCTCGTGAACGCCGAGGACGTGAAGGTGGGCACGATCCTGCGCGCGGACCGCAACCTCGTCTCGGGGAACACCGGCGCGGGCGTGAACCTGGGCATCACCGCGCGCCGGGCGCTCGTGCAGAACAACCTCATCGGGACCGGCAGGAACGGCCGCAAGGACCTCGCGAACGAGGGCGACGGCGTCTTCATCACCGGCAGCCGCGGCCACCTGATCGGCGGCACGTTCGCGGCCCAGGGGAATGTCATCGGCTGGAACAACGGGAACGGTGTCACGCTCGTCACGGTGGAGGTGGACGGGACGCCCAAGGTGCCGGGCGCGGTGCGCGTCCTCTACAACAGCATCTTCCGTAGCGGCGGGATCGCCATCGACCTCAACGACGATGGCGTCACGCCGAACGATCCCGTCCCCGACCCGGACACCGGGCCGAACGGTCGGATGAACTTCCCCAAGATCGACAACGCCCGCGCAGAGGGCGGGGCGACGGTCGTCACGGGCCGGATCGCCACGCGGCGCGACATCGACGTCCTCATCCAGCTCTTCGCGTCGCCCGCCGGCGATCCGGAGGCGAAGACGCCGCTCGCGAGCTTCCTCCTCGCGACGGGGACGGACGGCAAGGCGACGTTCACCCGCTCGCTCGCGGCGCTCCCCGCCGGGACCCTCATCACCGCGACGGCGACGGACGGCCAGCGTTCGGAGACCTCGGAGGTCGGCCCGGCACGGGCGGTCGTCGTCCCCTGACCCCATCCGTGGGACGGGAACCGTCCGATGGGGAATCATCTACGGTGAGCCGCGCACGCCGACCGGGAGGGATGGCGTGCCACCCGGGGAGTCCGCCCATGCGCCGCGTCAACCGCCCCACCGCCATCCGGTCTGCGACCCTCACTGGGCTGGCGTGCGTCCTCGTCGCCTGCGGCGGGGGCGGGCCCGAGGAGCGCCCCGGCGTCGCGACCCTGCGGACGGCGGCGCCGGAGGCCGCGGCATCGGCCGCGCCGGGCGTGGACGTGGACGGGCGTCAGGCCCTCATCGACTATGCCCAGTGCATGCGCGAGGAGGGCGTGGACTACCCCGATCCGCGCTTCGATGGCGAGGGCCGCCTGCTCATCGCCCAGAGCGCCGCCGAGCTGCTCGCGCTCGACCTCGAATCGCCCCGGTACACAGCCGCGCGGGACGCCTGCACCGAGCGGATGGGCGGGCTGGCCCAGATGATCGACCCGGAGCAGCAGGCGCAGCTGCGCGATTCGCTCGTGGGCTTCGCGGGCTGCATGCGGGACAACGGGGTGGAGATCCCCGACCCGCGGATGGGCCCGGACGGCATGCCCGTCCTCTTCGGCGAGGGCGGCATGGCCGACGGCATCGACCTGCGCGACCCCGACTTCCTTGCCGGGCTCGTCGCCTGCCGCGCCGAGCTCTCGGAGATCCCCGTGCCGGGCCTCGGGGGCGACGGCGCGTGAGGGGGCGCCGCGCGGGCGCGGCCGGGCTGCTTGCCGGGATCGCGATCGCGGGCGGCGGCTATCTCTACTTCCGCGACGTCCTGCCCGCGACCGAGCGCGAGGAGGCACCGCTCGCCCCGGTCGTGGCGCGCTCGACTGTGCCGGTGGAGCGCGCCACCCTCCGAGCCACGGAGGAGCTCGACGCCACGCTCGCGTACCGCGGCGACGGCGTGCTCGTGAACCGCCTCCTCGGCACGTTCACCCAGGTCCCCGATGACGGCGCGATCATGGAGCAGGGCGACGTCGTGGGAGAGGTGGACGGGACCCGGCGGATCGTGCTGCTCTATGGCGAACGCCCCGCCTGGCGCGCCATCTCCGCAGACGTCGAGGGTGCGGACGTGCGCCAGCTGGAGATCGCCCTCAAGGAGCTCGGCTACCTCGGCGCCGGGCTCGTGCCGGACCGCGAGCTCGGCCAGGTGACCGAGGACGCGATCGCGGAGAGGCAGCGGGACCTCGGCGTGGGCGACGACTGGCGCGTGGAGCTCGGCGAGGTCCTCTTCGTGCCGGGGCCGGTGCGCATCGCGGCGCGGGCCGTGGAGCCCGGGGAGCCCGCGCGGCCGGGCGCGCCGATCGCGCGGACGACGAGCGCAGAGCGCGTCGTCCTCCTGCCGCTCGAGGCGGACCGCCAGGACATCCGCGGCGTCGGCGACGCGGGCACGATCGAGCTGCCCGACGGCACGGAGACGCCCGGACGCGTCGAGGAGATCGGCCGGGTCGCGACGCGGAGCGCCGACGGCGACCTCGTCGTCGAGGTGACGATCGTGCTGGACGACCCCGCCGTGACCGGCTCGCTCGACGGCGCGCCGGTGACCGTGACGATCGACCGGGACGTACGCGCGGACGTGCTCACCGTGCCCGTGGACGCGCTGCTCGCGCTCGCGGAGGGCGGCTATGCCGTGGAGCGGGTCCGCGCGGACGGCACGACCGAGCTCGTCGGCGTGCTGCCCGGGCTCTTCGCGGACGACCGCGTCGAGGTGACCGGCGAGCTCGCCCCGGGCGACGCCGTCGTCGTCCCCCGATGATGCCGCCGGCGGGGCCCGCCGGACCGCCGCCGGTCCTCGAGCTCCGCGGCGTGCGCAAGGCGTACCCGGGCCGTCCGCCGCTCGAGGTGCTCCACGGCGTGGACCTCGTCATCGGCCAGGGGGAGCTGCTCGGCATCGTCGGACCGTCGGGCTCGGGGAAGTCGACGCTCCTCCACATCATGGGCACGCTCGACCGCCCGACGTCGGGGACCGCGCGCATCGCGGGGATGGACATCGCGCGCCTCTCCGACGCGGCGCTGTCCGGTCTGCGGGCGCACGCGATCGGATTCGTCTTCCAGCAGTTCTTCCTCCTCGACGGCCAGACGGCAGTGGACAACGTCGCGAACGGCCTCCTCTACACCGGCGTGCCCGCCGACGAGCGCCGCGACCGGGCGCGCGCCGCGCTCACCCGCGTCGGCCTGGGCCATCGCCTCGGCCACCGTCCGCCCCAGCTCTCCGGCGGCGAGCGCCAGCGGGTCGCGATCGCGCGCGCCATCGTCGGGCGGCCGCGGATCGTCCTCGCCGACGAGCCGACGGGCAATCTCGACAGCGGCGTGGGCCGGGAGATCCTCGCCCTCATCGAGGAGCTGAACGGCGTGGATGGCACGACGATCGCGATCATCACGCACGACCGCGATCTGGCCGCCCGCCTCCCCCGCCGGGTGGAGATCCTCGACGGGATGATCGTCCACGACACGGCCTGGGGCGCACCCGGATGGGCCTGAGGTCGGCGCTCCGTCGGCGGCGCGGACCGCGCCTGCCGAAGAGCCGGATGCACGCCGGCGACCTCGTCTCCATCGGGCTCGTCGGGCTGGGCTCCCGGCGCGTCCGCTCCACGCTCACGGCCGCGGGGATCGCGATCGGCATCGCGGCCATGGTCGCGGTGCTGGGCATCTCCGAATCGAGCCGCGCGGACCTGCTCGCCCGGCTCGACCGGCTGGGCACGAACCTCCTCACGGTCACGCCGGGGACGAGCCTCGTCGGGGGCACCGTGGACCTGCCGGACCCGGCGCCGCGGATGATCGCGCGCGTCGGCCCCGTCGAGGCGGTCGCATGGGTGGGCTACACGGACGCGACCGTGCGCCGCACGGACCTGATCCCCGAGGAGGAGACGGGCGGCATCGCGGTCCTCGCGACCGACCTCGCGATCCTCGAGACGCTCCGGGCGGAGGTCGCGGTGGGACGCTTCCTCGATGCCGCGACGAGCCGCTATCCCGCGGTCGTGCTCGGGGCGGAGGCGGCCGAGCGGCTCGGCATCGGCCGGACCGGCGTGCGCGTCTGGCTCGGCGACACCTGGTTCACGGTGGTCGGCATCCTCGCGCCGGTCGGCCTCGCCTCCGATCTCGACAGCGCGGTCCTCGTCGGCCTGCCCGTCGCGGCCCAGATGCTCGACCACGGGGGCGCGCCGTCCACGATCTACGTGCGCACGGACCCGGAGCTCGTGACCGAGGTGCGCAACGTGCTCGCGCGGACGGCGAACCCCGACAGCCCCAACGAGGTCTCCGTCGCGCGGCCGTCGGATGCGCTCGAGGCGCGGGCGGAGGCAGCCACGACCTTCACCGCGCTCTTCGTCGGATTGGGTGCGGTGGCGCTCGTCGTCGGCGGGGTGGGGATCGCGAACGTGATGCTCATGTCCGTGCTGGAGCGGCGGGGCGAGATCGGGCTGCGGCGCGCGCTCGGCGCGACCCGTCGCCACATCACGCTGCAGTTCGCGGCCGAGGCGCTCGTCCTCGCCTTCCTCGGCGGCGTGCTGGGTGTCCTGCTCGGCATCGGGATCGGGATCGGCTACGCGGTGTCGCAGACGTGGATCCCGGTGATCCCGCCGATCGCGGTCGGCGGCGGGCTCCTCGCCGCGCTCGGCATCGGCGCGGTCGCCGGCCTCTACCCCTCGCTCCGCGCGGCGCGCGTCAGCCCCACGGACGCGCTGCGCGGCTCCTGACCGCGCGACCCCGACGAGCCTCTTGGCTATCATGCGCGGGACGCGGGAGTAGCTCAGTCGGTAGAGCGTCAGCCTTCCAAGCTGAATGTCGCGGGTTCGAGACCCGTCTCCCGCTCCACCTTCTCCGCCGTGCTCGGGAGGTCGGCCCCGGATGACGCGATCGGCGCGCGGCCCCCAGCCGGGCGGCGCCAACGGCCACGGCACGCGCGCCCGGACGCGCCTCTTCCTCTTCCGCCACGGCACCGCCTACGAGATCGCCCTGACGCTGCTCGCCGCGATCTGGGTGCTGCTCGGCGTCGCGATGCGCACGGCCGAGGCCGCGGGGATGCAGACGCTCCTCTCCCTCTCCGGGCTGATCGGCGTCATCTTCCTGGCGGACTGGGCGGTCCGGGCGCGCGCCTCGGGCGCGCCGCGGACGTGGATGCGCCACCACTGGCCCCTCGCGGTCCTCGCGCTCGTCGGCGTGCTGCCGGTCGAGCCTGCCGTCCAGATCGCGCGCTTCACGCTCGCCTTCATCGGCCTGCGGCGCGTCCTGGAGCGGTCGGGCGGCATCTTCGACCGCTACCGCCTGCTCGATGAGCTCGTCGCGTTCACGCTCGTCATCACGGCCGCCGGCGGCGTGCTCGTCTACGAGCTCGAGACGGACGTGAACCCCAAGCTCGCGACCCTCGCGGACGGCCTCTGGTGGGCGCTCGTCACCGTCTCGACCGTCGGCTACGGGGACATCGCGCCGGTCACGCCGGCCGGGCGCGTGCTCGCGAGCGTGCTCATCGTGGTGGGTGTCGCGATCTTCGCGGTCGGCGTCGCGATCGTGGGCCGGTACATCGCGGAATCCCGGCGGATGGACGCGGGCGCGGAGGCGCGCCTCGCGGAGATCGGCCGGCTGGAGCGGGCGCACGCCGCGGGCGAGATCGACGCGGCGACCTTCAGCCGACGCGTGCGCGCGCTCACGGCCGGCGCGCATCCGGACGCGGGCGATTGACCGGGCAGCTGCCCGACAGGGCACCGGGCGACCCGGGACGGGATCGCGCCGCGGGCGGGGTGTCGCGCTCCCTGCCGCTCCCGGACGGCCACACCCTCCACGTCCACACGCGCCGGCCGGCGGGCGATCCGTGGCTCCACGTCCTCGTGGTGCACGGCGTCGCGGAGCACTCCGGCCGGTATGCCCGGACGATGGACCTCCTCGCGGATGCGGGCATCGCCGTCGCCGCGTACGACCACCGGGGGCACGGCCGGTCGTCCGGCGGGCGCGGCCACGTGGACGGCTGGGAGGACCTGACCGGCGACGTCGGGCGGATGCTCGCCGAGGTCCGGTCCGGTGCCGCCGACCATCCGGTCGCGATCCTCGCGCACTCCATGGGCGGCCTCATCGCGCTCGATGCGGTGCTCGCGGGCCGCGCTGCCCCGGACCTTCTCGTGCTCTCCGCGCCGGGCCTCGGCGACGCGCTGCCCGGCTGGCAGCACGCGCTCGCGCCGGTCGTCGCCGCGGTCGCGCCGCGGCTGCGCTTCCCGAACGCCTGGGACGGCTCGGTCCTGTCGCGCGATCCATCCGTGGCCGCGGCCGCCGCCGCCGACCCGCTGAACCTGCGGGCCGTGACCGCGCGGCTCGGCGCAGGCGGCTTCGCGGCCCAGAAGCGGGTGAACGCCGCGGTCGCCGGGCTGCCCGCCGCGCCGCTGCCGACCCTCGTGCTCCACGGCACGGACGACCGGCTCGTGCCGCCCCGCGCGACCGAGGCGCTGGGCCGGCTCCCGGGCGTCAGCCGCCGGCTCTACCCCGGGCTGCGCCACGAGCTGCTCAACGAGCCGGAGGGGTCCGCGATCGTGGCGGACATCGTGGGCTGGCTGCGCGACGCGGACGGGCAGCCGGGCGGCTGACGCGGCACCGGCCCGTCGGCGCGCGGCTGCCCGGGCAGCGCGCACAGGACGCTCCGGCTCGACTACCATCCGGCGATGCTCAACGCCGCGCTGATCGGCGCGCTCGCCCAGTCCTCGCTCATCCTCGGCGCGATCCTCGTCTGGCGCTTCCGATCGCTGACGCGGCCGCGCGAGGTCGGGGCGCTCATGGCGTTCGGTGCGGGCGCCGTGATCTCCGCGGTCACCACGGACCTCGTCGCGGTCTCCTACGACGAGGCCGGGGCCGGGCCGACCGCGCTCGGCATCGCCGTCGGTTGCCTCGGCTACGCGGCGATCATCGGCTTCCTCGAGCGGCGTGGCGTGTCGGAGGAGCCGGGCGAGGTGGTCCTCGAGGTCGCCGAGGCGGCCGCGCACGGGAAGCAGGCCGCCGCGACGCCCGCGGAGGCGCGGAACATCACGATCGGGATGCTCATCGACGGGATCCCGGAATCGATCGCGCTCGGCCTCACGCTCCACATGGCGGTCGCGGGCGTCTCCTTCGCGCTCGTGGGCTCGATCTTCGTCGCGACGCTGCCGGAGGCGATCGGCGTAGCCGCGGCGCTCCTCGCAGGCGGGTTCACCCTCTCGCGGATCATCCTCCGCTTCTCCCTGATCGTGGTGGTGGCGGCGGTCTTCGCGGCCCTCGGCTACGGCGTGCTCCTCGGTGCGCCGCTCGCGCTCATCGCGCTCATCCAGTCGGTCGCGGCGGGTGCGCTGCTCGTCGTCGTGGTGAACGAGATGATCCCGATCGCCATCCGCGGCGTCGGCCGGCGGGCCGGCCTGCTCGCCGCGGGCGGGTTCGTCTTCTCCGCGCTGCTGACCTGGATCCCGGGGGGCTGATCGGAGCGGCGCCGCGGTCGGGCGGACGCCAGGTCCTCACTCCGCGGCGGCGGGAAGCCCCAGCGCGGCAACGACATCCGCCCAGCGGACTAGCTTGAAGTTCTGGCCGGCGTCCGGGTCGCGGTTTCGATCGTCCTGGACGACGAGGAGTCCGCCGGCGAATGGCTCGGGGAGCGCTGCCGCCGTGGCGTCGATCCCGTCCGTGCCGCTGACGCCGTCCACCGTGGCCCCGTCGACGATGCGGAACGAGCCGAGCCACGGGTGCGGCGCCTCGCGGTCGTAGACGGCGAAGGTGCTGTCACCCTGGGACGACGCGACGAGGAACCCGGACCGCTCTCCGTTCGCCACGATCGCCAGGCCCTCGACATCTGCCGCGAGGTGGCCACCCGCCTCGGTGGTGTCGACCCAGGCGTATGCGTCGCCGGAGGCCGGGTCCGCGGCGTAGCTGCGGATGCCGCGGGCCTCCTCCCCGATGAAGACGCGGCCCGCCGCATCGTCCACGACACAGCCTTCCGTCTGGCCACCGACGATGAAGGTCCGGACGCGCTCGGCGGCGACCCCGTCGCCCGCGTCGGTGAGGAGGTACTGCTCGACCTCACCGGTATCCGCGCTGTTCACGAAGGCCCAGGT
>JBJTJV010000010.1:0-7930 GCA_046352645.1 Chloroflexota bacterium | reverse complement strand
ATGCCGTCCTCCACTTCTCCGGGGAGCAACCGCTCCTGTGCGATCTCCGCGAGCTGCCTGCCCCCGGGAGCGCGTATCTCGTGTGCACGAACCTGCGGTTCGTGGACGGCAGGCGCCCGGGCTTCATCGACCGCACCGACTCGTGGTTCGTCTTCCCGCTCGCGCTCCTGCGCTTCGTGGAGATGCCGCCCACATCCCTCGATGGTGGCGCGGACGCAAGCCCCGGTACCCCTGCCGTGCCGGCGGCGCGCCCCGTCGTCGCGGACGACGGCGGCGCGGACGAGCTGCTCCGGCGCGTCCGGGAGATCTGACACGGCCGCGTTCGGGCCCGCCGGAACGCCGGTGGCCGCGTGCTATCCTCGGCCGCGATGACGAAGAACCTGGTGATCGTCGAGTCACCGGCGAAGGCGCGCACGATCGAGCGCTATCTCGGCAAGGACTACAAGGTGCTCGCGTCCTACGGGCACGTGCGCGACCTCCCGGAGAACCCCGGCAAGGGCCAGTTCGGCGTGGACGTGGAGCACGACTTCGCGCCGGTCTACGTGGTGAGCGAGGACCGGCGTCGGCAGCTCGCGGCGATCGAGAAGGAGGCGGGCCGCGCGTCCACCGTCTTCCTCGCCACGGACCTCGACCGCGAGGGCGAGGCGATCGCGTGGCACGTCCGCGAGGCCGCCGGCATCCCCGCGACGAAGGCCCGCCGGGTCACCTTCAACGAGATCACCGAGGGCGCCATCCGTGCTGCCTTCGCAGCGCCCCGTGCGCTCGACATGCACCTCGTCGATGCCCAGCAGGCTCGGCGCATCGTGGACCGCCTGGTCGGCTACACGCTGTCGCCGCTGATCTCGCGCAAGGTGCGGGGCGGCCTGTCGGCCGGGCGTGTCCAGTCGGTCGCAGTGCGGCTCGTCGTCGAGCGGGAGCGCGCGATCGCCGCCTTCGTCCCGCGCGAGTACTGGACGATCGCGGTGGAGCTCGCCACGGCGGACGGGGCCGTCTTCAGCGCGAAGCTCGTCGCGATCGACGGGCGCCCGCTCGATCAGGGCGGGGAGGCGTCCGCCCGCGCGGTCACGATCGGCAGCGAGGCGGAGGCGCGCGCCCGCATCGCGGCGATCCTCGCCGCCCCCTGCGCTGTCCGCTCGGTCGACACGTCGGAGCGCAAGGTCGGCCCGCGCGCCCCCTTCACCACGAGCACGCTCCAGCAGGAGGCGAGCAGGAAGCTCGGCTTCAGCCCCAAGCGGACGATGGCCGCCGCGCAGCGGCTCTACGAGGGGATCGAGATCGACGGCGAGCCTGTCGGCCTCACGACGTACATGCGGACCGATTCGGTCTCCATGGCGGGCGTGGCCATGGGCGAGGCTCGCGACGTCATCCGCGGTCGCTTCGGCGAGCAGTACACGATGCCCAAGGGTCGGCCGTTCCGGACCAAGGCGAAGGGCGCGCAGGAAGCGCACGAGGCGATCCGGCCGACAAGCTTCGCCCGCACGCCGGAATCGCTCCGGGGCGTCCTGCGCGGTGACGACGAGCGCCTCTACCGGCTCATCTGGCAGCGTGCGCTCGCCTCCCAGATGGCCGACCGGCGCCTCGAGACGCGCACGGCCGAGATCGTCGCGGGCGAGCACCTCCTCCGCGCAAGCGCCACCCGCACGCTCTTCGACGGCTTCGCCGCGGTCTACACCGAGACCCTCGACGACACCGACGAGGAGGCGGAGGGATCGCTGCCGGAGCTGGCAGCCGGCCAGGGGGTCCGTCCCGTCGGCGCCGAGCCCGCGCGGCACGAGACGCAGCCGCCGCCGCGGTTCACCGAGGCGTCGCTCATCAAGGCGCTCGAGGAGCACGGCATCGGTCGGCCGTCCACGTACGCGGCGACGATCGGCACGATCGTGGAGCGCGGCTACGTGCGGGTCACGGAGCGTCGGCTGTTCGCGGAACCGGTCGCCGAGGTCGTGACGGATCTCCTGGTGACGCACTTCCCGGACTTCGTGGACACGGAGTTCACCGCCCGGATGGAGAAGGACCTCGACGAGGTCGCCCACGGGAAGCGGGACTGGGTGCCGCTCCTGCGGGACTTCTACGGCCCGCTGCGCGATCTGGTCTCGGTGAAGAAGAAGGAGCTCAAGCGCGCCGACTTCACCACCGAGGCGACGGACGAGGTCTGCACGGAGGGCCACCCGATGGTCATCCGGCTCGGGCGGAACGGACGCTTCCTCGCATGCTCGCTCTATCCCGAGCACAGGGAGAGCCGTCCGCTGCCGGGAGAGGAGCCGGAGCCGGTCGCCGTCGAGGGAGCGGGCGAGGCCTGTCCGGGTTGCGGGCAGGGGACGCTCGTGGCCAAGCGCGGCCGGTTCGGCCCGTTCGCGGGCTGTGACCGGTACCCCGAATGCGGGTACATCCATCGCACCGGCCCGCCGCCCCCGGAGCAGCTGCCGTACACCGTCGCGTGCCCCGTCTGCCGCACGGGCACGCTGAAGGCCCGCCGCGCCCGGCGCGATGGATCGGTCTTCTGGGGCTGCTCTGCCTACCCGCGCTGCCGCGCGACGACGAGCCGGAAGCCGCTCCCGTACACGCACGGCGGTCGTGTGGATGATCCGTCCGTCGCAGCCTGCGGGGGGCCCGTCGCGGAGGAGAGCGCCGACGCCTGGCGCTGCCTCACGTGCAACGCGCCGATCGTGCCCGCTCCCGACGCGGCCGCCGGGGCCGTGCTCGCGGGCGGCGCGCCGGAACCCGAGGCGACGGCCCGGCGCGGACGTCCCCGCGCGACCGGGTCCCGTTCGGGCACGCGCACGGGTGGCGGCGCTGCCCGCGCACCGCGCCGACCGACGAGCGGCACGCGGTCCGCCCGAACGCCGCGCAAGCCCGCATGACGGCGGCCCGCGCCGGTACGGGCCCGGCCGTCGGTGGTACAGCCGACGCGCCCCGGCGACGGACGGCGGTGGCGGACGGACACCCGGGCCATGACGGCCGCGCTGTCGCGCAGGACGGTGCGGAGGCGCGGGCCGCCTGGCTCGTCGCTCTCGAGGCAGCCGGTCGGTCCCCGCACACGCGGCGGGCGTACGCGCTCGCGGTCGCGGACCTTCTCGATCATCTCGCGGCCGACGGCGCGACGGACTGGCGCGATCCGTCGCGGAGCGCCCTGCGCGGCTGGCTGGGCTCCCTCACGGACCGGCGGCTGGCCGCGCGGTCGATCGCCGCACGCCGCGCCGCGGTGCGCTCCTTCTATCGCCACGCGGTGCGCGAGGGCTGGGTGCTGCGCGACCCCTGGGAGACGATCCGGCCACCGCGCCGACCCGTGCGGCTGCCCAGCGCGCTCGAGGTCGGCCAGGTGGAAGCGCTGCTCGATGGCGTTGCGGGGAGCGCACCCCTGGAGGGCGCACCGGTCGAGTTGCGCGACCGCGCGATCATCGAGCTCGCCTACGCGGCCGGGCTCCGCGTGAGCGAGATCGCGGACCTGCGCCTCGCGGATCTCGACCTGCGGCGCGGAGAGGTCCGCGTCCGGGCCGTGCGTGCGGACGGGAGCGGGGGCTTCACGACGACGAAGACGCGCAAGGGTCGGGTCGGGCTGCTGGGGGGCCCGGCGATCGACGCGCTCGGAGCGTGGCTCACCGACGGACGCCCTGCGCTCGCGGACCGGCCCGGCGCCGTCCCCGGTGACCATCTCTTCCTCAATCGCTACGGGGACCCGATCGGCGTGCGCGGGATCCGCGAGCGCCTCGATCGCCTGGGGGACCGTGCCGGCCTCCCGCCCGCCTTCCGGCCGCACACGCTCCGCCACTCCTTCGCCACCCACCTGCTGGAAGGCGGCGCGGACCTGCGGGTCGTGCAGGAGCTCCTCGACCACGAGAGCCTCGCCCAGACGCAGATCTACACGAGCGTGAGCGAGGGCAGGCGGGAGAGCGTCTACCGGGCCGCGCATCCTCGCGCGCGGCGCGGCGATCGCGCGGCGGGGGCACCGGGGGTCGGCCCCCGGGCGGACCGTCCGTCCGCGGAAGGGGACACGACGACGTGAGCGCCACCCCACCGGCCGCGGCGCTGCGCACGGATGACGCAGCGTGGGATGCGTTCGTCGCGGACGCGCCCGCCGGATCGCACCTCCAGCAGACCGGATGGGCGCGGGTGAAGGCCGCGAACGGATGGCGCGCGACCCGGGTCGTGACGGACACGTCCGTGGGGCCGGCCGGCGTCCAGATGCTCGTCCGCCATGCGCGCGGGCTCCCGTTCGGCGTCGGCTACGCGCCGCGCGGTCCGGTCCTGGCGCGCTGGGATCCGGGCGCCGTCGCCCAGCTCCCGGACGCGATCCGCGCCGGGGCGCGCGCCCTTCGCTGCACGCACGTGACCCTCGACCCGGGAACGACCGACCCCGTGGTCGCGGAGCTCCTGCGCGCGGCCGGGTGGCGGCCCGCGGACCCGGTGCAGCACACGCGCACACGGGTCGTGGAGCTCGGGGCAGGGGAGGCGGCGCTCTGGTCCGGCCTGCGCTCCAAATGGCGCCAGTACGTCGGGCACGCGCGACGCGCCGGCGTGACCGTCGCCGAAGGCGGCGCGGACGACCTGCCGATCTTCCATGCGATCCTCGCCGAGACCGCCGAGCGGACCGGCTTCTTCCCGCGCGACCTCTCCGCCTACGCCGCGGTCTGGTCGGCCTTCGCGCCGTCCGGTGCTGCCCGGCTCCTCATCGCGCGGCTCGCGGACGGCACGCCGGTCGCGGCCCTCTTCCTCGTCCGCTGTGGAGGCCGGGTCGCGGAGCCGTATGGCGGCATGACGGCCGCGGGTGCGGAGAGCCGGGCGAACTACCTGCTGAAGTGGGAATCGCTCCGGCAGGCGGCAGAGGCGGGCGCCGGGATCTACGACATGTGGGGGATCGCGCACCCGGGCATCGAGCAGTTCAAGGCAGGCTTCGGCGGGACGGAGGTCGGCTACCCGGGTGCCTTCGACCTCGCGATCGTCCCGGGTGCCCCGGCTGCGCTCGCGGCCGCCTGGCGCACGTGGGTCCGGCTCGCGCGCCGACGCCTCGCGCCACCCCCCGGGAGCGGTGGTGCGCCCGGCGGCGGGGCGCCCGCATGAGCCGTCCGCTCGGGGCACTCGTGGACCGGCTCGCCGAGCTCGGGCTGCTCGCTGCGCCGATGCCGCCGGTCGCCGTCGGTGTGGATCGCGTCACCCACGATTCCCGGCGGGTCGCCCCGGGCAGCCTCTTCGTTGCGCTGCCCGGCGCGCACGCGGACGGTCACGACCACGCCCCCGCGGCAGTGGCCGCCGGGGCCGTCGCGCTGCTCGTGGCGCGCCCGCTCCCGCCGCTCGGCGTGCCCCAGGTGCTCGTGCGGGCGCCGCGACCGGCCCTCGCGGTGGCCGCGGCGTGGATCGCCGGCGACCCGGCCGTGCGGCTCGGCATCGTCGGCATCACCGGGACGGATGGCAAGACGACCACGGCCTGGCTCATCCGCTCCGTGCTCGTCGCGTGCGGGCTGCCGACCGGCCTGCTCGGCACGATCGACACCGTCGTCGGAGGGCGCAGCCTCGGGAACCCGGAACGCACAACGACCCCGGAAGCGCCCGAGCTGCAGGAACGGCTCGCGGCCATGGAGGCCGCGGGCGACCGCTGGGCGGTGGTCGAGGCGACCTCGCACGGCCTCGCGCAGGACCGGGTCGGCGCGATCCCGTGGGACGTGGCGGTGCACACGAACATCACCTCCGAGCATCTCGAGTTCCACGGCACGCTCGCCGCGTACCGCGCGGCGAAGCGCAGGCTCTTCACGTGGGACGATCCGGCGATCGCGTCCGTCCGCAAGCCGTGGGGTCGCCACGCCGTCGTCAACCTCGACGACGACGCTGCACCGATGCTCACCAATGCCGCCCGCGGCGCCGGCGCCACGATCCACGGTTACGGCATGTCGGCCGCTGCGCCGATCGCCGCGCTCGACGTGGCGGCGGAGGGCGCGGGCCACCGCGTGCGCGTCCGGACACCCCGCTGGGAGGCTCCCGTCGATATCCGCCTGCCCGGCCGCTTCAACATCGCGAACGCCCTCGCGGCCATCGCCACCGGCGAGGCGCTTGCGCTGGATCCCGCGGGCATCCGCGCGGGCATCGCCGCGCTCGCAGCCGTGCCCGGGCGGATGGAGCGGATCGACGCAGGCCAGCCGTTCCTCGTGGTGGTGGACTTCGCGCACACCGCCGCGTCGCTCGCGAAGGTCCTCGACGAGCTCGCTCCCGTCGCGGAGCGGGCCGGCGGCGGCCTCATCGCGTGCTTCGGCTCGGCCGGCGACCGCGACCGGACGAAGCGCCCGGAGATGGGGGCGGTCGCGGCCGCCCGCTGCCGGTCGGTCGTCCTGACCGACGAGGACGCCCGGTCGGAGGACCCCGCGAGCATCCTCGCGGAGATCGCCACCGGCTGCGCGTCCGTCGGCCTGCATCCCGGCCCGCGCCTGCGCCTCGTCCCCGACCGCGCCGAGGGCATCGCGACCTCGATCGCGCTGGCGGGACCGGGCGACGTGGTCCTCATCGCAGGGAAGGGCCACGAGGCCTCCATCGAGCGGGGCGGGGTGCGGCACCCCTGGAGCGAGGAAGGTGCGGTCCGCGACGCCCTCGCCCGCCGCGGCTGGGCGGACGGGTCCGGGAGCGCGCCCGTCGGCTAGCGCATCGGCGCGCGCGGCGGCGGCTGGAGCTCGGGTGCGATCCCGGAGGGGCGCTCCGCGTCGGGGTCGTCCTCCGCGGCGCCACCGAAGAGCGCCCGGGCGATCCCCTTCGTGACCGGGTCGGTCGATGCGATGCCCCGGTTCACGAGGACGACCACCGTGACGTCCTCCGCGCGGAAGTGCCAGAGCGCGAGCACGAAGCCGCGGATCCCGCCGAGATGTCCCACCGCGCGGCGGCCGGAGAAGCGGTCCGAGCGCGTGCCGAGCCCGTACGCGTCCCCGCCGAAGTCGAGCATCTCCGACCGCAGGGCGCGCGGCAGCACGTCCCCCGCGTAGAGCGCGTCGCCCCACCGGGCGAGGTCGCGCGCGCTCGCCGCCATGGCACCGGCAGCCCAGGCCGCGGTGGCCGCGGAGAGGTGCGGCATCACCGTCCCCTGCCCGGCCTGGTCGTACCAGAGCCTCCGGCCACCCCAGAGGTGCCCGTGCGCCGCATCGCGCGGCGTCTCCTCGTCCGGCTGGAAGACGACCTCGTCAAGCCCGAGCGGGTCGAGGAGCGCGCCCCGGATCTCCTTCGCGAGGGGACGTCCGGTCACCTCCTCGATGAGCAGCCCGAGGAGCACGAAGTTCGTGTTGCTGTAGTGGAAGCAGGCGCCGGGTGCGCAGACCGCCGGACCCATCCAGCCGAGGATCTCGGCGGGGGTCCAGGCCCGGTTCCGGTCGTCGAAGACGCTGCCGAGGTAGCCCGCGGTCTGGAAGTAGTCGCGGATGCCGCTCCTGTGCGCGAGGAGCATCCGCACCGTGACGTCACGGCCGACGGGTGCATCGGCGAGATAGCGCCGGAGCGGGGCATCGAGGTCGAGCGTGCCCGCATCGGCGAGCTGGAGCACCCGGGCCGCCACGAAGGTCTTCGTGATGCTCGCGATCGCGAAGAGCGTGTCCGGCTGCACCGGCCGGTCCGGCCACGCCTGGCGGCGACCCGCGACGCCGGTCCAGAGCGTCCCGTCCGGGAAGAGCACGGCGAGCGAGATCCCCGGCGCGGGCAGCGAGCGCACGGCGTCATCGGCCACCTGCTGGAGCCGGTCCGCGAGCTCGGGCGTGAGCACGAGCGGACCGCGCGGGGCGGGTGAGGCGGGTTCCGGCGCGAGCCCCGCCGTGCCCGCGGGTGGGGCCGACGGCTGTGGTGGCGCGGGGACCGGGCCCGGGGAGACCTCGGCGACGGCGGGGCCGCCGGCCGCCGCCCTATGCCGCCCAGACGGGCTCCCGGAGTTGCCCGCGCGGACGCCCAGCGCCGGCCCGTGGGGGGGGGGGCC
>JBJTJV010000132.1:0-2490 GCA_046352645.1 Chloroflexota bacterium | reverse complement strand
GCGCGCGGAGATCGAGCGCGTCGCCCGGACCGTGGAGAAGATCGAGACCGCGGTCGCGCCGCGGTTCCAGGAGCACTTCGTCGATGCGCTCGCGATCCCGCATCGGCGCGACCCGTTCCCGCGCCTGGGTGCGGTCGTGCCGCTGCCGGAGACGGGTGGAGATGGCATGGAGCAGACCCGGGGCCGCCGGCGCCGGGTCGCACGCACGGGACCGGCGATGGAGGAGACGACATGACGAGCGACGCCCCCCGCCGCCGGAGCGGCGGCCGTGAAGGCCGGATCGCGGCACGTGCCGCCTCCGCCCGGATGGAGAAGATCCCCTTCCTCACCCGGACGATCCCGACCGCGACCATCCTGGGCGAGGAGGGCCTCGCGACGATCGAGGCGAACGCGGACCGTCTGCTCGCGGAGGTCGGCGTGGATGTCCGCGACGCGCAGGCACGCGCCACCCTGCACGCGGTGGGCGCCGAGATCGACGGGGAGCGTGTCCGCTTCCCGGACGGCCTCGCCCGGAAGCTCGTCACGGCGAGCGCGCCGCGGACGTTCGTCCAGCAGGCGCGGAACCCCGAGCGGAACGTAACGATCGGCGACCCGCACATGGTCCTCGCCCCGAACTATGGCTCGCCGTTCGTGCGCGACCTCGACGGCGGCCGGCGCTACGGGACGATCGAGGACTTCCGCAACTTCGTGAAGCTCACCTGGCAGTCGCCCTGGCTCCACCACTCGGGTGGCACGGTCTGCGAGCCGGTGGACATCCCGGTGAACAAGCGCCACCTGGACATGGTCTACAGCCACATCCGCTACTCGGACAAGCCGTTCATGGGCTCGGTCACGGCCCCGGAGCGGGCACAGGATTCCGTGGAGCTCGCGAAGATCGCCTTCCGCAGCGATTCGCTCGTCGGGAAGACGGTGATGCTCTCGCTCGTCAACGCGAACTCCCCGATGGTCTGGGATGCCGCGATGATCGGTGCGGCCCGCGTCTACGCGGAGAACGACCAGGGCGTCCTCGTCACGCCGTTCATCCTCTCGGGCGCGATGGGCCCGGTGACGATCGCGGGCTCCTGCACCCAGTCGCTCGCGGAAGCACTCGCGGGGATGGCCTATGTCCAGGCGGTCCGGCCGGGAGCGCCGGTCGTCTTCGGATCGTTCGCGAGCTCGCTCTCGATGCAGACCGGCGCACCCACCTTCGGGACGCCGGAGCCCTCGCTCCTCCTCTACGTCATGGCCCAGCTCGCCCGACGGCTCGGCGTCCCCTTCCGCTCCGGCGGCAACCTGTGCGCGAGCAAGGTCGCGGACGCGCAGGCCGCCTACGAATCGGCGAACACGTTCAGCGCGACCCTCATGGCGGGCGTGAACTTCGTCCTCCATGCCGCGGGCTGGCTGGAAGGCGGCCTCGCCATCGGCTACGAGAAGTTCATCCTCGACGAGGACCAGTGCGGCATGGCCGCGACCTTCCTGCGGGGCGTGGACATGAGCGACAACGGGCAGGCGCTCGACGCGCTCCTCGCGAACGAGCCGGGTGCCCACTTCATGGGCAACGCCCACACGCTCGCGAACTTCGAGACCGCCTTCTACCGCTCCTCGACCGCGAACTACGACAGCTTCGAGCAGTGGCAGGAGCAGGGATCGCTCGACGCCGCCCAGCGCGCGAACGCGATCTGGAAGAAGCGGCTCGCGGAGTACGACGGCCCGGGGATCGACCCGGGCGTGGACGAGGCGCTGCGCGACTACATCGTCCGGCGCAAGGCGGCCTTCCCCGATTCGGACGTGTAAGGCCGGGGGCGGTCCTCCGCGTGGGTCCCGCGGGCCGGACCCCGCGCTACGATGCCGGGGTGCGACCGTCGCCCGTGTCGGTCGGCGCCTTCGGGAGGAGGTCATGATCGTGATCCGCCGGGGACCGTTCCATCGTGCCATCGCCGGGCTGGCCGTGGCCGGAATCGCCGCGGGGATCGCGGCCACGCCGGTCGCCGCCGGGGCCGGGGACAACTGGGCGTATGCGGTCGTCCGCTCGGGGTCGAACCCGCCGGCGACACCGGCCGCGAAGGACCGCGGGGTCTCGGCGGACTGGGGATCGCTGACGGTGGAACGGACCGGGACCGGGCGCTACCGGATCGCCATCACGGCGTTCTTCGGCCAGCGCGGGGTCCCGCTTGTGACCCCGCTCTCCGGCAAGCCGCGCACGTGCACCCCGGACGTATGGCCGCTCCAGACCCCGGGGCAGTACACGGACATCACGATCACCTGCCGGGACCGCTTCGGCGACGACGCGGACTCGGGCTTCACGGTCTCGTTTCGGGAGATCGAGAGCGTGCCGGGGAACCGGACCACGTCCTATCTCTTCTCCGACCAGGCGATCCCCGGCGCCGCCCGGCGTCACCGTGCTGTCGTCGGGGCCCGCGCTCGTGTAGGTCATCAACTCGGATGGGGGGTACGGGGCGCCGGGGTCTACGACGTGACGATGCCGGGCAGGGGGCACATCGGCGGCATCGT
>JBJTJV010000131.1:0-3577 GCA_046352645.1 Chloroflexota bacterium | reverse complement strand
CCCCCGGTACCCCCGCCCCCGACTTCGCGCTCCCGGACGACACGGGCGCGACGCGCAGCCTCGCGGCCGAGCGCGGCCAGTGGGTCGTCCTCTTCTTCTACCCCAAGGACGACACCCCGGGCTGCACGATCGAGGCCTGCCAGTTCCGCGACGGCTACGCCGACTTCCGCGCGGACGGTGCGGAGGTCTGGGGGATCAGCATCCTCGACAGCGCGAGCAAGGCGGCCTTCAAGGAGAAGCACGGGCTCACCTTCCCCCTCCTCGCGGACGCGGAGCACGCGGTCGCGGAGGCCTACGGCGTCTGGCGCGAGAAGTCGATGTACGGCAAGACGTACATGGGCGTCGCGCGGGCGACCTTCCTCGTGGACCCGGATGGCCGCATCGCGCGTACCTGGGACCCGGTCACGCCGGACGGGCATGCCGCGGAGGTCCGGGCCGCGCTCGCCGAGCTGCGCGGTGCCTGATCCGGCGACCGCCGCGTACGGCGCCGGGCAAAGGAAACGGCATCGCTCGTGGGGGGAAACGAGCGATGCCGTGCGAGAGCATAGCGCCTCATGGGGCGGGGCGGGGGTGCCATCCGGCACCTTCGCGGCCCCGTCGGGGAGGAGGGACCGGTGACCAGCCCCACGCTTGCGCTCCACGAGGAGCGGCCGTCCGTCGCGGTCGTCATCGTCGCGCACCCCGACGACGCGGACTTCGGCCCCGCGGGGACGATCGCCCGCTGGGTGGACGCCGGCACCGTGGCGCACCTCGTCTGCTGCACGAGCGGCGATGCGGGCGCGGACGACCCGCGGACGGACCCCCTGGCGCTCGCCCGCCTGCGCGAGGCCGAGCAGCGCGCGGCGGCCGCGGTCGTCGGCTACGCCTCCGTCACCTTCCTCCACCACCCCGACGGCGCGCTCGCCAACGACCTCGTCCTGCGCGAGCAGCTCGTGCGCATCCTGCGCACCCACCGCCCGGACGCCGTGCTCACCTGCGATCCCACCGTCGTCATCGGGTCGGAGGGCTACATCCAGCACGTGGACCACCGCACCGCGGGCCTCGCCGCGATCGACGCGGTCTACCCGGCCGCCCGCAACGCGATGGCCTTCCCCTCGCTCGCGATCCACGAGGGCCTCGCGCCGCACGCGGTCGGGCGGCTCTACCTCTTCTGGACCGAGCAGCCGAACGCAGCCGTGGACGTCGCCGCCACGCTCGGGCGCAAGCTCGATGCGCTGCGCGCCCACGCGAGCCAGCTGCGCGACCCGGACGCGACCCTCGCGGCCGTCGGCACGTGGCTCGCGGAGGCAGGAGCGCCGCTCGGCTGTGCCGCGGCCGAGACCTTCCGGGTGCTCGACCTGCGCTGACCGGCGCCCCCGGACGACCGGCCGCGGCTGGTGGTAGATTCCACCTCGCCATCGCACCCCGCGGACGCCCAACCATCAGAGCGCGGAGAGGCTCACCGGCTTGGCCATCGATCCGAACCAGGAATTCCTCGTCCAGCCCGTCGATGCGTCGTGGCTCCAGTGCAACATCGAGTGCCAGGAAGCCTGCCCCGTCGGCACCAACTGTCGCGGCTACCTGAACCTCGCCGCGGAAGGCCGCTTCGAGGAGGGCTACCTCCTCTCGCGTGAGCCCAACCCGGTCGCGGCCATGTGCGCGTACGTCTGCTCGGCGCCCTGCGAGCGCGCCTGCCGTCGTGGCGACATCGACCGCCCGCTCTCCATCCGCGCCATGAAGCGCTTCCTCGTCGAGTGGCATGCCGCGTCCGGCATCCCGGACGACACGCCCGTCATCACCCCGCGGGACACGAAGGTCGCGGTGATCGGCGCGGGCCCGGCCGGCCTCGCGGTCGCGCGCGAGCTCGCGGTCTCCGGGCACCAGGTCACCGTCTTCGACGAGCTCCCCTTCGCGGGCGGCACGATGCTCATCGGCGTCCCCGCCTTCCGCCTCCCGCGCGAGGCGATCGAGATGGACTTCCGCCTCGTGGAGCGGCTCGGCGTCACCTTCCGCTTCGACACGCGCATCGGCCGGGACATCTCCTTCGCCGAGCTCCAGCGCGAGTTCGACGCCATCGCGATCTGCGCGGGCGCCATGAACGCCGTCGGCCTGGACATCCCGGGCAACCACCTCAAGGGCATCCAGTACGGGATCGACTTCATGAAGAAGGCGAATCTCGGCGAGCCGCTCGAGGTGGGCACGGACGTCGTGATCATCGGCGGCGGCTACACCGCCATGGACTGCTCGCGGACGAGCCTGCGCCACGGCGCCCAGAACGTGACGATCGCCTATCGCCGGACCCGCTCGGAGCTCGTCGTGGACGAGGAGGAGCTGGGCGAGACGGAGCGCGAGGGCGTCCGGATGGAGTTCCTCGTCAGCCCGGTCGAGCTGATCGGCGATGACGCGGGGAACCTCACGGGCGTGAAGTTCGTGCGCAACCGCCTCGGCGAGCCGGATGCCACGGGCCGCCGCGCCCCCGTGCCGGTGGACGGCTCGGAGTTCATCGTCCCCGCGCAGACGGTCGTGCCCGCGGTCAGCCAGGCCGCGGACAACAGCTTCCTGCCGGTCGAGGCTTCCTTCGAGATCAACCGCGGCCGCATCCGCGTGGACCCCGGCACGTACGCCACGAACGTCCGCGGCGTCTTCGCCTGCGGCGACTTCGTGACCGGCCCCACGACCCTCATCGAGAGCGCCGGCCACGGCAAGCGCTGCGCCTACGCGATCGACCGCTACCTCTCCGGCCGCTCCACCGTCACCGTGGAGGCCAACGTCCGCATCGTCAGCTCCTGGCGCCACGACATGCCGGAGCTCTACGACGTCCTGCCGCGCCAGCACGTGCCCATGATCGCCACGCCCGCCCGGATGCCGAGCACGGACCCGAAGGTGAACTTCACCACCTCGGTCGAGCGCGGCTACACAATGGACCAGGCGATCACGGAAGGCACCCGCTGCCTGATGTGCAACTACAACATCTGGTTCGACCCGTTCCGCTGCGTCCTCTGCGGCGCGTGCGCGGATGTCTGCCCGGAGGGCGTCATCCACATGATCGACGTCAACCAGATGAAGTCCGAGGGCGCCCTGCCCGAGCTCGTGGACGCCTACGGCTGGAGCCAGGGCGCGGCCATGGTGCTGGACGAGGAGCGCTGCATCCGCTGTGCCCTGTGCGTCAAGCGGTGCCCGTACGACGCCATTACCATGGAGCGGTTCGAGCTCCAGGAGGTGTCGAGCGACGGGCGGCTCTACAAGGAGAGCTACCGCGACACCCAGCTCGGGCTTGCAGGGATCGGGAACCAGGCAGATGCGGGAGGTCACCGCGCGTGAGGCTCGGTAGCAGGACCGCCACCCGGATCCCCGGGGTCATGTCGTTGTCATGGAGGACCGGACGGTGAGCTTCCTCGAGCGGATCGACGAGGGGATCCGGCGCAGCTCCGTCTGGCGCTCGATCTTCCGCCAGCCCTACCCGAACGACGAGCGTTCGCGGGCGATGGCGGTCATGAACAACGTGTTCCTCCACCTGCACCCGGTGCGGGTGCGGCAGCACGCGGTGAAGTTCGCATACACCTTCTGCCTTGGCGGGATCAGCTTCTTCCTCTTCCTC
>JBJTJV010000130.1:0-2304 GCA_046352645.1 Chloroflexota bacterium | reverse complement strand
TCCCAACGGACGACTGGGGAAATCCTCGACGGCACGATCTGGTCGTGCCCGGCCGCCACGATGAACGCGTGCACCGAGGTGCTCGCGGATGTGCAGGGGAACTCCGTCGCCGCCGGCGCGGGCGGCGTCTTCTCGAGCGTGTGGACGGGAACCGAGGAAGCCCTCTACTACGGCACCGAGCAGTTCACGGGCGCGACGATCACGAATGACACGGGCGCCTCCCTCCTCTACGTCCCCGCCGGCGGCGACGGAGTTCCCCTGCACATCCGCGAGCACCTCGGTGCACGCGTTCATCGTGGCGGCCGGGCACGACCAGATCGTGCCGCGGTCGGGGTTACTGGAGAAGACCGCGGCGTACAGGGTCCCCGCGCCGTCGTACGCGGTCGACTTGATGCTCCCGCCGGCCGTGTCCCACGTCGCGCAGCGGTCCACGAGGTACGGGTCGCAGCGCCAGATGACCCCATCCCCCCGGCCGGCCCACAGGGCGCCGGCACCCACGGTGAGCGTGAGCACCGCGGGACCCCGCGTGTCGTCGAGCGTCATGCAGGTGCTGCCCACGTGCGGGTCGTCACAGCGCAGGATCCGGCCGGACTGGAGCCCGACGTAGAGCCGGGTGTTCGCGAGGAGGAGGGCGTTCACCACGTCGCCACCGAACCCCTTCAGGGCGCGCAGGACCAGGTCGCACGTCGCAGGGGCGGATGTCAGGTCCTGGTATGGCAGGTCGGACGGGCAGCGCCAGATCCGTCCATCGTCCTGTCCGATCCAGAGGGAGCCATCCGCGGCCGCGTAGGCCCTGACCTGGGAGTCGGCCGGCGCCGCACCTCCCCACCCGCCACCCATCACGCGGCTGCAGCCGGCGCCCGCACCCGCCACGGGGCAGCTCCACGCACCACCTTCCGAGTCCCTGGAGTAGAAGGCGACACCGTCGGTCGCCACGGGGGTCGACTCCCCCGCGATCCCGCCGGCTGCGAAGCACGTCGCCAGCGAGGAGGGTGACGACGGGTCGGCGCAGGCCGCCAGCCCGGAGGTCGTCGCGGCCCAGAGCGTATCGACGGGAGCCGACGGGGCCACGGCGCGTGCGCGGGCCGGCTCGGCCGCCGACGCCCCGGCGGGCAGGAGCGCGGCGAGCGCGGTCACCGCGAGGACGACCGCCACGAGGCGGCGGGTGCGGGATGCGGTCAGCTTCACTTCACGTCGTTCGCGACGGTGATCACCACGTCGGAGGTCACATCGGTGCTGGCGCCGCCGCCGTGGGCACGAGCACGTCGTAACAGTCATTCAGGTACAACGTGACCCAATGCGTGGGGTGGACTTCGTCCACGAACAGGCTCGCCGCCCCGATCTCGCCGGTGGGCATCGCGCCTTCCACGACCGTGTAGCGCAGGACGATGTCATCGGCGGTACCGGACGCATCGCGGGTGACCGAATCGACGCCGACGAGCCTGATCACCGTGTTCGTGACGGCATCGTCGCCGAGGACGGAGAGGACGGCGTTCGGGGCGACGCCGTCGAAGGCCGCGACGAGCTCCGGCCAGAAGCCCTCGAACGTCGCCGGGCTGATCTGGCCTGCCTGCCGATACGGACGATCGGTGAACCAGGTGACCGCGGGGACGCCCCGGAGCGTGAGCGTCTCGGCGTCCACGCTCCCCGACGGCGCGCTCATCACGAAGAGGTAGCTCGGTTCCTCGGGTGCCACGGACGGCGCGGGGGACGCGTCCTGGGCGAGCGCGCCGGACGCGGGCAGCAGGAGCGCGAGCGCGAGCGCCATACAGGCGCCCAGCGCGAGGGCGCGCGGACGCCCGGCGGTGATGGGGTCGTGCGACATCGGGATGGTTCTCCTCCGGGCCGGAGCGTCTGCTCCTTTCCGGGCTATCTATCCCGGCGGGACGCTCCTGTCAACTCCGGGAACATGCCTATGCCGGTGGCCATCGGGCGCGATCCGCGTCTCGGATGGTCGGGGTGGCGGGCGGCCGGGAACCGCTACGCGAAGCGCGAGGGATGCGTCTCGTGCGCCGAACATCGCTCCCGGCCCGGGTCTTCGTCGCGGCTCCGGCGTCCCGGTCCTCGACGACAGGCCGCGTCGGCTGGTGGTCCGATCCCCACGGGTGCGACCCGATCCGCTCGCGGATGGCGGCGCTCGGGTCGACGAGGTCATCGCGGCACGCCCGGGGACGCTGCGCCTGCAGCAGTCGTCCGTCATCGCGGCGAACAACGCGACGACGGGCGCGGGGATCTTCGTGGTCTCCGGCGGGACGGTGACCTTCGCGAACGGGTGTGCCGCGCACGTCAAGGCCACGAACGTCG
>JBJTJV010000129.1:0-3865 GCA_046352645.1 Chloroflexota bacterium | reverse complement strand
GTAGATCGTGGGTCGGCCGCCCTCCGTGCCCAGGAGGTGGACGAGGTTCGTGGAGCTGTTCCAGCGCGCGTCCGTCACCGGTCCCGGGGTGACGACCGTGCGGTCGATGAACGGTGCGTCCCCGTCCAGCCCGCCGATGGTCACGAGGCCGGCGCGCGTGGTGACGAAGAGGCGCGGGGCGTCGAGGTAGCCGCGGGAGCGGTCCAGGTCGTCGCTCCCGTGGACATACGTGGCGCCGAGCGGGCGGCGGTCGATGGCGACGCGGCCCACGAGCGCGAGGTCCGGGACCGCGTGGATCCGGACGCCGTCGGGGACCACGAGGGCGATGCGCGGCTGCTCGTCCGTCCCGGTCCAGACGACGTCCGTGAGCCCGGGCGCCTCCACCGCGCCGAGGACGCCGTCCGGCCCCAGGAGCGAGAGCGTGCTGCCCACGAGCGCCGCGGCGCCGCCGCCGGGGAAGGCCCACAGGCGATCGACCGGGTCCGGCAGCTCCGCGATCGTGGGGAAGAGATCCTCGCCGGCGAGGTCGGCAAGGCTGCCCGGATCGGCGTCGAGGATGTCGAAGAGCGCGGTCTCCACCTGGGCGACGACGCCGTCGCCGCCGGTGAGCCAGAGGATGCGTGAGCCGGGGTCGAGCGCGAGACGGGTGATCCCCGGCAGGTCCAGGCGGATCTCCCGCCCGCCGCCGGAGAGCGGGATCGCAAGGAGGCTCTCCGCGGTCGCCGCATAGAGACGCGATGGGATCGGCGCCCGCCCGTCGCGCCCGCCGCCCGCGGCGAAGCCGGGCTCCACGACGGCGTCGCGGATCGGTGCGCCGACCGATCCGGTGCGTGTCACCGCGTGCCCGCCGAGCGCCTCCACGGACGCGGCGACGATCTCCTTGGAGAGCGGCGGGTGCGTCCACTCGTTGGAATCCTGGAGGCGTCCGTAGCGCCAGCCCTGGAGCCACTCGGCGGCGTTGCGGACGTAGAGGACCTCGTCGAAGTACGACCCGAGCGGCCGGTCCAGGTTGTAGACGCGCATCCCCGCGAGGACGAGGAAGAGGAGCGCGGCGATGCCGACCTCCCGCCGGCCCACGCGCCCGGCGAAGACGCGGCGGTGGCGCCGGACGCGCCTGGTTGTCGCACCGGCGGCGGCGGCGAGCGCGGCACGCGCAGCCGCCCGTGCCCGACCCGCCCGCCAGGTCGCGCCCATGGCGCGGATCCGCTCACGCCGCGCGACGAGCACCGCGCCCATGACGCCGAGGAACGCGAGGAGCGAGATGAGCGCGCCGATCTGCGCGTCGCGCGGGACGAACCGCTGCACGATCGTGTGCTCGCCCGCCGGCACCGGGATGAGCTGTCCGGACCAGAGCGCGAGCGTCTCCGCCGCGGCGCCGTCCACCGTCGCCTCCCACCACGGGTACCACGAGCGGTCGATGAAGACGTAGCCGTCCGCGGGCGCGCTCACCGTGAAGGTGCCGCTGTCCGCGCTCCGCGCCACGGTGACCGCCGGGACGGCCGCGGCGACCACGGCCGCGGCGTCCGCCGTCGCGGTCACCGGCGTCAGGAGCCCGCCGCCGGTCGCCGGGCGCGTCACGAGGTCGGCCGGGATCCACCACGGTGCCGTCAGGACGCCGTCCAGGCGGCAGATCGTGGCGTCGTTCTCCGGCACGGCGCGGACCGCGACGCCGGCCGTGCAGGGCAGCCCGCCGAACGTGACGAAGGTATCCGCGCCGATCGCCCGGGCGAGCGCGACATCCGGCGCGGGGGCCATGAGGGCCGCGAGGACGCGGTCGTTCGCCGCGAGGTCGAGCGGGCTGAAGGCATGGAGGTCGCGGATCCCCGCGAGCGCCAGCTGGTTGGACCAGCCGAGGCCGGGCTCGTTCACCGCCACGACCTGTCCGCGTGCCTCCTCACGGAGTGCCAGCACGAGCGGTCGGTCACCGAAGTCGAACGCCGCCCGTCCCTCGATCCGGTTCACGCTCGGCACGAGGAGCAGGAGCGGCAGCACGGCGAGCGCGACGGCGGCACAGCGGAGGAGGAGCCGCGGGCCATCCCGCCGGAGAAGCCAGAGCGTGGCCGCCGCCAGGGCGAGCTCCCCGACGAGCGGCCAGAGCCTGCCGAGCGTCTCCGCGGCGAGCGCCCGGATCCCGCCCTCGTTCCCGCCGACCGGGTAGCCCCACGTCGTGCGCACGATCTCCTCGAAGAGCCCCGGCGTCACGTTCACGACGAAGCTCGTGACCGCGTACGCGGCGAGGAGGACGAGCAGGGCGACCACGGGCGCCCGCCCCGGGCGCACCCGGCCGATGCGCGCGATGCCGAAGCCCGCGGCGACGGCCGCGAGGAGGCCGATGACCATGTAGGCGCGGACCGGGTGGCGGAGCCCGTTGAGCACGGGGATCTCCGCCCAGAGCATGGGCCGGAAGGCGCCCAGGATCGGCACCGCGGCCAGGATCGCCGCGACCACGAGCAGCCAGCGGGCCCGCCGCACCCGGAGCCCCGCCACGGCGAGGAGGATCGCCGGCAGGCCGAGGTACGCGTACGCCTCCAGGAAGCCCCACGTCCCGCCCGGGTACCACGTCCGACCCAGCTCCCACGCGGGCTCGGTCGCCTGCACGAACGCGTTCGCAAAGCCGAAGCCCAGGATGTCCCACGGGGTCGCGGAGCTCCGGAAGAGCTGCCCCGCGTCCAGGCCGGACGCGCGCTCGGAGAGGCTCACGAGGACCAGGCTCGGCAGCGTCTGCGCGGCGCTGACCGCGAGGCCGATCCCGCCGAGGAGCAGGCTCGCCCCGGCGACGCGGGCCAGGGTCCGGACCGGGTCCGCGCGCAGGCCGGGCGTCCGGGCGAGGAGGACCGCGACCGCGGCGATCCCGGTCAGCGCCCACGTGGGCGGGTGGCCGGTCAGGCCCTGGATCCCCCAGGCCACGCCCGCGAGCGCGACCGCCACGATGCCGGGTCCGCCGCGGCTCCACGCCAGCGGCAGCAGCACCCACGGGATCCACGCGTACGCGGTGACGAGCTCCGTCCACTCGAGCTTCGCTACGATGCCGCCGGCCGACGCCGCCACGACCGCAGCCGCGAGCGCGGCCGTCCGGACGCCGGTGAGGCGCAGGACGATGCAGCCGATCCCCGCGCCCGCGAGCGCGAGGTGCGACACGCGGAGCAGGTCCAGCGCCGTGAGCGGCGGGAAGAGGCGGATGAGCCAGAGCGGCGGGTAGAAGAGCGCTCCCTGGGCCTCGGCATAGAGCGGGTAGCCCATCGCCATGGTGTCGACCCAGAACGGCAGGCCGCCCTGCCAGAGCGCCGCGTGGATCCACTGCGAGAACGGGTACTGGACCTGCGGGATGTCGAAGTTCCAGAGCCAGCCGCCCGCGAGCCCGGAGAAGCGCGTGGCAGTCCAGGCCGCAAGGAGCGATGCGACGAGGATGAGCCCGATCGTGCGGGGGAGGGAGATCCCCCCGATCCGTTGCCGGAGGGGCAGGTGGAGCACCGGTCGCCGCGTCAGCCTCACCCCGCCGGACGCGGCCGCCGGGCCCGGCGGTCCCGCCGTCACCGCGGCCGTCCCCGCCGCCGCCGCCGCGCCCGCGCCGGCCGCCGCCGCGGCCTCCACCCGTCCCGCCCGCCAGAGCCGCCACGCGGCCAGGAGCGGCCAGGCGAGGAACGGGAAGCACGCGAGGGCCACGCTGGCCACGATCACCGGCGTGCGCGCGAGGTCGGCGAAGGGGAGGGCACGCATGGCGGGCGTCCCGTAGCCCCGGAAGGGGAGCGAGAGGATCGCGTGCATGTTCACCGTGACGATCGCCGCCGCCGTCGCGAGCCATGCCTGCCAGCGCCAGCCCGCGGGCAGGAGCAGGAGCCCCGTGCCCACCGCCGCGAAGAGGTAG
>JBJTJV010000128.1:0-2031 GCA_046352645.1 Chloroflexota bacterium | reverse complement strand
CCCCTGCAGCATCCCATGGTCACCGGGAGTCTGGAACTGGAGCCGCCGGGTCTGGCGCAACTCCACCGCCTCCCCGGTCTGGGGGTGCTCGACCGTCTCGCGGCGGTTGCTCAGTCCCGACACATAGATGGTCAGCTCGGTGATCCGGTCGTCCTCGATCGGCCAGATGACCACGCCCTCCCGGGCATGCTCCCGTCCCGAGGCGATGGGGCCGATCACCTGGTTCTGGTCGAGGATCGGCGGGAGCTTGTCCGCGTTCCTCGGGTTCTGCAGGATCCGCTGGATGTCGGTGACGACGATCGTCGGCACCTCGCGTCCGGAAGTCTGCACCTTGCCGGCATCCGACTGCAGCTCGAAGCGAGGCGCCCACGTCCGGGTCTTGCCCGAACGGTTCACCACCTCATAGGTCATGAACCAGTAGCGCTGACCATCGGCGGGATCGACGTGGACGCGGAGCGGTCCGGGCTTGAGCTGAAGCTCCCACGACTCGGCGACCGGCACCCGCTCGGTCGGAGGCGGGGTGACGCCGCCCGTCGCCGCCGGCGTCACCATCCGATCCTGCGGGCATGACGATCCGATCGAGCTCGCCGCGCTCCTCGGTCGCACCTACGAGGACACCCTCGACTGCCCCGGGCTCGCCGGGCTTCGCCGAGTCGAGGACGTGCTCGCCGGGCACCGCGCCGCCGGTCGATTCGATCCCGAGTCGTGGACCATCCTCGAGGTCGATGGCGCCGGGGCGGGGGTCTCCTTCGCGAATCCGAACCCCGAGGTCGGCTGCGTCGAGCTCGTCTACTTCGGGCTGGTGAAGCAGGCTCGCGGACGCGGACTCGCGCGGCGGCTCCTCGGCCACGCGATCGCGGACGCGGGTCGGCACGGGCTCCGGCGACTCACGCTCGCGGTCGACGAGCGAAATCTCCCGGCGATCACGCTGTATCGGCGCCTCGGCTTCACGCCGGGCGGCGTGCGCGAGGCGTTCATTCGACCGCTCGACGCGCCCTGCCGCGCCTGAGTCGTTCCTGCAAGTTGGCGAAGTTGTCCACAACCGGCGCACACCCGCGGGCTCGTCGCGTGGACATCTCGCTTCCTCCGAGGAGTTCCGGGAGTTGCGTCACCTTCCGCAGGAACTTCGCCGGGGGACGGCTTGAGGTCGCGCGACCCGCCGTTACCTTCCCCCGCGACCCACGGACGGGTGCCCGCGTCGTCGTGCCGCTCCTCGGCGCCCCGCCGCTCCGTCTCGCCGGAGCGCCGGAGCATGAGCGAGGGAGGACGTGGGGTCCGCGCGGTCGCCGCCACGGCTGCGATGCAGCGCTCGAAGGAATCGGAGCCCGACCGCGTGCCGCCCTCCTCGGGGCGGGTTCCTCTCCTCCCCTCCGACTCTCCCCCCACTTCATGACCGTCCCCACCCGACCGGAACTTCGCGACCTTCCCGCGGAACTTGCGCGGCGGGTCGGCGTGCGACGCTTCGACATGTGGTTCGGTGACTCCACCCGCTTCGAGGTCCGCGACGGCACGCTCGAGGTGATCGCCCCGAGCCCCTACGCCGCCGACTGGATCGGTCGGCACTTCCGGGATGCCCTCCGCGGCGTCGCCCGGGAGTCGCTCGGGCTCGGCGAGGACGCCCGCGTCGAGATCCGCAGCGCCTCCCCCGCCGCCGCGCCGACCGAACTGCCGCGGACCACCCGCGGCATGCTCGGCGACGAGCCGCGCACGGTCGAGGCACGGCTCGCCGACGCGGACCTCCCGGGCGGTCGCCCGGCCCGTCGCCCGGTGCCCGCCACGGCGAGGTGGCGCGACCTCTCGGAGTTCGTCGTCGGTCCATCGAACCGGCTCGCCTTCGACTCCGCGCGGCGGCTCGGGGACGCCGAGTCCGAGCAGGAGCGCATGCTCTTCCTGCACGGCGACTGCGGCGTCGGCAAGACCCACCTCCTGCAGGGCGCCTGCCGTCGACGACGGGACCGCTTCCCGGGGCAGCGGATCCGATACACGACCGGCGAGCAGTTCACCAACGAGTTCATCGGGGCGGTGCGGGGA
>JBJTJV010000127.1:0-2495 GCA_046352645.1 Chloroflexota bacterium | reverse complement strand
GCCGATCACCACCGGCCCCGCGAGCGCGCCGAGCGCCGTCGCGAGGTGGAGCCGGCTGAGCGGGGCCGCGCTCCGTCCCCGGTAGAGCCGCAGGATGAGCGCGTTCACGGCCGGGTCGAAGATGCCCGCGCCGAAGCCCATGAGCGCGATCGCGCCGCACAGGAGCGTCCACGTCGGCGCACCCGCGATGACCGCAAGCCCGAGCGTGACGAGGAGCTGGCCCGCGAGGAGCGTCGCGCGGATCCCGGCGCGCGCCATCGCAGCGCCGCTGAGCACCGCCCCGATGACGTAGAAGAGCGCATAGAGGAGGTAGCCGAGGCCCATCCCTGCGTCGTCCTGGCCGAAGGTCGCCTGGATCTGCCGGATGAGCGTGGGCAGGAGCAGATGTGCGACGCCGAGGACCGCGAAGGCGGCATAGGCGGCACGGAGGACGCCGGGCGGCGGGTCGGCCGGGACGCGGACGACAGGAGCGGGTCCGGGGTCGGGAGCGGTCAGGGGGACCTCGCGATGGCGACGGGTGCGGCACGCCCGCGGCGTCCGCGGCTCGCCGCATCCTACGGCGCCCGGCACGTCGACCCGATTCCGTGGCATCGTCTCCCTCGACGGCGCCCGTCGATCGTGGCGTCGGCTCGCCGCATCCACGCCGGGGGCGTCCCGCGCCCCGCCACAGGAGGTTCGTACCGATGCTTCGCCGAGGTCGCCCGGGTCTTGCCGGGACCGTCGTCCGCACCGCCGCCGTCGTCGGCACCGCCAACGCGATGAACGATCGCCACGAGCGCAAGGCCGAGGAGCACGCCGCGGAGATGGCCGCGCAGCAGGCCGCCACCGCGGCCGCGGCCGCCCCCGCGGAGCCCGCGCAGGACCCCATGGTCGCCCAGCTCACCCAGCTCAAGGGGCTCCTCGACGCGGGCATCCTCACCCAGGAGGAGTTCGACGCGAAGAAGAAGCAGATCCTCGGCCTCTAGGGGTCGCGACGCGGCCGCGTCCGGATCGGGGACCGCCCGGCGCCGGACGCGGCCGCTGCATCTGCGGGAGGAGGAGCGCGATGCGCAAGGAGGTGCCTGCGGGCGAGCCGGTCGTCTCCGATCCCGACCCGGCCGCGGAGATCGCCACGCGCCTGCCCGTGACGGAGGTCCGCCACTGGCTCGTCCTCCTGGGGGTCGCGCTCGTCTGCGCGGGTGTCCTCGCGTGGCTCGTCTTCGGGTCCGCGGCGGAGGGTGTGACCGGACGGGCGCTCGTCGTGCCGTCGGACGGCTTCCTGGAGATCGGCGCGGAGGTGGACGGCTACGTGGAGGAGGTCCGCGTCCGGCCCGGAGACCCGGTCGCCGCCGGGGAGGTCGTCGCGGTCGTGCGCGCGGACGATGGCGCACGGGCGGAGGCGGTCGCACGGCAGGACGGCACGATCGTCACCGTCCTCGTCCGTGAGGGGAGCCTCAGCCTGGAGGGCGACGCGATCGCGATGATGGAGACGGACGCCGGCGATCTCGTCGTCTCCGCGTTCCTCCCCGCCGGCCCCGCGAAGCGGATCACGCCGGGGATGGAGGCCGGGATCGCCCTCGACTTCGTGCCGGTCTCCGCGGATGGCCGGCTCGTGGGGGTCGTGGAGGCGGTGGCGCCGGTGCCCGCGTCCGCGGAGCGCGTGCTGCTCGTCACCGGCGGGAACGCGGCGCTCGCCGACTACTTCCTCGCCGCAGGCCCCGTCCTGGAGGTGACGATCCGCCCGGTCACCGACCCCGCGACGCCGAGCGGGTACCGCTGGACGGTCGGCGCCGGGCCGCAGATCGAGCTCTCGGCCGGGGTGCTCGCGGGCGCGACCGTCTACGTCACCGGGACGTCGCCGCTCGCCCGCCTCCTGCGGTGATCGCCCGCCGGCTGCTCCTCGGGGACCCGGCGCGGCCGGCGGACCGCGCGGATACGGCTGCGCTCCTCTTCGCGACCGCCGCCTCGATCCTCATGCTCCTGCCGGTCCTCCTCGTGCCGCTCCTCGTGCGGGTCGTCGTGGACCAGGTCCTGACGCTCGGCGCCACGGAATGGCAGCCCGCGGTCCTCGCCCTCCTCGCGGCGGCGCTCCTCGTCTCCGGCGTGCTCAGCTGGCTGATCGGGCGGACGCTCGGGATGCGCGCCGTGCGGTTCGCGTCCTCCCGGTCCGCGGGCCTCGCGTGGCACGCGCTCCGGCTCCCGGTGCCGACCGCCGAGGCGATCGGCGCGGCGGGGATCGCCGCCCGGGGCGGCATGACCCAGACGTGGGCGTTCTCCGCGGGGGTCCTCCTCCCGTGGGCGCTCATCGGGAACGTCGTGCGGATCGTCGCCTTCGCCGCGGCGCTCCTCCTCCTCGACCACCGGATCGGGGCGCGCGCTCTCGGGGTCGTCGCGGTCTCGGCCGCAGCCTCGGTCCGGCTGCTCCGCGGCCGGCTCGCGGCCCAGCGGCGCGCGGATGCGGAGCGCGTCCGGCTCACCGAGGAGACGAGCCGGGTCGTCGCCGCGATCGAGACCGT
>JBJTJV010000126.1:0-16399 GCA_046352645.1 Chloroflexota bacterium | reverse complement strand
TCTCCGTCTCGCGCGTCGGCTCGGCCGCGCAGACGAAGGCGATGAAGAAGGTCGCGGGCCCGCTCAAGCTCGACCTCGCGCAGTTCCGCGAGCTCGCGGCCTTCGCGCAGTTCGCGTCCGACCTGGACAAGTCCACGCGTGACCAGCTGACCCGTGGCGAGCGGATCTCCGAGGTCATCAAGCAGCCCCAGTACAGCCCGCTGCCCGTGGAGAAGCAGGTCACGATCCTCTGGACCGTGACGAACGGCTTCCTCGACGACATCGCGACCGGCAAGGTGAAGGAGTTCGAGAGCCAGCTCTACCGGTTCCTCGAATCCGAGCGCCCGCAGGTCCTCACCACCCTCGCGGAGCGCAAGGCCCTCGACGACGAGATCGTCGGGATGCTGCGGGACGCCGTGACCACGTTCAAGGAGACGTTCGCCGCCTGACGGGGCCTGCCCCGCCTGCGCCGAACCCACGAGGAGGCACCGACCAGCTCGTGCCCAGCCAGCGCGAGATCCGACGCCGCATCGGCTCGGTGAAGAACATCAAGCAGATCACCCGCGCGATGCAGTTCGTCGCTGCCTCCAAGCTGAAGCGCGCCCAGGACGCGACGCTCCAGGCGCGCCCGTACCGCGAGAAGCTCGACGAGGTCCTCGCGGACGTCGCCGCCGTGCTCTCCAACGACGACCACCCGCTCCTCGCCCGGCGCGAGGGGGGCACCCGCCTGCTCATCCTGTTCCCCACGGACCGCGGCCTCGCGGGCTCGCTGAACACGAACACCATCCGCTTCGCGATGCGCGCGATCACGGAATCGACCGGCGACCTGCGCGTCGTCACCGTCGGCCGCAAGGGCACGATGGCGATGCGCCGGGCGCACGTCCCCGTTGCGGCCGCCTTCGACGGCTTCGGCGACAAGCCGGACTTCGCGTCCGTCCTGCCGCTCACCCGCCTCGTCACGGATGACTTCCTCGCGGGCACGTACAGCCGGATCGACCTCGTCCATCCGAGCTTCGTCTCCACGCTCGTCCAGCGGCCCGTCATCGAGCCGCTGCTGCCGATCGTCGCCTCCGCCGACACGGAGGGGATCCCCGGCAACCAGTTCCTGTGGGAGCCGAGCCCGTCGGCCGTCCTGGAGCAGCTGCTTCCCCGCTACGTCGCGACCCGCCTCTTCCAGGCGGTCCTCGAGACGACCGCGAGCGAGCAGTCGAGCCGGATGGTCGCGATGCGCAACGCGACGGACAACGCGCAGGAGCTCATCGAGGACCTCACCCTGACGTACAACAAGGTCCGCCAGGCGAACATCACGCGCGAGATGATCGAGATCGCCACCGGCGCCAGCATCGCCTGACGCGAGCACGGAGGAACCCAGAGACCATGGCCGTTGCCACCGCCCAGACCTCCGCAGGCGCGGAAGGGAAGGTCATCGCCATCACCGGGCCGGTGGTGGACATCGAGTTCCCGGCAGGGAAGCTCCCCGCGATCTTCAACGCGGTCGTCCTCCAGCCGGAGGGCGGCGAGACGCTCACGTGCGAGGTCCAGCAGCACCTCGGCAACAACTGGGTGCGCACGGTCGCGATGACGTCCACGGACGGCCTCGCCCGCGGCACGAAGGCCGTCGATTCCGGCGCGCCGATCAGCGTCCCCGTCGGACCGTCCACGCTGGGCCGGGTCTTCAACGTGCTCGGCGAGCCGATCGATGGCGAGGGCGCGGTCTCCGCCGAGACGTACTACCCGATCCATCGGGCCGCGCCCGCGTTCGAGGACCAGACGACCGCGACCGAGGTGTTCGAGACGGGCATCAAGGTCATCGACCTGATCTGCCCGTTCGCCAAGGGCGGCAAGATCGGCGTCTTCGGCGGCGCCGGCGTCGGCAAGACGGTCATCATCCAGGAGCTCATCCGCAACGTCGCCCAGGAGCACGGTGGCTACTCCGTCTTCGCGGGCGTCGGCGAGCGCTCCCGCGAGGGGAACGACCTCCTCCACGAGATGCGCGACTCGGGCGTCATCAGCAAGACCGTCATGGCCTTCGGCCAGATGAACGAGCCGCCCGGCGCCCGCCTCCGCGTCGCGCTCACCGGCCTCACGATGGCCGAGTTCTTCCGCGAGGAAGGGCGTGACGTCCTCCTGTTCTTCGACTACATGTTCCGCTTGACCCCGGCGGGCTCCGAGGTCTCGGCGCTCCTTGGCCGGATGCCTTCCGCGGTGTGCTACCAGCCCAACCTCGGCACGGAGTTGGCGGGCCTCCAGGAGCGCATCACCTCCACCAAGAAGGGCTCCATCACCTCGCTGCAGGCGATCTACGTGCCCGCGGACGACTACACGGACCCGGCGCCCGCGACCGCGTTCGGCCACCTCGACTCCACGATCCGCCTGGAGCGCTACCTCACCGAGCTGGGCATCTACCCCGCGGTGGACCCGCTCACCTCGACGTCGCGTGTCCTCGACCCGCTCGTCGTCGGCGTGGAGCACTACGAGACGGCCCAGGAGGTGAAGCGGCAGCTCCAGCGCTACCGCGACCTCCAGGACATCATCGCGATCCTCGGCATCGACGAGCTCTCGGAGGACGACAAGGCGCTCGTCGCCCGCGCCCGCCGGCTCCAGCGCTTCATGTCCCAGCCGTTCTTCGTCGGCGAGGTCTTCACCGGCCGCCCCGGCAAGTACGTCTCGATCAAGGACACCGTCGCCTCGTTCCGCGAGATCCTCGACGGCAAGGCGGACACCCTGCCCGAGCAGGCGTTCTTCCTCGCCGGCACCATCGACGACGTCCGCGAGAACGCCGCGAAGCTCGCCTCCTAGACCGCGCCCCGCGCGGAGCGGGAAGGAGAGACCCGATGCCGATCCAGCTCGAGATCGTCACCCCCGAACGGCTCGCCTACTCGGACACCGTGGACGCCGTCGCGTGCCCCGGCATCGAAGGCGAGCTCGGGATCCTGCCCCACCATGCGCCGCTCCTCTCCACCCTCGGGCTGGGGGAGCTGCGCATCCGCAAGGCCGGCCAGGAGGAGTACTTCGCGATCGCAGGCGGCTTCCTCCAGGTCCGCCCGGACAAGGTCGTCGTGATGGCCGAGACCGCGGACATGGCCGCGGAGATCGACCTGGAAGCGGCCGAGCAGGCGCGCAGGGAGGCGGAGCGGGCCCTCGCGGACGGCTTCGCGGAGCCTGCCGACCTCGCCCGTGCCCGGGCATCGATGGAGCGTGCGCTCCTGCGCATCCGCGTCGCCGAACGGCGTCGCCGGGAGGGTCCGCGGACGCGGATGTAAGCCGCGATGGCTGACGCCCGTCCCTTCCACTGGGAGTTCCAGGAACCACCCGTCGAGCGCGAAGCCTTCCGGGTCGACGGCGGCCGTCCGCTGCGCGGCGAGGTCGCCGTCAGCGGCGCCAAGAACGCGGCCCTCAAGCTCCTCGCGGCCGCGACGCTCACCGGCGAGCGCTGCCGCTTCACGAACGTGCCCGAGATCGCGGATATCCGCGTCCTCGTGGAGACGCTGCGTGACATCGGCGTCGTCGTGGACCATCCCGCGCCGAACACGTACGAGGTCGCCGCCGGCGACGTGGACTGGCTCTTCGTGCCCCTCGAGGCGGCGGCGAAGATGCGGGCGAGCTTCATCCTCCTCGGGCCGCTCCTCGCGCGCTTCGGGCGCGTGATCATCAGCAACCCGGGCGGCGACCGCATCGGCCGGCGGCCGGTGAACCTCCACGTGGACGCGATGCGCGCGCTCGGCGCGGAGATCGGCTACCGCAACGGCTACTACTTCGCGCAGGCCCCGGGGCGCCTGCGCGGCGGCCCGGTCACGTTCCCCGGGGTCACGGTCATGGGCACGGAGAACGCGATGCTCGCCGCGACCCTCGCTGACGGCCACACGACGATCCACCCCGCGGCCCAGGAGCCGGAGGTGGACGACCTCATCGACTTCCTCCGCGCGATGGGCGCGGACGTGGAGCGCACCGCCCCCGACGTCATCGAGGTGGAGGGCCGGCGGCGGTTGCGCGGCGCCGACCACCGCGTGATGCCCGACCGGATCGAGGCGGGCACCTTCTGCATCGCGGCCGCCATCACGGGCGGCGAGGTGACCTTGCGCGGGGCCCCGGTCGGCGCGCTCGGCGCTTTCCTGGACGTCCTCACGCGCGTCGGCGTGGACGTGCGCTGCGACGGCGAGACGATCGTCGTCCGGGGCGCGCCGGCCGGCAGCGGCGCCTACCGCGCGACGGACATCCGGACGGATCCCTATCCCGGCCTCGCCACGGACCTCCAGTCACCGACCGCCGTGCTCCTCACCCAGGCCACCGGCACGAGCCGCATCAACGAGACGATCTTCGAGGACCGGCTCGAGTGGCTCGAGGAGCTCCGGCGGATGGGCGCCCGCATCGAGATCGCCGACCCCCACCACGCCACGATCACCGGTCCCGCCCGGCTCCACGGTGCCGAGGTGGCGATGTCCGACCTGCGGGCGGGCGCCTCGCTCATCCTCGCGGCCCTCGCGGCCGACGGCGAGAGCCTCATCCACGGTGCGCACCAGGTCCGACGGGGGTATGAGAACATCGAGGACAAGCTCCTCTCCCTCGGCGCTCGCATCGCGTACCTCTCCGAAGGGTGACCCGTCCCCGCTCATGAAGATCGGCATCGACCTCGGCACGGCGAACGTCCTTGTCTACGTGAAGGGCAAGGGCGTCGTCATCCGCGAGCCTTCCGTCGTGGCCGTCAGCGAGGACAACGTCATCGTCGCGGTCGGCGAGGAGGCGCGCGAGATGATCGGCCGCACTCCCGGCAGCATCTCCGCGATCCGCCCGATGAAGGACGGCGTCATCGCCGACTACGTCATCACGGAGGCGATGCTCCGCTACTTCATCCGCAAGGCCGGCCGCTCCTTCTCCCGCCCGGACGTGATGATCAGCGTGCCGTCCGGCGTCACGAGCGTGGAGAAGCGCGCCGTCCGCGACGCCGCCCTCAAGGCGGGTGCGCGCGAGGCGTACCTCAGCGAGGAGCCGCTCGCCGCCGCGATCGGCGCGAACGTCCCGATCAGCGGCCCCGCCGGGAACATGATCATCGACATCGGCGGCGGCACGAGCGAGATCGCCGTCATCTCCCTCGGCGGCATCGTGGTGTCGCGCTCCGTGCGCGTCGGCGGCAACCGCTTCGACGATGCGATCGCGAGCTACATCCGCAAGAAGTACAACCTCATGGTGGGCGAGCGCACCGCGGAAGAGGTGAAGATCGCGATCGGCACGGCCCTGCCGCTCGAGCGCGAGCTGCACATGGAGGTTCGCGGTCGCGACCTGATCGCCGGGCTGCCGCGCACCATCCCGCTCACGAGCTCGGAGGTCATGGAGGCGCTCGAGCACCCCCTCCAGCAGGTCGTCGCCGCCGTCCGCCAGGTCCTCGAGGAGACGCCCCCCGAGCTCTCGTCGGACATCATCGACAAGGGGATGGTGATGAGCGGCGGGGGCGCGCTCCTGCGCAACATCGACCGCCTGCTCACCCAGGTCACCGGCGTCCCGTGCCACGTCGCGGAGAACGCGCTGAACTGCGTCGCGCTCGGCACCGGGCTCGCCATGGAGCACTTCGACTTCTTCCGGAAGTCGCTCGTGCAGAAGGTGTGAGCGCCGTGCCCGGGGCCGCGGACGGGTCGCGGGTGCGCGCCTTCGCCGACCTCCACTGTCACAGCTCGGCGTCGTTCGACTCGCTCGCGAGCCCGCGGGCGCTCGTGGAGAAGGCCGTCCGCATCGGCCTCACGCACCTCGCGATCACCGACCACGAGCGGATCGACGGCGCCCTCCGTGCCCGTGATCTCGCACCGGACGGGCTGACCGTGATCGTGGGCGAAGAGGTGCGCACGGACGCGGGTGACCTGATCGGCCTCTTCCTCGAGGAGGCCGTGCCCCCCGGGATGAGCCCCGTCGAGACCGCCGCCGCGATCCACGCCCAGGGCGGCCTCGTGGGGCTGCCGCATCCGTTCGACCGGTTCCGCGCCTCCGGCGGCGACCGCGCCGGCGAGGAGGACGCGGCCCTCGCGCGGCTCGCGGCGGCCGTGGACTACGTGGAGATCCACAACGCACGCGCGTACGGCAGCGCGAACCCGCGCGCGGCCGCGTTCGCCGCCCGCCACGCGCTCCCCGGCACGGCCTCGTCCGACGCGCACTCCGTCATGGAGCTCGGGGTGGCCACGACCGTCCTGCCGGGCGCCTTCCACGACGCGGCCGGCCTGCGGGCGCTGCTCCCCGCGGCCACGATCATGCCGGGCAGGGCGAGCTTCATCCTGCGCGCCTGGACGCCCTGCGCCAAGCTCGTCAACCGTGCCCGCGGGAACGTCCGCATCCGGCCGGCCGGCGCGGTCGCATGAGCACGCCCGATCGCGTGCCCGGCGAGCCCACGACCGCGCCTCCCGCGAACGCGCCGGCGGATGCGCCCGCTTCCGTCACGGCCGAGCACGGCGACCTCCGTTCGGCGGTCCCCGCCGAGGAGCGGGCGGATGCGCAGGCGCACGACTTCCCGCTCATCCACGAGGAGGAGGCGGGCGCCGTCCCGCTCGGCCGTCGGATCCGGGACCCGCGGACGATCATCTCCTTCGTCGTCCCGATCGCGGTCCTCGCCCTGCTCGTCGTCGCCCTACCCGGCTTCCACCTCGAGGAGCTGCCCGGGCTGATCGCCCAGGCGAACCCCGCGCTCCTGCTGGCGGCCCTCGGGATCTACTACCTGGGCTTCCCGCTCCGCGGCTACCGCTGGGCGATCCTCGTCCGCGGCATCGGCTACCCCCTGAAGGTGAAGGATTCCACGGAGATCATCTTCATCTCCTGGCTCGTGAACTGCGTCGTCCCGGCCAAGCTCGGCGATGTCTACCGCGCCTACCTGCTCCGCGTGAACTACCGCGTCTCCCTCTCGCGCGCCTTTGGCACGATCTTCATCGAGCGTGTCTTCGACCTCATCGCGATCGTCTCCCTCGGGTTGCTCGCGGGGTTCTGGAGCTTCCGCACGGGCCTCTCGCCCGAGGTGCAGACGATCTTCGCGATCGGCGTCGTCGTGGTCCTGGTGCTCCTCCTCGGCCTGCTCCTCGTGCGGAACTTCGGGCGGCTGATCCTGGAGCGGCTCCCCGTCCCGGCCCGCGTGGTCCAGCTCTACGACGCCTTCGAGGAAGGCGTCTTCTCGGTCGATCGGCGCAGCCTGCCGGTCGTCCTCGTCGTCACGTGCGCCATCTGGATGACCGAGGCACTCCGGCTCTACTTCGTCATCGCCGCGCTCGGCTTCGACGACGTCACCGTGGGCATCTCCGGCGCGGTCTTCATCGCGCTCATCGCATCCCTCCTCACGGCCGTCCCGCTCACGCCTGCCGGGCTCGGCCTCGTGGAAGTCGGCATCGTCGGCGTCCTTGGCGCGGTCTACGGCGTCCCGCAGACGGAGGCGCTCGCCATCGCGCTCGTGGACCGTGCGATCAGCGTCCTGTCCGTCATCTTCTTCGGCAGCATCGTCTACATCGTCTCGCCCAAGACGAAGGGCCGGGTCGCACCCGAGGTCGCCGCCGCCGACGCAGCCGCGGCAGCCGCTGCCGTCGCCGCCGGCGCGCCCGCGTCACCCTCCGCCCGCGACACGCGCGCCTGACGCACGGCCCCGGCGCGCCGCCCGCGCCCGCCTCCCGTCCGCACCACCGCGCGCCCCGCCCGGGAACGACGATACCCCGCCGGGAGGAGGGTCGGCGGGGTGTCGGTCGGACGGGACCGGTCTGCCCGGTCCCCCGGGATCAGGAGGGCTTCGCGAAGACCGGTGTGCGCCGGATGCCCCGGGCGTTCGGGCCGGGCGCGGCCGGCGCGGCCGGCGGGGCCGGTCGGCCGTCCGGGCTCGGCGCGGCCGGGGCGGCCGCGGACGCCGGGCGCAGGACCGGCTGTGGCTCCTCGCGGGTGGCGAGACGCCGGCTGCGGATCGCGTGGTAGTACTGCATCACCTGGCGGACCTGCAGCTCGGTCAGGGAATCGTCCGCGCGGAGCGCGTACTCGACCCGGGCGGCCGGATGCGCGTTCGCGGCGCTCAGCAGGCCGAGCACCTGCGCGCCGTCGCCCACGTCGCGCAGCTCCCGCAGCCCGCGCGCGAGCCGCGCCGCCGTCGCCAGCGACGGGACGCGGTCCCCGCGGACGAGGCGCGAGATCGTAGAGTGGTCCACGCCGGACGCGAGCGCCAGCTGGCGCTGCGACATCTTCCGTGCCTTCAGCTGTGCTCGCAGCCAGTCGTTGAACGTCCGGCCGTTCTCGATCGTCATCTCGTACCCGCCTTGGGTCGGCGTCTGGTCCCGACGCTGCGCATCATCCCGGGACGGACGGGCCGGGGTCGATAGGAGATGGGTACCCCCGCGATGCCACCCGATGGGCCGGACCCGCGCTAGGACCTCCGGCGTCCGCGGCGTCCGGCCGGTGTGCCGCGGGCCCATCCGTGGCTGCGTCGCACGGCGCGCTCGGCGGCAGTGCCACGCCGCCGGCTGCGGCAGTGCCGCGATCCCCTGCCGCCCGACGCGCGGCGGCGTCAGCGCGCGGCGCGCGCCCGGTCGCCCCGGGCGGCGCGTGCCCCGGGCGGCAGCTCGGCGAGGGGACGCCCGGCGAGGAGCTCGCGCACGCGTTCCATGTTCACCGCGTCCCAGCCGCTCTCCATCCCCGGCGTCTCGAGGTACGCCGGGACGTGCGCGATCCGCGGGTCGCCGAGCAGCGCGCCGAGGCCCGCGGCACCGATACCGCCTGCGCCGAGGTGCTCGTGCCGGTCTGCGCGCGTCCCCCGCCCTGCGCGGGAATCGTTGAGGTGGAGCATCGCCAGGCGGTCCAGCCCGATCCGCTCGTCCACCTCGCGGATCAGCCGGTCCACCTCGGCCGGGTCGTCCAGCGCGACGCCTGCGCCCCAGAGGTGGGCGGTATCGAGGCAGATCGCGAGCCGTGCCGGGTCCGCCCCGTGGCGCTCCGCCGCCGCGAGGATGCCCGCCACCTCCGCGATCGTCACGCCGACCGTGTCCCCCTGCCCGGCGGAATCCTCCAGCACGAGGAGCGGCACCTCCGGCCCGGGCGGCACGAGGTCGAGGACGCGCGCGAGCGTCTCGCCGGCCCGGTCCAGGCCCGCGTCGACGCCCGTGCCACGGTGGGATCCCAGGTGGAGGGTGACGAAGCGCGCACCGTAGCGCGCCCCCATCCGGAGCTCCGCGACCATCGTCTCCACGGTCCGCGCCCGCAGCTCATCCTCCGGAGAGGCGATGTTCACGAGATACGACGCATGGATCGCGAGCGGCCCCATGCCGAACCGGTCGAGGGCGCTGCGGAACCGGTCGATCTCCGCGGGCGGGTCCGTCCGGCGGCGCCACGAGGTCGGGTTGTCCGAGAAGACCTGGATCGTCGTGGCGCCGATCGCACGCGCCCGCTCGACGGCCTTCACCATGCCCTGCCCGAGCGGCAGGTGCGGCCCGATCGATCGGCCGGTCAGCGCAGCGCGCGCTTCGTCCGGGTCGACGGATACGGGCGGGGCTTCCGGGTCCTTCTGGGGCACGGGCCGATGGTAGCCGGTCCGGCGCGGCGCATCCGCGCCTCACCTGGCCGGCGACACTGGCGGTAGCCGGGCGGTGCCCCGGACGCGACGACCCATGTCGTCCCGTGCGCCCCGCGTCTAGCCGAGCGGCGCGCGCGGCGGGGTCCGGTGCAGGTCGCGCGGGCGCTCGCGGCGGTCCACGGCCTGGCGCTCCACGCGGTCCACGACCTCGTCCGCGGCGGCCCGCCACGTCGCCGCACGGCCGACCCCGCGCATCGCCTCGCCATCCACCCAGAGCGAGACCTCCACGACGCGCGCGTGGTCCACGTCCCGGTGATGCTCGATGCCGAGCTCGACGACGGCTTCCGTCCGGTCGTCGAGGAGCCGCTCCAGGCGGCGCATCTTCTCCTCCACGTAGCGGCGGTCGCCCTCGGCGACGTCGAGGTTCCGGCCCTTCACGATGGTCCGCACGGTGCACCTCCTGTGGATGTGCTGCGTCCCGATCGTAGGCGGCCCCGGGTCTCCCGCCATCCTGCCGATGTGACCGGAACTCCGGTCCGCTCGGACCCACGCGTCAGCGCTCCCGGGCCACGGCGATGGCGGCGACGCTCCGCGCGCCCGCGTCCAGCAGGACGCACGCGCAGCCCGACAGCGTCGCCCCGGTCGTCACGATGTCGTCCACGAGGAGGACCCGCCTCCCGCGCAGGTCCGCCACTGCACGCGCGCGCACCCGGAACGCGCCTTCGACGGTCCGCGCCCGCCCCGACCGCCCCTGCCCGTGGAGCGCCGCGGTCCGGCCGACCCGCTCGAGCGCACGGACGACCGGGATGCCGAGGAGGGCACCGAGCGCAGCCGCGAGCTCCTCCGCCTGGTCGAAGCCCCGCTGCCGGCGACGCGATCGATGTACCGGCACGGCCGCGATCCGGTCCACCGGTGTCCCCGCCGTCCGCCAGCGGTCCGCGAGCGCCATGGCGAGCGGCTCGACGAGGCGGCGCTCCCCGCGGTACTTCAGCGCATGGAGCGCGTCCCGGACCGGGCCGCTGAAGGCCGCGCACCACTCGAGCGCGAGGAGGCCCGGCGGCAGCGGCCGGACCAGCCCGATCGGTGTCCCCGCGGGGACACCGGCCCGGCGCATCAGCCAGCGGGTGCACGGGGCGCAGAGCACCACGCCGTCCTGGCCGCAGCCCGGGCAGCGCGGGGGGAGAAGGAGGTCGGCGAGCGCACGCACCCGGCGATGCTGTCAGCCGGCGCTCCACCGCTGGTTATCATCGGGTGGATATGTCCGCATCGGCCCGGCGCCCCGTGGGGGCGCGGATCCCGCTCGCCCTCGGCCTCGCGATCGTGGGCGCCCTCTTCCTGCTCCTCGCGTTCGCGCTCCTCCAGCGGTCCCCCGGCTGGGGCTTCGACGTCGAGGCGTACCTGTGGGCCGGACACCGGGTCGCGCTCGGTGAATCCCCGTACTGGGCGTACACCCTCGCCGGTCCGTTCAGCCCCGGGCCGTGGGGCATCTACCTGTACGCCCCGCCGCTCTCGGTCGCCTTCGTCCCGCTCACCCTCCTGAGCCAGGGTGCGGTCGTCGTCGGCTGGTATCTCGCGCGCGTCGTCCTGCTCGCGGTCGGCTGCTGGGCCCTGCCCGTCGGCCGGACGACCCGGCTCCTCGTCTTCGCGGTCGGCGCCTTCAGCCAGCCCGTGATCGTGGACCTCGTCCTGGGCAACGTGAGCGTGCTCGTCTTCTTCCTCGTCGCGCTCGCCTGGCGCGGCGTGGACCGGCCGCTCGGCATGGCCGCCACCGCGCTCGCGATGTCCGTGCGACCCACGATCGGTCTCGTCCTCCTCTGGTCGCTCGTCCGCGGCCGGCTGCGCTTCGTCGTCGGCACCACGGTGGCAGGCGGCGTCCTCGTCGCGATCACCCTGCCGGTCGTCGGCCTTGCCGGGTACCGCGACTACCTCGTCGTCCTCGGCAACGTCACGCAGATGACGGGCGTCGCGAACAACAACGACCTCGCCTCCACCCTGCTCCGCCTGGGGCTCGCGCCGGCCGTCGCCACCGCCGCGCTCTACGGCGGCTACATCCTCGCGATCGGCGCGGCCTGCTGGAGCCTGCGCTACGACCGCGACCTCAGCTTCGTCGTCACGGTGAGCGCCACGATGCTCCTCGCGCCGCTCCTCTGGGACCACTACCTCGTCAGCCTCATGATCCCCGCCGCCTACCTCGCGGACCGGGGCCGCACGTGGGGGCTCGCGCTGCCGCTCCTCGCGTGGCTCCCGGCGCCGCTCCTGCCGTTCGTGGCCATCGCCGCCACGCTCCTCCCGTTCGTCGCGCGGCACGAGCCCGCGCCCGCGGGACCGGGTGGGGCCCCCGCCCTCGACGCGAGCCCGCTCCCCGGAATCCTCCGGCGCCTCCGCGAGTCGCGGGCCGGGGCGGGCTGAACGGCACGAGCGATCCGGACGGGAGCGTTGACGGCCCGTTAACTCCGCTGCAACAGAGCCCCGCGAACCTCCCGCCATGCCCATCGATCCCCGGGACGTCGCTGCGCGGTGAGCGAGCCGTCGCTGGAGGCGCTCCCGGTCTTCCTCGCCGGCCTCGCCTTCTTCTTCCTCGGCCTCGACCGGATCCGCACGAGCCTGCGCGGCATCGCCGGACGGAGCGCCCGGCGTCGCGCGGCATCGACGCTCGCGAGCCCGGTCCGCGCCGCGGCCCTCGGCTTCGCGTTCGGGGCGGTGACGCAGAGCGCCACGGCCGTCGCATTCATCATCGCGGGCCTTGTCTCCGTGGGGCTCGTCCCGGTGCGCCGGGCGCTCTCGAACGTGGCCTGGGCGAACCCCGGAACCGCCGTGCTCGCCTTCCTCGCGGCGATCGACCTCAGCCTCGCCACGCACTGGCTCGTCGGCATCGTCGGGCTCGCGCTCCGGAGCCGCCGCTTCGGCGGCTCGGCGTCGCTGCTCGGCGCGGTCTTCGGGCTCGGCCTCCTGCTGTACGGCCTCGTCCAGCTCCGCTCGGCCGCCGGGCCGATCCAGTCCGCCGACTGGTTCGCGCCGGTCGCGAGCCTGCTCGCCGGGCCGCTGCCGGTGGCGTTCGCCCTGGGAGCGCTCCTGCGCATCGCCATCCAGTCGTCCAGCGGCATCGCGGTGATCCTCATCGTCCTGTGCGGCCGGGGGGTCATCGACGCGGAGCACGCGATGATGGCGATCCACGGAACGGGCATCGGCGTCGGGCTCACCGTCGTCCTGCTCGCCCGACAGCTCCGCGGCGAGCCGCTCCGCGTGGCCTGGTGGCAGGCGGTCATCAACGGGGTCGCGGCGACCGTCCTCGCCGTCTGGCTGCTCCTCGCGGCCGCCACGGGCATCCCGTCGCTCACGGACATCCTCGCGGGGACCGGCATGGCCGTGGAGACGCAGCTGGCGGTCGGCTTCCTCCTCCAGATGCTCCTCTGCCCGGTCGTCGCGGTGTGCATCGGCGCCCGCGCACCCGCGCTCCTCGATCGCCTCGCGCCGACCCGCGCGGAGGAGGCCCTGGTCACCCCGCGCTACCTCTCGGGTACGGTCATCGACCAGACCGAGCTCGCGGTCGATCTGGTGGGCCGCGAGCAGCGACGCGTCCTCGATGCCGCCCGGAGCCTGCTCGACCCGGCCCGTACGGACGTCGGGGCGGCGAGCGGCATGGACGTGCGCGCGGTCCGCAGCGGCCTCGATGCGCTCTGCACGGAGATCCGCCACTACCTCGGCGAGGTCCTCGAGCGGGCGTCGGAGCCGCGGGCGAGCGCCGCGGTCGTGGCTGCCACGGGCCGCCAGCAGGCGCTCGGCGAGCTCATCGAGACGCTCGACGCCATGGCCGGCGAGATCGCCACGCTCCCGGCGGACACGCCCGCCCGCGACCTCGCCGGCATCTTCGCGGAGACGTGCGACCTGCTCCTCGCGACGCTCACGGATCTCCTCCGCGACGGGGACGCGACCGATCGCGCGATCGTCCTTGCCATGACCGAGGACCGCGGCGAGCAGATCGAGCGCCTGCGTGCCCGCGTCGCCTCCGGCGAGCTCGGCGCACCCGAGATGCAGGCGCGCGTCCTCTACGCGCTCGGCCTCTTCGAGCGCGCCACCTGGCTCGCGCGGCGCATCGCCGGGTCGGTGGGACAGGAGACGGCCGCGTCCCTGTCCGCGTCGCCCGTGGCGGCGGGGAGCGCCACGCCCTGACGGGCGCTCGGCGTCAGCCCGCGGGCGGCAGGAACCGGACGAACGCCCCCGGCGCGATCCCCGCACGGGCGAGCGTGCCCGCAGGGAGCTCCACGACGCCCTGCGCGCCGCGCACGTGGAGGACCAGGCCGCGCCAGGCCGGCAGCGCATGACGGACGGCGACGACCCGGCGCGACCCCTCCGCCTCCGGCGCCACGAAGAGCGCATCGATCGGGAAGCGCATGAAGAGCATGTGGATGCCCGTGTCCGGCAGGTAGAGCCCCTCTCCCTCGGGGAGGGCGGCACGGCCCATGAGGCCCCGGAAGCGCGTCCAGACGCCGAGCCCGAGCGTGACCCGCTCCGCGATCGGCGTCCCGTCCGCGGCCACCACGCGCACGCGGCCGGGGTCGGTCACACGTTCCCCATGTTCGCCATGATGAGGATGAGCGCCGGCCCGAGGATCACCACGAAGAGCGACGGGAAGATGCAGCCCACGAGCGGGAACATCATCTTGATCGGCGCCTTGGCGGCCGATTCCTCCGCGCGCTGGCGACGTTCGATGCGCAGCTGGTCGGACTGGACGACGAGCACCTTGCTGATCGCCACGCCGAGCTGCTCCGCCTGGATGATCGCGGCGATGAACGCGGAGAGCGCGGGGACCTCCGCGCGATCGGCGAGGTCGCGCAGCGATTCCCGCCGGCTCTAGCCCCCGCGGCCCGCGGCCACGACGCGCTGGAACTCGTCCGAGAGCGGCCCGACGGACTTCTCCACGACCTTCAGGAGCGCCGCGTCGAAGCCGAGACCCGCGCGCACGGAGATCGTCAGGAGGTCGAGCGTGTCCGGCAGCGCGAGCAGGATCGCCTTGCGCCGCCCCTTGATCCGCCGCGTGAGCCAGAACTCCGGGCCGAGGAACCCGAAGGCGGCGGCCGGCAGGAAGAGCAGCACCGCGAAGTTCGGGTTGCGCATCACGACCGCGAAGAGGAGGAAGACGACGATCGGCGTCAGGATCGCGATGACGACCTTCAGGCCGAGGAACTCCGCGGTGCGCATGCCGCCCGGGTTCCCGGCCATGAGGAGCCGGCGCTCCGTCCGCCCGGCCTTCTTCTGGCTCGTCATCTTCTTCCCGACGCCGGAGAGGCGATTGGCGAGCGGCAGGAGCGTCCTCTCGAAGAGCGGCTTCTCCAGCTCGATCTCCTCGACCGTGCGCCGCTCCGGCATGCCCGTCTGCACGAGGCGTGCCTGGATCCCGGTCTGGCCGCGTCCGGCGAACGCCCACGCGACGAGGATCACGGCGAGGGCCGCGAAGACCGCGGCGATCAGCTGGGTGTCCATGCGCTAGACCTGGATGTCCACGATCTTGCGGATGATGAGGAAGCCGATCGCCATGAGGACGCCGCCGACGGCGAGGATGATCACGCCCATCGGCAGGCCGAAGACCTCCGGCGGCTTCATGAACATCGGCTCCATGAACTTCGGGGCGATCACGTTGAGGATGCCGAGCAGGCCCACGGGCAGGCCCGCGACGACGTAGCCGGACATCCGCTGCTGGGCGGTGAGCGTCCGGATCTCGCCCTTGATGCGCACGCGCTCGCGGATCGTGAAGGCGATGGAATCGAGGATCTCCGCGAGGTTGCCACCCACCTGGTACTGGATGCTGATCGCGGTCGTCATCAGCTCGAGGTCATCCGAGCGGACGCGCCGGACCATGTTGTTCAGGGCCATCTCCAGGGGCAGGCCGAGGTTCACCTCGCGCACCACCCGCCCGAACTCCGTGGAGGTCGGGGGCTTGGTCTCGCGAGTCACCATCTCCACCGCCTGGAGGAAGGACGAGCCCGAGCGGAGCGCGTTCGCGATGAGCGTGATCGTGTCCGCGAGCGCGGAGTTGAACGCCTTCAGCCTGCGTCCCTGGCGCAGGCCGAGCCAGACACCGGGGAGCCAGAAGCCCGCGAGCAGCGCGATCACCCAGGCGATCGGGTTGCCCAGCGAGGGCACCACGCTCGTGCCGAGCGCGAAGGCCGCGACCGGCAGGCCGTTGAGGACGCCGAGCCGCACGGCGATCCACTCGCCCGGGCGGAGCGCCAGGTCCGCCCGGGCCAGGTCCCGGGCGACGTTCGCGGCGAACGACTGGCGATCGACGATGCGGTTGAAGCGCTGGACCGCCTGCGAGCGGTCGAGCACGTCGCGCACGTCCGCGCCGTCCGCGTCCTTCGCCTTCTCCGCGCTCCGACCGCGTCCGAACCGGCCGTAGCCGCCGATCCGGTCCCCGATCCCCGCCTGCCCGCGGGGCATCGCCACGCCGACCACGACGAGGATCACGGCGAGGGCGGCGATGATCGCGGCGAGCAGCTGCACGTTCCCGGCCCCGTCCTACCTGCCGCCGAAGAGGTCGCGCGGCAGCTCGATGCCCGCGGTCTCGAACTTGTCCACGAACTTGGGCCGGATGCCCGTCGGGCGGAGGAAGCCCTCGATCTTCCCGTCGCGCATGCCGGTCTGCTCGAAGATGAAGACGTCCTGCATCACGATCACGTCACCCTCCATGCCCTGGACCTCGGTGATGTGCGTGATCTTGCGCGTCCCGTCCTTGAGGCGGCTCTGGTGCACGATGAGGTCCACGGCGGCCGCGATCTGCTCGCGGATGGCGCGCAGGGGCAGGTCGACGCCCGCCATGAGCACCATCGTCTCGAGCCGCGAGACCATGTCGCGCGTGCGCATCAAGGGCGAGATCCGGACGCTCACCGCCCAGCAGCGGATGTCCGGCTACGT
>JBJTJV010000125.1:0-2112 GCA_046352645.1 Chloroflexota bacterium | reverse complement strand
CATCGGGAAGAAGCGGGTCGACAGGGCGTGGGCGATGCGCTGCTGGATCGTGCCGGTGGGCGATCCGGGGAAGACGCGGTTGAGGTTCGTCCCGTCCGGCCAGCAGCCGGAGGAGCTCCCGTGTCCGACCACGACCAGCCGCGCTTCGAGGAAGGCCGCGTCGTCGCGAACCGGCTCGAGCTGCCGCACTCGATCGACACCGGCGGCTGGTCCAACCTCGTCATCCCCTACGCCACGGTCGCCAACGGCGACGGCCCCACGGCCCTCCTCATCGCGGGCAACCACGGCGACGAGCACGAGGGCGAGATCATCCTCATGGAGCTCCTGGCCACGATCGATCCGGCGCAGGTCCGCGGCCGGCTCATCGCGATCCCCCGGCTCTCCATCGAGGCGTCGGCGGCCGACCGGCGGCTCTGGCCGGACGGGACGAACCTCAACCGCGTCTTCCCCGGATCGCCCACCGGCACGATCCAGCAGCGCATCGCCCACGCCCTGTCGACCCGCTTCTTCCCGAGGGCGGACATCGTCTTCGACCTCCACAGCGGCGGCCGCTCGCTGCGCTTCGTGCCCATGGCCCACATGCGCCTCGTGCAGGATCGCGCCCAGCGCCGCCGGATGCTCGACGCGATGCTCGCCTTCAACACGGACCTCCACATGCTCTATTCCGATGTGACCGGTGTCGGGCTCCTGGTCGCGGAGGCCGAGCGCCAGGGCAAGGTCGTGGTGAGCACGGAGCTCGGCGGGGGCGGCATCGTGACCCGCGATTCGATCGACGTGGGCCGGCGCGGGCTCCGCAACTGCCTCCGCCACCTCGGCGTGCTCGCGGGGACGGTGGAGACGCGCGCGAGCCTCGGGCTGCCCCCTGCGGTGATCGCCGCGGCGCTCGAGGAGGACGACTACGTGCGCGCGCCGATCTCCGGCACGATCGAGCCGCTCGTGGAACCGGGCGACCGCATCGCCGCGGGTGCGCTCGTGGCGCGGCTGTATCGGCCGGAGGAGCCGCACCTTCCCCCGATGGCGATCCGCGCCGCGACCTCGGGCGTCGTCTGCGGCGTGCGGCCGCTGGCGGTGACCCGGCAGGGCGACTGCATCGCGGTCATCGGCCGCGAGGTGACCGCGGACGAGCTCGTCGGCTAGCCGCCGCGTCCGGGCGACGACCGGCCGCCGCCGATCGCGAGGGTCGCTTCGGCCGAGCCCGCTGCGCGCCGCCCGGTGACCGGGTCAGGCCGGCATCCCCATGCACGACGCGGTGCATCGACCGCAGCAGGAGTAAGGCGCGGTGAAGTGACCGCCCCCAACCTGTCGCTCGTCACCGGCGTCGGGCTGGGTCGGGGAGACATCAGATCTACCTCTGATATCCTCCGTGCATGGCCATCTCGGAAGCGACCTTCACGGAGTTTCTCCGCGACCCCAAGCGCGTCACCCGCCGCCTCGAAGCAGGTGACGTGATCCTGCATCGTCGAGACGAGGAGGACCTTCGGTTGAGCATCGCATCGCGGTCGGCAGCAGAAGGGCGCGTCCTCGGTCTGCTGAGCGGCCTCGTCGCCGCTGCCCTGCGCGACCCGGGCATCCGCTCCCACGCGATGGCGTCGGCGTCCCTGCCGTGGACGCAGTTCCTCCCGGAGGACGAGCGTGTTCGCTTCTTCGGCGAGCTGTTCGCCTGCATCGAGGGGGCCGCGCAGGTCGGTACGCTCGCGCCGGTGGAACGGCTCATGGATGAGTGGCGTGCGACCGCTGCGATCCATGCCGATCCGGATCTCGCCCGTCAGCTCGGCACGCCCATGGCCGGCGACGGCAGCCGTATCCCCCACCCTTGACGCCGCGCGCGGCGCGAACCTAGCATCGCGGCCGGACGACCGCGACCCCGGACCGGCCCGGCGGGGAGCGCCCTCCGCGTGCCGTTCGTTGCGGAGCGACGGGGCCGGGCACGGGAGGCACCGGTGATGCGGAACCGATCCACGTGGCTCGCCGTGACGGCCGCGCTCGCGCTCGGCGCCACCCTGCTCCCCGCAGCCGCGCCGGCCGTCCTCGCGGGCGGGCCGTGCCGGGCGACCCGCACCTCGAGCGGCACCCCTGCCACCACACACGCCGGGATCATGGACGCGATCGACG
>JBJTJV010000009.1:0-2257 GCA_046352645.1 Chloroflexota bacterium | reverse complement strand
GCCCGGGGACGCTGCGCCTGCAGCAGTCGTCCGTCATCGCGGCGAACAACGCGACGACGGGCGCGGGGATCTTCGTGGTCTCCGGCGGGACGGTGACCTTCGCGAACGGGTGTGCCGCGCACGTCAAGGCCACGAACGTCGCGAACCCCTACGCGGGCACGGGCGGTCCGTTCGTCTGCAGCTGACGGGGGCGGGCCGGCCGCTCGACGGCGGCGGCCGTGGCGGCGGCCGGGGCTCCGGGCCCCGCAGGCGGGCGATCCGAGCCGACGGGGACGAGTGACCGGCGGTGCGTCCGATCGCCGTGCGACCGGCGCCTCCGGTGACCCGCACGGGTCTCGTGTGACCGCCGACGTGCTCGGGGTTGACACCGGAGGCAGAGCGGCGATGATCGACCTGGATCCGGGACCTCGATGCGACGCCCGGCCCGCGCCCCGACGCTGACCGTCCTCCGAAGGACCGGTCGCCGGACGAGCCGCGGACCACTCGACGACACCGACCTGCGCCGCTCCCGGAGCCGGCGAACGCGGGCCGCCCTGCCCGCCCTGGAGCCCCGACGAGGGGCTCGTGGAGATCTCCCATGCACCCGATGAACCATCGCGCCGCGCCCCGCGGCCGACGCACCGACAGCCGACCCACCCGGGACGGCGGCCGGGTCGCCGCCCGCCGCCGGGAGGAGTCGCGCCGACCCGCCTACGTGCTCGCTCGCGCCGAGGATGCGGCGTCCTCCGAGGCGGTCGCCTCGCTCGGATTCCTCGGCATGATCCGCCGCTGCGTGGCCGAAGGGTCGCCGCTCCCCGACCCGTTCAGTGATCCGGGTCGCATCGCCTCGATCGCCGGGGACGGATCGGCACCGGCCGAGTGGCGCGCCGCGGCCCGCTACCTGCTCGCCGAGGACCGTCCGCTCAGCTGAGGTCCGGGAAGCGGTCCTCGATCGCCGTGAGCAGCTCCCCGAGGACCTCGCTCACGGCACCGGTCCCGTCGACGAGGACGATCCGCGACGGATCCTCGGCCGCGAGGTCGGTGTAGGCCGCGGCGACGTCGGCCTGGAGCAGCGCGTCCCGCTCGTGGAGATCGTCGATGTCGTCGGCGCGGGCGCGGGCAGCGGCGACCTCCGGGGGAACGAGGAGCACGAGGGTGAGGTCCGGCGTCGGCAGGCCCGCCTCGAGCGCCCCCTGGAGGCGCCGGAGCGCACGCTCGGGAACCCCCTCCCCCATCCCATAGGCGATCCCCGAGAGGGCATACCGCGAGCTGATGACGACGTCGTGTCCGGCGATCAGCGCATGGAGGTGCTCGGCGCGCTCGAGCCGGTTGAGGCTGAAGAGCGTCTGCTTGACGATCGTGGCGATCAGCACCCGCTCGGGATCCTCGGCGATGCCGAGGCTCTCGTCGGTGACCACCCGCCGTCCGCGGAGCAGGTCATCGATGATCGCCCCGATCGGGGTGCTCCGGTCGGGGAAGGCGAACATGGCGACCTTCAGCCCGCGCTCCCGCAGCGCCGCGGCGAGCGGCTCGATCCCCGAACTCTTCCCCGACTTGTCGATCCCCTCGACGACGATGAACCGGCCCATGGCACCTGCTCCGCCGCGTGTCCGCGGGACGGAGCCGGCGGCTCCTCGGGTCCCTGCGCGGTCCGTGCGACCGTGGGGCGGCAGCACGCGACGTCAAGGACCTCCCCGCCCCGGCGGGGTCAGGGCGCGGGCTCGTCCCGATCATCCTCCCAGGGGAACCGGCCGCCGGCCCGGAGGATCGCGAGCGCGGCATCGATGTCGCCGGCCTCGTCGCGCGCGGCGAGCTCGACGGTGACGGCCCGGAGCGTCGGACGGGGCGCGAGGACGGCGGAGGGCTCGGGGTCGGGCGCAAGTCCGGCGAAGGCGATGAGCGCAGGGGCGTGGTAGCGGCAGTAGCCGAGCAGGTTCCAGAGATGCTCGGTGGTCATCTCCTCGATCCGCCGCCGTACCCCGTCCGCGCTGCACCAGGTGAACGGGTCCTCGAGGGCACGGATGAAGCCGGGACCGGGCGGTGGTGCGGCGGGTTCCCGGACGAGCTGCCCGCTCCGGGACGACGGGTGCGGAGACGCCATCGGTTCGGACCTCCTCTCTCCTGCGGGATCGTGGTCGCGACCCCTGCGCCGCAACCCGTCGGGAGCGGCCCGCCGGGGGTCAAGGATGACGTCACCGGCGTGGCGGGCCGGGCCCGGGGGCCGCGCCCGGGGGTGCCCGGAGGGTGGAGGGGGGGGGCACGCAGACCCCGGGGGGGG
>JBJTJV010000008.1:0-2904 GCA_046352645.1 Chloroflexota bacterium | reverse complement strand
TGATCCGGCCGTCCGCCACGAGCTTGCGGACGGTCTCCACCGCGTAGAGCGGCATCCCGTCCGCCCGCCGCGCGACGAGATCGAGCGCCTCGCCGGGGATGCCCGGAACGAGCCCGGTGAGGAGCTCCCGGATCCGGGCGGCGGTGTTGACGAGGTCGCCCGCGACCATCCCCTCCCCGACCGCGCCGATCGTCACGGCCGCCTCGCCGGTGAGCACGCCGGCCCGGGCGCTGATGCCGGGCCCGAGGTCGGGGATCGCGGCGATGAGGTCGAGCGCCGCGCGGACCGCACGCTCCGCATCGTCCTCGCGGGCGATCGGGGCGCCCCAGACCGCCATCACCGCGTCGCCGATGAACTTCTCCACCGTGCCGCCGTAGCGCCCGATGATCTCGCGGCCGATCTCGAAGTAGCGGCTGAGCGTCTCGCGGACCTCCTCCGCGTCCCGACCCTCGCTGAACGTGGTGAAGCCGACGAGATCGGCGAAGAGGATGCTCACGAGCCGCCGCTCGGCGACGGGCCGCGCGTGCGGCGCGGCAGCGGCCTCGGCAGCACCGGTCCGGACGTCCGCCGCGACGGGCTCCCCGCACCAGCCGCAGAAGCGGCCGTCCGGCACGAGCGCGCCGTGGCAGCGCAGGCAGGTGCCCGGGACGCCGAGCGGGCTGCCGCACGCGGCGCAGTAGCGGTGACCCGGGTGCCCTGCCGCACCGCAGGCGCCGCAGACGGCGGAGGGCGTCGGATCGGCGGGCGGGGCCATGCGGCGCATCATGCCACCCCGGGGGCTCCCTCGCGGGTCCGGCCGAGCCGCGGGCGCGCGTCAGGCCGGCGCGTGCCGCCGCTGCGCCCGCCCACCTGCCATGGCCCGGATGAGGAAGAGCGCGATGCCGAGCGCGATGCACACGTCGCCGATGGAGAAGACGTTCGCGAGCGGGATCGGGCGGGGCAGGACGAAGATGTCGCCGAGGAACGCAAGCTGCGGGCCCGCGCCCGCGAGGACGGAGTTCGTGTACTCGCCGGCGGGCACGCGCGCCACGCCGTCGAGGATCCGCCAGGCGTCCGGGCTGGACGGCATCGCGCCGCCGTTCGCGAGGATCGCGGCAAGGTTCAGCGCGGCCCAGAGCGCCACGAGCCCGAGCCCGGGCAGGCGGAGGTTCCGCAGCAGCGCGGCGAGGACGACGAGCGTGGAGCCGACGTAGAGCGGCGGGCCCGCCTCCCCGACGCGCGTCGCGACCGGGCTGGAGAAGAGCGCCAGCTGGAAGAGCAGCCCGGCGACGGCCGCGGGCGCCCACGCGAAGCGCACCGACCCGAGGGCGGCGACGCTGCCGCCGCGGAGCAGGCCGGCCAGGAGGCCGAGGGCGATCGCGTAGAGCAGGATCATGGGCGGGGCGGGAACGCGACGGCCGGCGTACCGCGGGGCACGCCGGCCGGGTCGTCCACGGGTCCGGGCGCTACCAGCGGAAGGGCGCGCCGAGGACGAGGGTGAAGGCCGCGACGACGGCCAGGGCGAGCATGATCGACGGGATGCGGTCCATCTGGTTCGGTCTCCTCATCGCGGGCGGGCGGCGCAGGCCCCTCGCCTGCACGGTCCCGGTCGGCGCATCCGACGGGGCGGAGTCTCGCCTCCCCGCGCGACGGAACGGATGGGCGAAAGGTACGGGGGAGGGTGGCCCCGGGGAACCGTGCGGTCGGCGCCGCGGCCGTGGGGATCGGCCCCGCGCGCGCTCGCGCCGTATCCTCCGCGGATGCACGACGACGAGCTGCGCGAGACGCCCGTGGACGGCAGGATCGTCCACCAGGGCCGCTATGTCACCTTCCGCGTCGACCGCGTCCGGGACGCGGACGGCGGCATCCACACCCGGGACTGGGTGGACCACCCGGGCGCGGTCGCGATCCTCGCGGTCGATGCCGGGTCGGTCCTCATGGTCCGCCAGTTCCGCACGCCCGCGGGGCGCGTCCTGATGGAGATCCCCGCGGGCACGCTCGAGCGGCTCCCCGGCGGCGGCACGGAGGACCCCGACGGCGCGGCACGCCGCGAGCTCGGCGAGGAGACCGGGCAGCAGGCCGCGCGCTGGCGCACGCTCGGCCGCTTCTACCCTGCCCCGGGGTTCGCGAGCGAGCTCATGCATCTCTACCTCGCCACGGACCTCGCGCCGGTGCCGGACTACGCGGGCCCCGAGGAGGACGAGCGGATCGCCGTCGCGCGCATCCCCGTCGCCGACGCCCTCGCGATGGCCGATCGTGGCGAGATCGCGGACGCGAAGACCCTCGTCGCGCTCTTCTGGCTCGCCCGCCTGGCGGACCGGGGCGAGATCGCGCTCTGACGCGCGGCAGCCCGGCGCGTCAGGCGCTCCGCGCGAGCGCCGCGCGGTAGACCGGGGAATCCGGCGCGAGCGCGCAGGCGAGGCGCAGGTGCGTCCGCGCCTCCGCGCCCCGGCCCCGGCGGCGCAGGACGACCGCCAGCCCGTGGTGCGCCCAGGCGCTCGCGGGCTCGAGCGCGAGGAGCTCGCGGAAGGCCGCCTCCGCGTCTGCCAGCCGGTCGCAGGCATTCAGCGCCCGCGCGAGCGGTTCCACGATCGAGGCCTGTCCCGGCGCGCTGCGCGCGGCGCGCCCGAGGACCGTGGCGGCGGCCGCGGCGTGGCCCGCCGCGAGGAGCGCCTCGCCGCGCCGCAGCAGGCCCCAGGCGCTCTCCCGCTCGTCCGCGGGGATCGCGTCCGGGCCGTCCGGATCGTCGGGGCCCGCGGGGTCCGGCGTCACGCCCGGGGCTCCGGTGCGGGCGCCGCCTCCGCGTCCGCCTCCGCGTCCGCCTCCGCGTCCGCCTCCGCGGGCCCCGCCGCCGCGGGCCCCGCCGCCGCCCCGGCGGCAGCCGCACCGGCCGCCGCCGCGAGCTCGCCGAGCTCGGCCGCGTAC
>JBJTJV010000124.1:0-4480 GCA_046352645.1 Chloroflexota bacterium | reverse complement strand
GGGGCCGCCCGCTCCGTGGCGTACGCCGAGCCGGCGCAGGATGGGCCCGGGGCCTTCGCCGCGGACGCCACGGCGGGCGAGACGGACCGGGTCATCATCCGCCGCGGCAACCTGGAGCTGGAGGCAGCCGACGTCACGGGTGCGCTCGCCGCGGCACGCGCGGCCATCGAGGCGCTCGGTGGCTACGTCGCGTCCGCGCAGACGTGGGGCGCGGAGGCCGACGCGTCCGCCGCCGTGGTCTACCGCGTCCCGGCGGACCGCCTCGACGCGGCGATCGAGCGGCTCTCCGACCTCGCGACGACGGTCCGGAGCGCGACGCTCGGCGCCGAGGAGGTGACCGACCAGGTCGTGGACACGGAGGCGCGGCTCACGAACCTGCGCGCCGCGGAAGCCGCCCTCCAGTCCCTCATGGCGAAGAGCGCGTCCGTCACGGACATCCTCGCGGTCGAGCTGCGGCTCACCGAGGTCCGCGGGGAGATCGAGGTCCTCGACGCGCGGCGCGCGGACCTGCTCGGGCAGGCGGCCCACGCGACGCTGACGGTCGGCTGGTACCCACCGGTCCCGCCCGCCGTCGCGATGACCGCCACCGGCTGGGACCCGCTCGCGGTGGCGGATGCCGCGGTCGCCCGGCTCGTGGGGCTCCTCCAGGGGCTCGCGACGGTGACGATCTACGCAGCGATCGTGGGCGTGCCGCTCCTTGCTGCGCTCGCGGCCGCCGCGCTCCTCGCGCGGCGCGCGCTGCCGCGGCTGCGGCGCGACGGCCGGTCCCACCCGGTCGCCTGACCGGCCGGGGGAGAACCTGTACCATGTAGTTTGGGTGTGGGCATCAGGGGACCATCGGGGTGCCCGGTCGGCCGCACCGGATGACCCGGAGGTCACGATGTCCCTCCTCTCCACCACGACGCGCCGCGTCACCGTCGCCGCCGCGACCCTCTCGCTCGCGGTCGTGCCGGTCTTCGCGTCGGGCGCCGCCGCAGAGGACGTCACGTCCGTCCTGCCGGCCGAGCTCGTCGCGAAGGTCGTCGCACTCCACGACGCCGAGGACGCCGCCGATGCGAACTTCGGCGACCACGAGGCGCTCATCGCGCAGATCGAAGCCGCGGACGAGGCGGGCCTCGCCGCGATCATCGCCCTCATGGAGGCGTGGGACGTGGCCGAGACGGAGCTGCACGCGGCCCTCATGGAGGTCCATGACGCCCTCGAGGCCGCCGAGGCCGACATCGAGGCGCTCTACGGCGCCGACGAGGAAGGCACCTGCCACGACGCGATCGAGGCGGCCCTCCTCCTCGAGACCGTCGAGGACCTCATCCGCCACAACGCCATCGAGGCGCTCCAGGCGGGCGAGCTCGACGATGCGCACGGCCACCTCGAGGACCTCGACGACATCGACTCGGATGCGGGGCTCATGGAGGCGCTCGAGGGCTTCGAGGCCGCCTGCGGGTTCGTCGCCGCGGCCTGACGCACGCGCTCCGCGGGCCCGGCGCTGCCGGACCCGCGCGATCGACCGAAGTCGGCGGGTCTCCCGCCGGCTTCATCGTTCCCGGCGCCTACGCGAGCGTGGCAGGATCCGTGTTCGCGCCGCACAGGACGACGACGACGCGCTCGTCCGACGCCGGCAGGTAGGCACCGCCGTGGAGCGCGGCGTACGCGGCCGCCGCACCCGGCTCCACCGCGATCCGCCAGCCGTCCCAGAGGGCCCGCCGGGCGGCCACGATCGCATCGTCCGGAACGAGGACGCTCGTGACGCCGGTCGCGCGCGCGGTCGCGAAGGCGATCGACCCCACGCGTCGCGCGCCGAGCGAGTCGACGGCGATGCCGCTCGCCGCGACGTCCACCGGCGCGCCGACCGCCAGCGCGGCGTGGAGCGTCGGTGCGGCCTCCGGCTCCACCCCGACGACGCGGGCCGTCCCCGCGAGCGCGCCCGCGACCCCCGCGACGAGCCCGCCGCCGCCGACCGCGACGAGCACCGTGTCGAAGCCGCCGGGCACCTGGTCCGTGAGCTCGAGCGCGAGCGTGCCCGCCCCGGCCGCGACCTCCGGCTGGTCGTACGCGTGGCAGTGGAACGCGCCCGTCTCGGACACGAAGCGCACGGCCGCCGCGTACGCGTCCGGGTACGCCGCCCCACCGACGACGACCGTGGCGCCGAGCGCCCGCAGCCGCGCGACCTTCACCGCGGATGCGTTCTCTGCCACGAAGACGGTCGCGGGGACGCCGAGCGCATGCGCCGCGTCCGCATTGGCGAGGCCCGCGTTCCCGCCGGACGCGATCGCGATGCCGCGGACCGGGTCGAGATGCCCGGCTTCCGCCGCGGCGAGGAGGTTCGCGAACGCCCCGCGCGCCTTGAACGTGCCTGTCCGCTGGTGGAGCTCCAGCTTGAAGGCGTGCGCGCGAGCCGCATGCGGACCCGGCAGGAGCACCGGCGTCACGCGCACGTGTCCGGCGATCCGCGCCGCGGCGGCTTCCACCGCCGCGCGCGTCACCGGGGCCGCGGACGCCCCGTCCGCCGCCGACCCGTCGCCCGTCGTCCCCGCCACCCCCTCGCGCCTCCGCCTACGCCGTGATGAGCGGCCCGAAGACGAGCGCGACGATCGCCATCAGCTTGAGGAGGATGTTGATCGACGGCCCGGAGGTGTCCTTGAACGGGTCGCCCACGGTGTCGCCGGTGACCGTGGCGGCGTGCGCGGGCGAGCCCTTGCCGCCGTGGTTGCCGAGCTCCACGTACTTCTTCGCGTTGTCCCACGCACCGCCCGCGTTCGCCATGAAGAGCGCGAGGAGGAAGCCGGACGCGATCGAGCCCGCGAGCATGCCGCCGAGCGCCTCCGCGCCGAGCAGGAGCCCCACGACGATCGGCGCGAGGACCGCAAGCGTGCCGGGCAGGACCATGGCACGGAGCGCGCCCTGGGTGCTGATGTCCACGGCGCGCGCGGCGTCCGGCTCCACGCCCTCCACGCCCTCGCGGAGGCCCGGGATCTCCCGGACCTGGCGGCGGACCTCCTCGATCATCGCGCCGGCGGCCGCGCCGACGGCGTGCATCGTGAGGCCGGAGAAGAGGAACGGGAGCATCGCGCCGATCGTCAGGCCGATGAGGACCTGCGCGTCGGTGAGCTCCATGGCGCCGACACCGGTGATCTCCGCGTAGGCCGCGAGGAGCGCGAGCGCGGTGAGGACGGCGGAGCCGATCGCGAAGCCCTTGCCGGTCGCGGCCGTGGTGTTGCCGAGCGCGTCGAGGGCGTCCGTCCGGCTCCGGACCTCGGGGTCCAGGTGCGCCTGCTCGGCGAGACCGCCGGCGTTGTCCGCGACCGGGCCGTAGGCGTCCGTCGCGAGCGTGATGCCGAGGGTGGAGAGCATGCCGACCGCGGCGAGCGCCACGCCGTAGAGCCCGGCCAGCTCGTTGGCGACCCAGATGCCGACGACGATCGCGAGCGTGGGCACGACGACGCTGACGAGGCCGACCGCGACGCCCGCGATGATCACGGACGCGGGTCCGGTCGCGGACTGCGACGCGATCCAGCGCGTGGGGCGGTACTCGTAGGAGGTGAAGTACTCGGTCGCGGTCCCGATCACCTGGCCCACGACGAGGCCGGCGACGACGACCCAGAAGAGCTCGAACGGCAGCGACAGGCCGAGCACGACCGCGGCGGTCCCCGCGAGCGCGAGGGCGCCCGCGCCGAAGACGCCGGCACGGAGCGACCAGAGGAGCCGGGACATCGTCGCGGTCGGGCTGGTGCGCACGAGGCGCGTGCCGATGACCGCCGCGATGATGCCGACGGCGGCGATCGCGAACGGGAGCACGGCGAGCGCGCTCTGCGGGCCCGCGTCCGCGAGCCCGAGGCCCGCGGCGCCCGCGGCCGTCAGCGCGACCGCCGCGATGAGCGAGCCCACGTACGACTCGAAGAGGTCCGCGCCCATGCCCGCGACGTCGCCGACGTTGTCGCCGACGTTGTCCGCGATCGTGGCGGGATTGCGCGCGTCGTCCTCGGGGATCCCCGCCTCCACCTTGCCGACGAGGTCGGCGCCGACGTCCGCGGCCTTGGTGTAGATGCCGCCGCCGACGCGCGCGAAGAGCGCGATGGACGAGGCGCCGAAGCCGAAGCCCGCGACGATCGAGGCGTCGCCGGTGACCACCCAGAGGATCGTCACGCCGAGCAGACCGACGCCGACGACGGTGAGGCCCATGACGGTGCCGGTCGCGAAGGCGACGCGGAGCGCCGGGTCCAGGCCGCGCATGGCGGCCGCGACGGTGCGCATGTTCCCGCGCACCGCGATGCTCATGCCGACGAAGCCTGCGATCGCCGAGCAGAGCGCGCCCGCGACGTACGCGACCGCGGTCCACGGGCCAACGCCGATGCGGTCCTGTGCCGGGCCGACGATCTCCGCGATGCGCGCGTTCCCCGTGAGGTTCGCGTCGATGAGCAGGCCGATGACGACCGCGACCGCCACCACGAACACCGCGAGGATGGAGTACTCGCGACGGAGGAAC
>JBJTJV010000123.1:0-21175 GCA_046352645.1 Chloroflexota bacterium | reverse complement strand
GTCGAGCGCGAGCGGGTTCGCGGCCGGGGCGGGGTCGCAGTCGTCCGTGCGGGCGGCAGCGGCGATGGGGAGCGCCGCGGGCACGATCGTGGACTACCGCGAGATCGCGGGCGCGGGCCACGCCGAGTCGATCACCGGCGGCGACCGGCTCGCCGCTGCGGTCGCCTGGATGGCGGACCGTTTCGCCGGGACGGGCACGGAAGGGACCTGCCCCGGCCGGTAGACTGCGCGGAGCCGCCCGCCGGGCGGCAGGGGACGGGCGGAGGCGACGATCGGGTGACGGAGCGCAAGCGCGGGAAGACGGTCCACGGGGCCCCGGCGAACGCGGGCCACCGCGTCCTCGCCCCGGACGATGCGGAGGTCGAGGCGTACCTCGAGGTCGCACTGGACGCGCCCGCGCCCGCGCGTGCCCCGGACGACCGGCCCACGATCCACGTCCCGCCCGAGCCGCCGGACAGCGTCGTCGTCCTCGACTTCGGCAGCCAGTTCGCGCAGCTCATCGCCCGCCGCGTCCGGGAGCTGGACGTCTACTCCGAGCTCCTCCCGTACGACACGCCACTCTCCACGATCGTCGCCCGCGGCGCGAAGGGCATCATCCTCTCGGGTGGCCCGAACAGCGTCTACGACGCGGGCGCGCCGCGGCCGGACCCGGCCATCTGGAGCGGCAGGCTCCCCGTCCTCGGCATCTGCTACGGCGCGCAGCTCATGGCCCGCGAGCTCGGCGGCGACGTCCTGCCCGCGGACAAGCGCGAGTACGGGCCGGCGACCCTGAGCATCGTGGACGAGACCGGCGTCTTCGCCGGGATGGATCGCGACCAGCCCGTCTGGATGAGCCACGGCGATTCGATCACCCGGCTCCCGGAGGGCTTCCGGGCCACCGCCCAGACCGATTCCACGCCGTATGCCGGCCTCGCCGACCCGGCCCGCGGCCTGTACGGCATCCAGTTCCACCCCGAGGTCGTCCACACCCCGCGCGGCCGGGACCTCCTCCGGACGTTCGTCCTCGGCATCGCTGGCGCGGCGCCCGAGTGGACCCCCGCGAGCTTCATCGATTCCACGGTCGCGCAGATCCGCGCCCGCGTGGACGCGCACGCACGCGTCACCGGCTCGGACGGCAAGGTGATCTGCGCCCTCTCCGGGGGCGTCGATTCCGCGGTCGCCGCGGCGCTCGTCCACCGGGCCGTCGGCGACCGGCTCACGTGCATCTACGTGGACCACGGCCTGATGCGCAAGAAGGAGAGCGAGCTCCTCCGTCAGACCTTCGCCGCGAACCTCGGCATGCACCTCGTGATGGTCGATGCGCGGGAGCGCTTCCTCGAGCGACTCGCGGGCGTCATCGACCCCGAGGAGAAGCGCCGGATCATCGGCGACGCCTTCATCCGCGTCTTCGAGGAGGAGGCAGCGAAGATCGGCTCGATCGACTTCCTCACCCAGGGGACGCTCTACCCGGACGTCATCGAATCGACCGCCCCGGAGACGAAGGCGGCGCAGAAGATCAAGACGCACCACAACGTGGGTGGCCTGCCCGCGGACCTGCGCTTCCAGCTCATCGAGCCGCTGCGCTACCTGTTCAAGGACGAGGTGCGCAAGGTCGGGCTCGAGCTCGGCCTCCCCGAGGGGATGGTGCAGCGCCAGCCGTTCCCCGGGCCCGGCCTCGCGATCCGGATCATCGGCGAGGTGACGGCGGAGCGGCTGGACACGCTCCGCGAGGCGGACTGGATCGTCATCGACGAGATCAAGGCGGCCGGGCTCTACCGGAGCGTCTGGCAGAGCTTCGCGATCCTCACCCCCGTCCGGAGCGTCGGCGTCATGGGCGACGGGCGCACCTATGCGAACGTCGTCGCGATCCGCGCGGTCACGAGCGAGGACGGCATGACCGCCGACTGGGCGAAGCTCCCCTACGACGTGCTCGGGAGGATCTCCAGCCGGATCGTCAACGAGGTCCCGGGCGTGAACCGCGTCGTCTACGACATCAGCAGCAAGCCGCCCGCCACGATCGAGTGGGAGTAGGCGCATGCACCTGACGGGCGACCACGTCGGGGAGGCCGGCGGGGGACGCGTCGACCTCCGGCTCGCCACGGCGGCCGCGATGGGCGCGATCCTCGTGGGCCTGGGCCTTGCCCGGTTCGCCTTCGCGCCGCTCCAGCCCGCGCTCGTCGTGGACGGCTGGTTCGACGGCAGCGATGCCTCGCTCCTCGCGTCGGCGAACCTCGCGGGCTACCTGCTCGGTGCCCTCTTCGCGGACCGGCTCGCCCGGCGTGTCGCGCCCGTCACGCTCCTCCGGCTCTTCGTCCTCGCGATCGGGCTCTCCTTCATCGCGTGCGCGGACCCCGGCCTGCCCTACCCCTGGTTCTTCTTCTGGCGCGTCGTCTCCGGCGTCGCGGGCGGCGCGATCATGGTGATCACCGGGCCCACGCTCCTCGCCCACGTGCCCCAGACGCGTCGCGCGTTCTTCAGCCAGCTCACGCTCTACGGGATCGGCATCGGGATCCTCGTGGCGGGCGTCGTCACGCCGGTCCTCCTCGGGATCGGGGTCGGGGAGACGTGGATCGCGCTCGGGGTCCTCTCGATCGCCGTCGCGCTCGTCACCTGGCGGATGTGGCCCGCCACCCCGCCGCCCGCCGCGCGTCCGGCGGGGGAGCGCCCATCGGCGCGACTCTTCATCCTCCAGTACGGGCTGATCGCGGTCGCGATCGTGCCGCACATGGTCTACCTCGCGGACTACATCGCCCGCGACCTCGACCGTGGCGTCACGTCCGCGTCGCACTTCTACGTCATCTACGGGGTGGGCGCGCTCATCGGGCCGCTCGTCTACGCGGCCCTCTCGCCGCGCATCGGCCTCCGGACGACGCTCCGTGTCGCCTTCGGCGTCCAGCTCGCGGCGGTCCTGCTCCTGCTCGCCGGCGGGGACGACGTGACGCTCGTCCTCTCGTCCTTCCTCGCGGGGCTCGGGATGCCCGGGCTCGTGGCGCTCTTCCTCGCGCGGAGCCAGCAGATCGCGGACGGCGACCCGCTCCGCCATCGCGCCCTCTGGGGGCTCGTGATCGTCTCGTTCTCCGTCGCCCAGACGATCACCGCGTTCATCGTCTCGTACCTCCTGCGCGTTTACGGCGAGGACGGGATCGGCTACCCGCTCCTCTTCGGCGCGGCGGCGATCGCCGTCGTCGTGACGTTCCTCGTGGACCTGCGGATCCGGCGGTAGGGGTCCGGCCGGTCGGCCCCGTCCGCGGTGCTACGCTCCCGCCCGTGACCAGCAGGACCCCGTCCCCCGGCCCCTCCTTCGTGCGTGCCGAGCCGCTCCGGCTCCGACCGGGCGACCCGGCAGCGCCGCTCGTGCGCCCCGGCCTCGCCGCCCCGTCCGTGATGGACGACGGCTGGTGGCTGACGCACGTCTGGCTCGAGGACGATGACGGCGTCCTCACCGCGCGCGAGATCGCACCCGCCGCGGGGCCGCCGCCCGGCCCGCCGCTCGCGACCCTGGGGCCCGCGCTCGCCGGCGCGCTCGCGGGGTTCATCGCGGAGGAGGACGGCCGCCAGCTCATCCGCCTGCGCATGCCGCCCGCCGCGGACGGGGCGCACCCCTGGGACCGCCCGCTCGTCCTCGCGGTCGCGATCCGCTGGGATGCCGTCCGCGCCGCCACGCTCCGCCCGAACGATCTCGCCCGCGAGCTCCTCCGTGCGTTCGTGCGCGCGACGGGCCTGCCGGGGGCGCCCGCATGAGCCGTCCCGCGGCCCGAGTGGACAGCACGCCCGGAACGGGGCACTCTTCGCGTTCCGCGGCCGTCGAGCGACGCGGGGGGCGGTCTGCCTGGAGGCTCCGGATGCGTCACACACGGTCGATCACCGCGCTCGCTGCGCTCCTCGTCGTCGCGGGCCTTCCCGCGCCGGTGGCGCACGCGCAGGGCGGGACGATCGTGGACTTCCGCCGCGGCACGGTGATCGCGGACGCGCGCGGCGAGCCGGACGAGGTCGCGATCACCGCGGAGGAGCTCGAGGAGGCGACGCGGCGCGTGGAGCTGCGCCTCGCGGGCATCGTCGTCGCAGGGGTGGACGACCCCGCCGCGAGCGCCGCCGACGCGCGCGAGGCGGCCGCGGTCGCCGAGCGGCTGGCCGCGGCGCGGATGGAGGTCGTCACCTGCACCACGGCCCCGGACCGCACGGCGGGCGACTGCGTGCGCATGTTCGACGACGACGACGCGCTCGCGATCGTCATCGCGGGCGACCTCGGCGACCTGACCGCGGAGACGCAGCGGGCGCTCGACGACCGCACGATCGTCGTGGGCATCGGCAACGGCCTGACCCTCGCCCCCGGCGCCGTCGCGCTCATCACCGACCCGCTCCTCCAGGCGCGCGCCCAGGGACGTGCCGCGGGCGTGGCCCTCGACCCGCTCCCCGACGGGCGGACGGGCGCCGGCATCCTCTTCACCGGCCTGCCGCCGAACGAGTCCGACCCGGTCGCCGACGCCAACCTCGCCGGGCTCGCGGAGGCCGCGCCCCGCGTGCGGATCCCGAGCCGCCTCGGCCCGCCCGCCATCCACGACGGTGCCGAGCTGGCCGCGGTGGTCGCGAGCTCGCCGAAGACGCGCCTCGTGCTCGGCGAAGGCCTCCTCCTCGACGCGATCACGCAGGAGGCGCTCGCGGCCCTGCCGGAGGACCTCCGGATCGTCCCGTGGAGCTGCGAGGGTGGCGTCGGTGCGCTCGTCGGCCCGCGCAGCCGGATCCGTGCCTGCATGGCCCGCGCGGACGGCATCGCGGGCGAGGCCGCCGCGAACGCGCTCCTCGCGATCATGACGAGCCGGGACATCCCCGGCACGATCGTCATCCCCGTCGACACCGCTCGCGGCACGATCGCCGTCGGCCCCGGGCGCGTCGCGCTCGGCCGCACGGTGAGCGGCGACCGGGTCACGATCACGGACGCCGAGCGGGCCGCCGGCCTCGCCGCCCTGTCCGGTGGTGCGATCGGCCTCATCGCGGGCAGGGACACCACGCTCGGGGCGCTCCACCGTGCGGGGCTCATCGCCGCGCTCGAGGGGAGCGGCGTGGCGATCGAGCCGTGCGACGCGGCCGGCCAGAAGGGCGTGCGCGCCTGCATCGGCCGGCTCGTGGAGCGCGGCGTCAGCGCGATCGTCACGCTCGGCACGGACGTGGCGATGCCCGAGGAGACCGCGGCGGCCGTGGCGGCGGGCGTCCCGGTCGTGGGCCTCGAGCGGCCGCACGAGGGCGACACCGGCGAGGTGAGCGTCAGCGTCGATCCGCGCTCCCTCGCGCTCCTCGTGGGGCGGCGCGCCGGCGCGTGGTCGGAGGCGGCCTGGCCGGAGCAGCCGGTCGAAGTGCTCATCGCCGATGCCTCCGGCGCCGGCCGCGAGGACCCCGTCTCGACCGCGATCGCGAGCGCCCTCATCCGCCGGAACCCGCTCGCGATGGTCGTGGGCCGCGTACGGGTCACGGACGAGCGGAGCGCGAACGCCGCCGCCCGCGCGGTCGAGCAGCGCTTCCCCGGCGTCCGCGTCGTCGTCGGCAGCGGCGCCGGCCTCCTCGATGCCCCGCTGCGCCGGCGCACGGCGATCCAGCCCGGGCTGGGCATCTTCCCGCTCGCCTGCGACGCCACGATCCGCGAGACGATCGACGCCCGCGCCATGAACGGCACGCTCATCAAGGGCTGCGCCGACCCCGACCCCGAGGGCGCCGGACGCCTCGCCGGGACGGTCCTCCTGCGCCTGCTCGCGGGTGGCGAGGTGCGCGAGATCGTGGACGCGCCCGTCCGCCCGTACGGGGCCTGACGCCGACCGGACCCCGCGCACGGGCGGTCGCTCCCCCGGGTGCTGCTACACTCGTCCCGCAGACCGCGCACCCGGCGCCCCTCCCCCGCGGGGCGCGACGCACGAGGGCCACCGTCAGGGATGTTCGACCAGATCGGGACGCAGATCGGGCAGACCGTCGACTCGATCCTCAACAACCAGATCGTCCAGCTCGGTGTGCGCGCCGTCCTGATCTACGTCGTCCTCATCTGGCTCGCCACGGCCTTCTGGGCGTTCCGTGACATGCAGCAGCGGAGCGCGAACCCCGTCGCCCCCTACCTCGCGGCGGCGTTCATCGTCCTGTTCACGCCCGCCTTCTTCCTCTTCGCGATCATCCTCTACCGGATCGTCCGGCCCAAGGAGCTCGTCGCGGTCGCCAACGAGCGTGCCCTCGCCGAGGAGGCGATGATGGCCGAGATCGAATCCCGGCCGCACTGCGCGAACTGCTCGCGGTCCGTGCACGAGGACTGGATCATCTGCCCCTCCTGCCGGAACCGCCTCCGCCGCGTCTGCCCCACGTGCAGCCGCCTCGTGGAGCTCGACTGGTCGCTCTGCGCCTGGTGCGGCAAGGACTTCGAGCGGCCGGAGGCCGCGCTCCCCGCGTACGTCCCGGGTTCCGCACGCCGCGGCGGCGCGATCGAGCCCGGTGGGATGCCCGGCCAGCCGCAGCTCGGTGGGTATCCCGGGGCCGTCGCCCCGGAGATCGCCGGCTTCCGGGAGCCTTGAGCCGCCCCGGCGACGCCCCCGGGGACGGCTGGACCGTCCTCGACGTGCCCGTGGACGCACCGCCCGCGTCCCCCGATCCCGCGGACGAGCCCGACGGCCCCGCGCCGTCCTGGACGGAGGTCCGCGGCCCGCTCGGCGACCGCACCGATCCCCCGCCCCCGCCGCCGGCCGGCCCGCCCGGTGGCCGCATCTTCACGCTCGAGGACCGACCCGTCCCCGCGCTCTACCTGCTCGCCTGGCTCCTCACCGGGACCGGGCTCGCGATGCTCCTCTTCTCGACGCAGGCGCCGCCCTCGGCAGGCAGGACGCTCGTCCTCCTCGTCGCGCTCCTCCTCCTCGGCACCGGCCTTGCCGCGGCGTCGGGCTACCAGGTCGTCGCGCGTCGGAGCCGACCGGCGCCGTGGTATCGCGGCCCGGCCCCCGTCCTCGTCTTCGGCCTCGTCGTCATCCTCTCCGCGCTCGGCTCCGGCCTGCTCGGGGCCATCGGCCTCGCGCCGGAGAGCGCGGCGGGCTTCCTTGCCGGGCTGCTCATCGTCGCCGCGGGCTACCTCGTCGGCGTGGTCGCCTTCGTCGTGCGCACCGGCGCCCTCACCTGGACGGAGATGGGCTGGCCCGAGGCCGGACCCGGCCTGATCCGGCGCGCGCTCGGTGCGCTCGTCACCGGTGCGGCCGCCACGCTCGTCGCGGCCCCCGTCATCCTCGTCCTCGCAGGGATCCTCGGACAGCTCGCCGGCACGGAAGCGCCGCAGATCCTCCCCCTGGCGCGCGACGTCACGGACCGGATCCTCATCGTGCTCGCGGTCGCGCTCGTCGCGCCGGTCGGCGAGGAGATCTTCTTCCGCGGCTTCGCGCTCTCGGCCTGGGCGCGCGACCTGCCCCTGCGGAGCGCGCTCGTGCGGAGCGCGGTCTTCTTCGCGGTCGTGCACATCGCGAACATCAGCGCCGTGACCTTCGCGGAGGGCGCGAAGCAGGCGCTCCTCCAGCTCGCGGTGATCCTGCCGCTCGGGCTCATCCTCGGCTGGCTCTACCTGCGCCGGGGCATCCTCGCGGCGATCGGCGGCCACGTGGCCTGGAACGCGCTCATCCTCGGGCTCACCCTCGTCCGACCCGGCTCGCCGCTCGCCTGAGCCGCGGCCGCGCCCGGTCCGCCATCGCGAGCCCGGTGGGTTATCCACCATCCCTCGCCCCCCGCGAAGTCCCCGACGAGGGCCGTCCGCGATGCTCCACCTGCTTCCGGATCCGGCCGGCGGGGAGAACGGCGGGCTCCGCCGGACGGGTCCGGAAGCACCACGAGCGGAGCGGAGGTGCGGGACGGATGATCGAGCAGGCGATCGCGGGCGGGACCGGCGTGACGGCGCGCGGGGTGGCCGCCGGCCGTCCGGCAGCGGGTCCGGTGATGGGGCGGACGCCCGCCGAGCTCCTCGCCACGCTCTGCGGCCCGGGGGCCGTCGGGCTCGCCGCGGCCCACCGGGCGCTCGACGCACTGGACGGCATCGCGGGCCTCGCCCATGCCACGGAGGCGGAGCTCGCGGTGCTGCCGGGGATCGGGCCCGCGCGGGCGGCGCGCGTCGCGGCGGCCTTCGAGCTCGGGCGGCGTGCCCACGCCACGTGGCCGGACCGCCGCTGGCGCATCGGGTCGCCGCGCGACCTTGCGGAGCGCCTCCTGCCGGAGATGGGTCGGCTCGAGCGGGAGGAGCTGCGGGTCGCGCTCCTCGATGCGCGGAACGCGGTCATCGCGGTCCCGGTCGTCTACCAGGGGAATGTCTCGTCCGCGCTCGTCCGCGTCGGTGAGCTCTTCCGCGACGCCGTCCGGCGCCACGCGGCCGGGTTGATCGTGGTCCACAACCATCCCTCCGGCGACCCGGCCCCCAGCCCGGACGACCTCCACCTCACCGCGGAGACCGTCGCTGCCGGCCGCATCCTCGACGTGGCCGTCCTGGACCACCTGATCCTCGGGCACGGCACATGGGTCAGCCTGCGCGACCGCGGCGTCCCGTTCGACCGCGGCCGCCGCGGCCCGTGAGCGCGCGGCCGGATCCGGCGCAGGGCACCCGGGACAGACCGACGCCCCCGGTAGGAGGTCCCGGGGGCGTCGGGGCGGCGGTGCGCCGCGGGTCAGCTGGCGAACGGGGTGCAGGTCACGGCCTCGCCGGGGAGGAGGGGCCGGACCACGATCCGGTACTCCGCGCCGTCGCTCACGAACGGCGTCAGCTCGTTCGCGTCGGCGAGCGCCGGCCAGACCGTCGCGGCCTCGTCCCCGGTGATGAGGACGCAGCTGCCGCTCTCGGGGTAGTCGGGGAAGAGCACCGTGCCGCCCGTCGCGAGCGAGGTCGTGCCCGGCCATGCCACGGGCTCCTGGCCCGGCTCCTCGCCGAGGTCCGGGTAGGGGATGACCAGCAGGCGCAGGGCCGTCGGGACGTACGGCGCGGCGTCCGCGACGGGCAGCATGACCATGCTGTCCAGGAAGGCCTGCGCATCCGCACGCGCCTGTGCCTCGGCGGGGTCGGGGAACTCCTGCTCGATGCCGAATGCGCCGAACTGCGTCCGCGTCACGCCGTCGGGGCCCCAGACCGTGAAGAGCGCGTCCGGTGCGTCCGCGACGAGCCCGGGGCCGTACGTGGTATCCGTGCCGCCCGCGAGCCCGGCCTCGGCGGCTGCCGCGAGGACCTCGTGGATCTGCTCCTCGGTGAGCGTGCCCACGAGCAGCGGCGGCAGCAGCGGTGCCGGGTAGATCGCGATCTGCGCACCGAGCTGGAAGAGGCGCCCGTCCGCGTACAGGACGAAGGCGGGGACGCGCACGAGGTCATAGCCCGCGATCGTGAAGCCGCCCACGTCCTCGATGCGGATGAGGACGGTGTCGGGGTCCGTGGGCAGGGGCGCGGTCGCGGGATCGGCCGCCGCGGCGGCGCCGGCGAGGCCGGAGAGCGCGAGGAGCGCGGCGGCGCCGCCAAGGGCGGCGCGAGCGCGCAGGGTCGGGACGGCAGGCATCGGCAGGGTCTCCTTGCGGGCGGGGCCGGTCCGCAGCGGACCGGGTTCGCGCCCCCCTCGGACGCCCGCCGACGCCCGCCGGTTCCCCGGCCGGTGGCGCGCGGCGTGGCGCGCGGGGGGCCACCACCCTGCCCGGGCTCGGGCCCACGGTCCTGCCGGACGCACCGATCCGACGGGTCCGGGGACGGCCCGGGGCTATACTCCGGCTCCACGTGACCGCGCGGCCCCGCCGCCGTCCCCCTGCCGGGCCCCGACCGGGCCCGTGCCACCTTCAGGAACGGAACCGCACCGGAGCCACCCTTCCCACCGATGTTCGACGCCTTCCTCGGCAGGTTCTCCCGCGATATCGGGATCGACCTCGGCACCGCGAACACGCTCGTCCACGTCCGTGGCCGGGGCATCGTGATCAGCGAGCCGAGCGTCGTCGCGATCGATGCGCGGACCCGCCGTGTCCTCGAGGTCGGTGCAGAGGCGAAGCGGATGGTCGGCCGTACCCCCGCGAGCATCCTCGCGATCCGGCCCCTCCGCGACGGCGTCATCTCCGACTTCGATGTCACCGAGCAGATGCTCAAGTACTTCATCGCGCGCGTCCACGACCGCGTCGGCATGGTCCCCCGGCCGCGGATGCTCCTGGGCATCCCGTCCGGCGTCACCGAGGTGGAGAAGCGCGCCGTCCGGGACGCGGCGCTGAACGCGGGCGCCCGCTGGGCACGGCTCATCGAGGAGCCGATGGCCGCCGCGATCGGCGCCGGCCTCCCGATCGGCGAGCCCACCGGCAGCATGATCGTGGATATCGGCGGTGGCACGACCGAGGTCGCCGTCGTCAGCCTCGGCGGGATCGTCGTCGCGCGGAGCATCCGCATCGGCGGGGACGAGCTCGACCAGGATCTCATCGCGTACAGCCGCCGCGAGTTCAACCTCCTCGTGGGCGAGCGGACCGCCGAGGAGATCAAGATCGCCATCGGCTCCGCCTATCCCGGCCCGTGGGACGACCAGCGCGTCACGCTCCGCGGCCGCGACCTCCTCACCGGCCTGCCGCGCTCGGTGGAGATCTCCGCGGACCAGGTGCGCGAGGCGATGGAGGGCTCGATCGGGCAGATCGTGGAGACGATCAAGGACACGATCGAGGAGACGCCGCCGGAGCTCGTCGCGGACATCATCGACGAGGGGATCGTGCTCGCGGGCGGTGGCGCCCTCGTGCAGGGGCTCGACCGGCGGATCTCCGAGGCCACGCAGATGCCGGTGCAGGTCGCGGAGGATCCGCTCACCTGCGTCGCACGCGGTACGGGCCGGGTCATGGAGGAGCTCGACGACCCCACGATGGAGCGGGCCCTCGTCCCGGAGACGTACTCGCGCGGCCTGCGCTGACCATGCGCCCGCCCGCCCACCAGCCGGGATCGCCCGGATGCTGAGGCTGCGGCCGACGGACCCGCGCCGGCCCGTCCTCATCTACCTCGGCCTGCTCCTCGTCGCCGTCCTCCTGCTCATCATCGGCAGCGCCGGACCGGTCCGCGAGCTGCGCAACGGCATCCGCTTCGCCTTCGGGCCCCTCCAGGAGGTCCTCGCCGGCGGCTCGCGCGCTGTCGGCTCGATCTTCTCCGCCTTCACGGAGATCGACCAGCTCCGGCTGGAGAACCAGGCGCTCGTGGAGCGCGTCGGGACGCTCGAACAGCAGCTCGCCCAGCTCGAGGTGCTCCGGGAGGAGAACGCCCGCCTCGCCCAGCTGGTCGGCACGCGCAAGGCGCTCGACCACGACACGATCGCCGCCACCGTCATCCAGCGCAGCCCGAGCGAGTTCGAGCTGCTCATCACGATCGACCGTGGTGCGGAGGCGGGCGTGGAGGTGAACGACGCGGTCCTCGCCCCGGGCGGATCGCTCGTCGGCATCGTCACGGAGGTCTTCCGCGGCGGCGCGTCCGTGCGGCTCCTCTCGGACACGCGCTCGCTCGTCATCGGCCTGGACATCGAGACGCGCGCCACCGGCGAGATCCTCGGCGACCTCTCGCAGCCGCTGAAGTTCGAGAAGGTCGCCGCGACCGAGACGATCGCCGTCGGCGACACCGTCACCACGGCCGGCCAGCTCGTCAGCGGCGTGCGCTCCATCCTCCCGCGCGGCCTGCTCATCGGCACGATCGTGGACGTCGTCGACGGCGCGAGCGGCTTCACGAAGAGTGGCCGGATCCTCCCCGCCGCGGACCTCGAGCGGCTCGAGGCCGTCCTCGTCCTCACGAGCTACACCGGGCCCCGCGTCCCCGAGCCCGGGGAGACGCTGCCGCCCGACGAGGTGGACCCGACGGCGACGGACGAGCCGCCGCTCTTCTCCGACCGCACCCCGAGCCCCGGCGCGACGACCGCCCCGCGCTGACCGTCCGCGCCCGCGGACCCGCCGGCCGGGAGGGCGGCGCCCCGGCCCGACCGTCTCGCGCCCCGTCCACTCGGCGCGGCCCGTCTCGCGGGGGGAGCGTACGAAGGTGCCAGGACCTTCGGGGGGCCACCGTCGGGCGCTGGCCGCGCCGCCGTCCAGCGCGCCCGTGACGGTCCGCGCGCGCTCGTAGCCGCCGTCCGACCTCCATCCGGCCACCCAGGTGGGCCAGGGGGGATAGGACCTTCCGCATGGTCCTCTGCCGCGGTCCCGCCGGGGATGCTCCGCCCCGATCGCCGCACCCGTCCCGGGGTGCGTCCCGACCGACGACCGGAGCCCAGACCGATGACCGACGCCACGACCGCCGCCCCGACCCGCCGCCGGCTGCTCGCCGCGGTCGCGGCCGCCTGCATCGTCCTCGTCGCCACGACCGTGCCTGCGGCCGCCCGCCGCGAGGGCCGCCCGTGGCAGCGCCTCACCGTCGCCCAGCAGGAGGCGCGCGTCGCCGCGTCGATCTCCACGAAGAAGGCGGTCGTCGTCGTCGGTCCCGTGGGCAGCGCGACCCGCACGTACATCCGGCGTGGCGAGGCGATCCCCGCGGCCGCCGAGGCGAAGGGGATGGCGGTCGTCCGCCTCTACCACCCGCAGGCCACCTGGGAGCGCGTCGTCGCGGAGGCGAACGGCGCGGACCTCTTCGTCTACCTCGGCCATGGCAACGGCTGGCCCAGCCCCTACGGCCCGTTCCAGGAGGACACGAAGAACGGCCTCGGGCTGACGCCGCGCCTCGGCACCACGGACGACGTCGCCACGAAGTACGTCGGCGCGGACCACATCCGCGAGGAGATCCGCTTCGCGCCGAACGCCATCGTCCTCTTCAGCGGCCTCTGCTACGCGTCGGGGAACGCGGAGGAGGGGATGCCGATCCCGTCGCTCAGCGTCGCCCGCCAGCGCGTGGACAACTACGCCGCGGGCTTCCTCGACGCGGGTGCGCGCACCGTCATCGCGCTCGGATGGCAGCCCGGCGCCACGCTCGTGGGCGCGCTCGCCTCGCCGGACCCGGTCTCCATGCACGACTGGTTCCGGATGCGCTTCGGCTCGGGCTCCGGCCCCTACTACGGCTGGGTCGGCGCGAAGCCTGGCCAGATCTTCCCCTCCGAGCGCGTCGCCGGCGCCTTCGTCCGCCTCGATCCCGACCCGGATGCAGGCTACCTGCGGGGCATGACCGGCGACCACACGCTGACGAACATCGAGTGGCTCGGCGCGGGCGATCCCGGGGACACGATCGCGCCGGAGATCGACGGCGTGAGCGGCCTCCAGGCCGACGACACGATCCCCGCGGGCGAGGACGCCGCCCCCGTCTTCACGCCGAATCGTGACGGCCTGAGCGACGCGGTGACGATCCGCTACACCTTGTCGGAGCCCGCCTTCGTCGTGGTCCGCGTCCGGCGGCCCAACGACACGGAAGCGCGTCGCTTCACGTTCTGGAGCGAGGCGGGCCCCGGCACCTTCACCTGGAATGGGCGCACGGACACGGGCAAGGTCGCCGCCGACGGCCGCTACCGCATCGAGGTCCAGCCGCGTGACCGCAGCGGGAACGAGGGAGCGTCCGCGACGGTCGCCGTCCGGCTCCTCACCGCGATCGCGCGGCCCGTGGCCTCCGCCGAGCTCTTCCACGCGGCGGACGCGGACACGCTCGCGCCGGAGACCACCTTCTCCGTCGATGTCCGCCACGCGGCCCTCGTCGGCTGGCGCGTCACGGCCGAGGACGGCAGCGTCGTCCGGCGGAGCCCGGAGGGAGGCGTCGAGCCCGGCACCGCGACCTGGACCTGGGACGGTCGGGACGACGCGGGCGCCCTCGTGCCCACCGGCCGCTACACCGCGATCGTCACCGCGACGACCGAGGACGGCAGCTACAGCCACGCGCTCCGGGTGCGCCAGATGCCCTACGACGCGGACGGCGACTGGACGGTGCAGGCGGGCGAGGCGCAGCGCTTCACGATCGAGAGCGCGGAGCCGATCGACGGGCTCCTCGTCGTGACGGTGAAGCAGCCGCGGATGCCCGCGTACACCCTGCGCGTCCGCCGGGACAGCGAGACGCTCTTCAGCGCCCGCTGGGTCGCGCGCGAGGGCCGCGCCGGGCGTGTGCGCATCACCATCACCGGCACGGACACCGCGGGCGGCACGCAGACCCGCGTCTACACGGGGACGATCGGCGCATCGTGATGGCCGAGGCCGGCCGCGCGCCCATCACGGTCTCCGCCACCCGTCGCGGGCACGGCTAGACTGTCGGCGTGACCGAGCACGACGCGCCGTACCGCGACACCTGGGTCGTCCTGCCGACGTACAACGAGGCGGAGAACCTGCCGGGCATCGCGGCCGCCATCCTCGCGCAGCTGCCCGGGGCCATCCTCCTCGTCGTGGACGACAGCTCCCCGGACGGCACCGGCCGGATCGCGGACGAGCTCGCGGCCGCCGAGCCGCGGCTCCGGGTCCATCACCGGCCGGGCAAGCAGGGCCTCGGCAAGGCGTACGCGGACGGCTTCCGCGTCGCGCTGGAGGGCGGCGCGGCACGCATCGTCCAGATGGACGCCGACTGGTCCCACGATCCCGCCTACCTTCCCGGCCTCGTCGGCGCGCTCGCGGGCGGTCCGGGGACGCCGCGGCCGGATGGCGCGGACCTCGTCATCGGCTCGCGCTACACGCGCGGCGGCGGCGTGAAGGACTGGGGGATCGCGCGCCGGATCATCTCGCGCGGCGGATCGCTCTTCGCGCGGACCGTCCTCGGCCTCGGTCCGCACGACCTCACCGGTGGCTTCAAGGCGTGGCACCGCAGCGCGCTGCGCGCCGTGGACTGGAGCGCGCTCCACTCCGGCGGCTTCGTCTTCCAGATCGAGACGACCTTCGTCGCGAGCCGGGCTGGGGCACGTGTCGTGGAGGTGCCCATCGTCTTCGCGGACCGACGCGTGGGCACGAGCAAGATGTCACGGCGGATCATCGTGGAGGCGCTCGTGGTCGTGCTGCAGCTCCGCTGGGCCGAGCTCCGTGGCCGCGGCCCACGCCGCGCGTCCGCGCTCCCCCCGGACCCTGCCGCCGACGCGCCCGGTCGCCCGGACGGCGACGCCTGAGGGCCCCCGCGCCGTGACGGGACCCGCGGCGGATGGCGCGGCGGCGCCGTCCCGGACGACCTCCGCCTATCCGGTCCCCACGACGGGCAGCCCCGCGCGCCCGCTGCGCGTCACGATCGTCGCCGCGAACCCCTTCGAGTTCGATTCCCGCTTCCTCCGTAGCGCCACCTCGCTCGCGGCGGACGGGCACCGGCTCACGATCCTCGGCTGGTCGGCGGACGGGCTGCCGCCGGAGGAGGAGCTCGCCCCCGGCGTCCGGCTGATCCGGCTGCCGGTGGACCGGCGCCTGTCGCTCGCCTTCCGCCCGCTCCCGGGCCCCCTCCGCTCCCTCCTGTCGCGCGCCATCGGCCTCGACCCGTCCGCGGTCGTCCTGCCGCCCGAGCGCCCGCGGGGCGCCGACCGCCTCCGGCACCCGCTCCGGCGGGCTGTCGAGCTCGTGGCGAACGCGCGCCGCGTCGGGCCGTGGACGGACCTGGTCGTCGCGCAGGCGCCGAAGACAGACGTCTTCCACTGCCAGTCGTTCGTCGTCCTGCCGGTCGCCGGGCGGCCGCCCGGCGGATCGGTGCGCGCTTCGTCTACGACGTCGCGGACTACCACAGCGAGGCGGCCCGGCTCGCCCGGATGCCGCGCTGGTTCCGGGCGATCGTCCGGCGTCGGGAGCGCGGCTGGGTCCGCGACGCGTCCGGATTCCTCGCGGTGAGCGACCCGGTCGCGGAGCTCATCGCGGAGCGCTGGCAGCTCGCCGAGTGCCCCGGGATCCTCCTCAACTGCCCGCCCGCCTGGCGCCCGGATGACCCGGCCGCACCCGTCCTCCCGCAGCTCCGCGCGGCGGCGGGGGTGGCGGCGGACGTCCCGCTCGTCCTCTACCAGGGCGGCTTCTCCGTGGACCGGGGCGTGGAGGAGCTCGCCGCCGCGATCGATGCGCCGGAGCTGCGTGCGCTCGGTGCCGTCGCGGTCTTCATGGGCTACGGACGGCTGGAGGCGTGGCTGCGGGCCGCCGCCCGCGAGCGGCCGGACCGCATCCGCGTCCTGCCCGCCGTCCCGCCGGACGTGCTCCTCGGCTGGACCGCGGGTGCGGACGTCTCCTTCGTGGGCCAGCCGCCGCGCACCCTGAACCAGCGGATGAACCTGCCGAACAAGCTCTTCGAGTCGATGATGGCGGGCGTCCCCGTCGTGGTCGCCCGCGGCAACGAGCAGTGCCGCCTCGTGACCGCGGAGGCGATCGGCCGGTGCGCCACGGTCGACGATCCGGCCGAGGTCGCGGCCGCGATCGCCGGGCTCCTCCGGATGCCGCCGGACGCGATGGCGGCGCTCCGCCTCCGCTGCCGCACGATCGCGCTCGACCGCTACACGTGGGACGGGACGGCCGGCGCGCGTGTGGACCTGTACCGGCGGCTCGCGGCGGCATGAGCAGCGCCGGCGGGCCGCGGCCGCAGCGCGTCGTCCTCCTGCCGAACAACCCCTTCGAGACCGATTCGCGCGTCTGGAAGATCGCGGGCACGCTCGGACGCGCGGGCTACACGGTCACCGTCGTCGCGCGCGCGAAGGCCGGGCTCCCCGCGGAGCAGCAGGAGGACGGCTTCCGCGTCCTGCGCATCGAGCAGCCGCGCCCGCTCGCGTGGCTGCCGACGCCCGGGCTGCCGCCGGGCGAGGAGCACGGGCGCGCGCAGGCCGTACGGCGCGGCCCGGTCGCGGCGGCCCGGCGGACGCTCACCGCGAGCGCGGGGCGCGCGATCCAGGCGCTCCGCTACCTGCGCCTCACCTCGGCCTGGGCGTCGGCCGTCCTCGCGGCCGTGCCGGAGGCGGACGTCTGGCAGGCGGAGGGGCTCGTGACGCTGCCCCTTGCAGCGGAGCTCCGCCGGCGCGCGGGGGGCCTCGCGATCTACGACGCGCGCGACCTCGACGTCCAGGCGGGCCGCTTCGCCCGGCTGCCCGGGCCCTGGCGCGCGCTGCTGGAGCGCCGCGAGACCGCGCTCGCGCGCTCCATGGACGCGCTTCTGAGCGTGAGCACACCGTACGCCGAGGTCCTCGGGGCGGCCTGGGGCCGGATGCCCACGATCGTCTGGAACGGGCCCCCGGACTACGTCCCGCCGGACCCGCCGGAGCGCCGCTGGCACGCGCATCTCGGTCTGCCGGAGGGGACGCCGGTCGTCCTGTTCCTGGGCCTTGCGATGCCCGGCCGCGGGATCGCCGAGCTGTGCCGTGCGATGGGCGACGTGCCGGGGGCCGTGCTCGTCGTGGCGGGCTACGGCACGGACTACGACCGCTACCGGGCGGAGGCCGCGGCGCTGCCGCATGCGGACCGCATCTTCTTCACCGGTGGCGTCGCGCCCGCGGAGATCCTCCCGTCCATCGCGGCGGCCGACATCTCCGCGATGCCTGTCCAGGGCGACACCCTGAACCACCGCCTGAACACGCCGACGAAGCTCTTCGACGCGATGGGCGCGGGCGTCCCCGTCGTCGCGTCCGACCTGCCCGGCATGGGCCCGATCGTCCGCGGCACCGGTTGCGGCGAGCTGTGCGACCCGGACGATCCCGCAGCCATCGCGGCCGCCATCCGGCGCATCCTCGACGCGTCGCCGGAGCGCCGCGCGGCGTACCGGGCCGCGGCGCTCGCGGCCGCTCGCGGCCCGTACGCCTGGGAGCGCCAGGCCGAGACGCTCCTCGCCGTCTACGCGGACCTCCGGCTGCCGGAGCGGCCCGGCCGGTGAGCGGGGTCGCCGGTCCGGGCGACCGCGCCGGGTTCACCGACGGGACGGTCGGCGCGCACGATCCCGCGACCGTCGCGACCCGGCGCGCCACGATGCTCGGCATCGCGCTCCTGCGCATCCTCGTCTTCGTCCTCGTGAGCGTCATGGGCGTGGCGGCGCCCGCGATCGCCCGCGACCTCGACGCGGCGAGCCGACCGGTCTTCTGGCTTTCCACGCTCTACCTCGTGGGACTCTGTGCCGCGCTCCCCGCCGCGGGCTGGCTCGGCGACCGCCACGGGCACCGGCGCGTCCTCCTTGCGGGGCTCGCGCTCTTCCTCGGCGGGAACGTGCTCGCCGCGCTCGCGCCGGGCATCGAGGTCCTCCTCGCGGCCCGACTCGCCCAGGGGCTCGGCGCGGCCGCCATCCTGCCGGCCCTCACCGCCTTCTTCCTCTGGGTCACGCCGCCGCGGGAGCGCGGCCGGGGCGACGGGCTCCTCGTGGGCGCGATGATGGTGGGGATCGCAGCAGGGCCGGTGGTCGGCGCGGTCCTCGTGGACGGACCCGGCTGGCGGGCAGTCTTCTGGACGGCCGCCGGGGTCGGTGCGCTCGCGCTCCTGCTCCTCCTCCGCCGCGGCCCCGATCCGGTACGTGACCCGGCGCTCGAGCTCCCGTGGCGGGTGATCGTCCTCTGGGCCGTCGGCATCGCCTGCGTCCTGTGCGGCATCTCCCTCGGCTCCACGGACGCGATGCTCGATGTGCAGGTCCTCCTCCCCGTCGTGACCGGGATCGGCCTGATCGGCGGCGCGATCGCGGCGGACCTGCGGAGCGGCGTGCCGCTCCTGGACCCGCGTCTCCGCGGCCTGCGGATCTTCCTTGTCGCCGTCTGTGGGATCGCCTGCTACCAGTGGGTCCTGCTCGCCTTCAACCTCGCTGCCCTCCGGTATCTCGGGGTGAGCGTGGGCCTCCAGCCGGTCACGGCCGCGCTCCTGCTGCTGCCGGCGCTTCTGCCGATCGCCGCCATGGCCCCGGTCACCGGCCGGATCGTGGACCGCGTCGGCCACCGGCCGCCGCTCCTCGTGGGCTTTGCGGGGACGGCGCTCGCGCTCGTCGCCGTCGCCCTGGTCACCGCGCCGCCGGAGACGTCCGCGGCGCTCGCGGCGGGCGCGCTCGTCCTGCCGTTCGCGGCCTTCGGCATCGCGATGGGCCTCCTGCTCGTCGCGCTCGAGACGGGCGCGATGGGCCGTGTGGACCGGCCGCTCCGCGGGGTGGCGGCCGCGCTCGCGAACGTCTCCCGGGAGACCGCGGGCGCGCTCGGTGCGGCCGTCGTGGCGATCGGCTGGCTCGGCTCGGAGCAGCGTGCGATCGAGGAGGCGCTCGCGGCGCTTCCCGACAGCGCTGCACTGATGGACGCCGGGACCCTCGATGCGATCGCCCAGGGCATCCCCTCCCGGATGGACCGGATCGCCGTCATGGTCCCGGAGCTCGACGGGATGTTCGACGCGCTCCATCGCGCGGGCGCCCACACCGCCTGGCTCGTCGCGCTCGCGATCATCGCCGCCGGCGCGGTCGCGGGGCTTCTCGTGACGGCGCGCTGGTTCCCCCGGGGCACGCGCGCGGCGCAGGGCGTCGAGTCCGACCTGGTGACCGAGCGCCGCTGATCCCCGGGTCCCGCGCCGCGCCCGCGCCCGGGATGGCACGATACGTGCGCGCCGGCCCCCCGCGCACCCCCGACCCAGAGGAGAACCCGTGAGCGAGACGACGACGATCGGCCAGTACCTCATCGACCGCCTGCTCGCGCTCGGTGCCCGGCACGTCTTCGGCGTGCCCGGCGACTTCGTCCTCGCGTACTACAAGCACCTCACCGATTCCGAGCTGCGCGTCGTGAACATGGCGGACGAGCAGGGGGCGGGCTTCGCGGCGGATGCGTACGCGCGGGTCAACGGGATCGGGGCGGTCTGCATCACGTACGGCGTGGGCAGCCTCAAGGTCATCAACACGACCGCCCAGGCGCATGCGGAGAAGTCGCCGGTCGTGGTGATCTGCGGCGGTCCCGGCGTCCGCGAGCGGACCCGCGAGCGCAAGCTCCACCACAAGGTCGGCACGTTCGACAGCCAGCTGAAGATCTTCCGCGAGATCACCGTCGCCTCGGCGATCCTCGACGACGCGGAGACCGCACAGGCGGAGATCGATCGCGTCCTCTTCGCCTGCCTCCGCGAGCGTCTGCCGGTCTACCTCGAGCTGCCCCGCGACATGGTGAACGCCACCTTCACCGTCCGGCCCGTCCACGCGCCGAAGGAGGCGAGCGACCCGGAGACGCTCCGCGAGGCGCTCGAGGAGATCGCGCGCATGGTCGCGGGTGCGAAGAAGCCGGTGATCCTCGCAGGCGAGGAGCTCCACCGGTTCGAGGTCCACGACCTCCTCCCGGGCCTGCTCGAGCGGAGCGGCATCCCCTGCGCCTCGACCACGCTGAGCAAGTCCGTCATCGACGAGGCCCACCCGCTCTACCTCGGGGTCTACGAGGGGGCGCTGGGCAACGAGCACGTCCGCGACTACGTGGAATCGAGCGACTGTGTCCTCGTCCTCGGCGCGAACCTGAGCGACGTGACGCTCGGCATCGACACCGCCCAGCTCGAGACCGCCCGGATGGTCCACGCCACGAGCGACCACCTCAATGTGCGCCGCGCGCGCTACGAGCGGATCGTCTTCAAGGAGCTCATCCTCGCCCTCGAGCCCGCGCTCGGCACGCGGCCGCGGCCCACGATCCCGAACCCGCGCCGGCCGGAGCCCTGGGTCGCGCACGCGGACGCGCAGATCACCGTCGCCCGGCTCTTCCAGTGCCTGAACTGGCACCTCACGTCCGAGACGGTCGTCATCACGGACGTGGGCGACTGCTTCTTCGCGGCGACCGACCTGTTCGTAGAGCACTCGGGCTTCGTCGCCTGCGCGTACTACCTCTCGCTCGGGTTCTCCGTCCCCGGGTCGCTCGGCCTGATGATGGCGCGGCCCCACCTCCGGCCCCTCGTGATCACCGGCGACGGCGCCTTCCAGATGACGGGCATGGAGCTCACGAGCATCCTGCGCACCGGCGACCGCCTCGCCCCGATCGTCGTCATCCTCGACAACGAGGGCTACGGCACGGAGCGGCCGATGATCGACGGGGAGTTCAACGACATCCACCCGTGGCGCTACGCGGAGATCCCCGCGGTCCTCGGCGCCGGCAAGGGCTGGGTCGTGCGCACGGAGGCGGACCTCGACCGCGCGCTCGCAGGTGCCGAGGCGAACCTGGACAGCTACTCGATCATCGACGTGAAGATCGCCCGCGGGGACATCTCCGCGGGCCTCGCGCGGCTCACCTCGCACCTCGGCAAGCGCGCGCGGGCGTAGCCCGGGGCGCCCCGGCAGCCCGCCCCCGGCCCTTGCCGGCGCCGAGGACAGCGGGGATCTCCGCGGAGCGCCACGGGTGGATGTCGTTGAACTCCCCGTCGA
>JBJTJV010000122.1:0-12313 GCA_046352645.1 Chloroflexota bacterium | reverse complement strand
GGCGCTCGGCCGGGAGCGCGCGGCGGACGGCGGGCGGGCCGAGCCGCGCTCCTCGCACGAGCTGCCGGTGGAGCAGGTGCTCGCGCTCGCGGCCGTCCTGCGGAGCGCGCCGCCCCGCGGCTGGTTCGTGGGCATCGGGGGTCTGCGCTTCGGCCACGGGGATGCGCTCTCGCCGGAAGTCGCGGCCGCGCTGCCGGCCGCCGCCGCCGCCATCGCGGCCGCGATCGCCGACCTCGCGCCGGCTGCCGCGTAGCGCGCGCCGCCCGCGCCGCCCGCGCCGCCCGCGCCGCCCGCGCGCCGCCTTCTAGCGCCCGCGCTCCCCGCGGCGCCAGGGCACGCCGAGCGCGGCCGGTGCGCCGAGCCGACGCCGGACCGCCTCGCGCGAGCCGAGGACGACGACGAGGATGACGAGCGCGTAGGGGAGCATCTCGAGGAAGAACGTCGACGGCTGGTAGAGGTGGAAGACGTTCGGCAGGCCGAGGATCTCGTCGGGGCCCTGGAGGTCGAGCGTGAGGCGGCGGATCGTGGCGATGAGCCACGCGCCGACGAGCGCGCGCACCGGGCTCCAGCGGGCGAAGATCACGAGCCCGACCGCGATCCAGCCCTGCCCGGAGGTCGTCTGGGCGGAGTTCCAGCCGGGGCTGATCGCCATCGTGATCGTGGCGCCCGCGAGCCCCGCGAGCGTGCCGCCCGCGATCGTGTAGGCGATGCGCGTCCGGGCCACGTTCACGCCCAGCGAATCCGCGGCCGTCGGGTTCTCGCCCACGGCCCGGAGGTGGAGCCCCGGCCGCGTCCGCTCGATCCACAGCCACGTGATCGGCACGAGCAGGAGCGCCACGTAGACGATCGCCGACTGGCCCGTGAAGAGGACGGGCCCGAGGAAGGGGATGCCCGAGAGGACGGGCACGGTGATCGTGGGCAGGAGCGGCGCGCCGCCGCCGCCCGCCAGCCCCTCGCCGAGCACGAGCGCCACGCCCGTGCCGAGGAGCGTCAGCGCCAGCCCGGAGACGGTCTGGTCCGCACCGAGCCGCACGGTCACGACCGCATGGAGCGCCGCCAGCAGCCCGCCCGCGGCCATCGCCGCCGCCAGGCCGAGGAGCGCGTTCCCGCTCTCCATGCCCACGCGGAAGCCCGCCAGCGCGCCCACGAACATCATCCCTTCGACGCCGAGGTTCAGGATCCCCGCCCGCTCCGTGAGGATCTCGCCGAGGGCCGCGAAGAGGAGCACGGTCCCGCTCGCGATGCCCGCGGCCAGGAGGAGCTCGAGCGTCACCGGCGCACCCGCACGATCCGGTTGCGCAGGAGCGCATCGATGACGATCACGGTGATGAGGACGATCCCCTGGATCATCGCGGGGATGCCCGCCGGCTGGATCTCGCGCCCCGCGAGGATGAGCGCGCCGAAGGCGATCGACGCGACGATGACGCCGAACGGGTTGAACTTCGCGAGGTAGGCGATGACGATGCCGGTGAACCCGTAGCCGGGCGAGAAGTTGTCCTGCAGCCGGTGGACGACGCCGCCGATCTCGGACATCCCCGCGAGCCCCGCGAGGGCGCCGGACGCGAGCATCACGAGGATGATCCGGCGGCGCAGGTCGATGCCCGCGTAGCGCGCGGCCCCCGGGTTGTCGCCGATGAGGCGGATCTCGTAGCCGGTCCGCGTGCGCGCGAGCAGGTACCAGACCGCGACCGCCGCCACGACCGCGATGACGAAGCCGAGGTGGACCGTCAGCCCGCCCGCACCGGGGAGCAGCCAGGAGAGGTCCGTGAGCCGCGGCAGCCAGTACTCGCGCGGCAGCTGCGCGGACATCTGGAAGCCCCCCTCGCTCCACGGGCCGAAGACCCAGAAGCGGAGCCAGTAGAGGGCGATGTAGTTGAGCATCAGCGTGGTGATGATCTCGTTCACGCCGAAGCGCGCCTTCAGCCAGCCGGCGATGCCGCCCCAGACGGCGCCCGCGAGCATCCCCGCCACGAGCATCAGGGGGATGACGAGGAACGGCGAGAGCCCCGGCGGCAGGGCGCCGGAGAGGATGACCGCGGAGGCGCCCCACGCGCCGAGCGTCAGCTGGCCCTCCGCGCCGATGTTCCAGAGCTTCATCCGGAACGCGAGCGAGCAGGCGAGGCCGGTGAGGATGAGCGGCGTCGCCTTCACGAGCGTGTCCGAGATCACGTAGTGGTCGCCGAACGAGGCGCCGAGGATGTGCGTGAAGGTCGCCACCGGGTCGCCGCCGATCCACGCGATGAGCAGGCCGGAGAGGAGGATCGCGACGCCCACGGAGACGAGCGTGCCCGTGGCCGTGAGGCGGCGCGACACCTCACCGCGCGGCTCCACGCGGAAGGCGGGCAGGCGCGGGCCGCGCGCCGCGCCGGTCATGCCGCGCCCGCCCCGGCCGCGCCCGCCGCGCCGGTCGTCATCATCTCGCCGAGCTGCCCGATCTCCGCCATCACGCCCGGCTCGATGTCCCCGGAGATGCGGCCCTCGAAGAAGACGAGGATGCGGTCCGCAAGGAGCATCAGCTCGTCGAGCTCCTCGCTCACGAGGAGGATCGCGGCGCCCGCGGCCTGGCGCTCCAGTAGGAGCCGGTGGACGCCCTCGATCGCGCCGACGTCGAGGCCGCGCGTGGGCTGCACCGCGACGATGAGCCGCGGCTCCGCGGTGAGCTCGCGCGCAAGGATCAGCCGCTGGAGGTTGCCGCCGGAGAGGAGGCGCGCGGGCGTGTCGATCGAGGGGGCGCTCACCGCGTACGCCTCCTTCAGGCGCTCCGCCTCCGCGCGCGCCGCGCGTCGGTCGAGCCGCCAGCGACCGCCGATCGGCGGGACGCGGTAGCGCTTCATCACGAGGTTGTCCGCGACGGACAGGCCGGGGGCGGACCCGGTCGCGTGGCGGTCGCCGGGGATGTGCGCCACGCCCGCGGCGATGAGCGCACCCGGCGGGCGGTTCGCCATCTCCGTGCCGCCCACCGTGATCGAGCCGGTGCAGCGGCGCAGGCCGGTGATCACCTCGGCGAGCTCGGCCTGCCCGTTCCCTGCCACGCCCGCGATACCCACGATCTCGCCCGCGCGGACCTCCAGGTCCACGCCGCGCAACGCGGGCAGGCCACGGTCGCCGAGCGCCTCCACGCCGCGCAGCGCGAGGACCACGGGCCCGCGCTCCACGAGCGGCTTCTGGACGCTCTCGAGCACCTCGCGCCCGACCATCAGGCGGGCGAGCTCGGCCGTCGTGCGGCCGGCTGCCGGGATCCCCGCCGCGGTGACCCTGCCGCGGCGCAGGACCGTGATGCGGTCGGCCACCGCGAGGACCTCGTGGAGCTTGTGGCTGATCATCACGATCGAGCCGCCGGCCGCGGCGAGCGCGCGGAGGGTGCGGAAGAGCTCCTCCGCCTCTGCCGGCCCGAGCACCGCGGTCGGCTCGTCGAGGATGAGGATGCGCGCGCCGCGCCAGAGGACCTTGAGGATCTCCACGCGCTGCTGCTCGCCCACGGAGAGCTGCCAGACCTTCGCCGCCGGATCGACCGGCAGGCCCTGCGCGACGGCGAACTCCCGGACGCGCGCGTGCATCTCGCGGAGGCGCAGCCGGAAGCGCGGCGCCGGCAGGCCCAGGAGGATGTTCTCCGTCACCGTGAGCGACGGCACGAGGGTGAAGTGCTGGTGGACCATGCCGATGCCGGCGGCGATCGCGTCCCGCGGCCCACCGAGCTCCACGGGGTGACCCCCGATCGCGATCGTCCCCGCGTCCGGGCGGTAGAGGCCCGCGAGGATGCTCATCAGCGTGCTCTTGCCCGCGCCGTTCTCGCCGAGCAGCGCGTGGACCTCGCCCGCGCGCAGGTCCAGGTCGACCGCGTCGTTCGCGACGCAGCCGGGGAAGGCCTTCACGATGCCCTGCATCGCGACCGCGGGAGCGGGGGTGGCGGTCATCGCCTCCATCATGCCGTCCGTCCGCCCGGGGTGCCGGGGAAGCACGGACCCCCGGGCTCCACGCGGGAGCCCGGGGGTCCGTTCGTGCGTCCGGCCCGGTGCTAGGAGGGGATCTCCCCGTTCACGCCCTCGACCCAGAACTTCATGCAGAAGCGGCACATGCCGCCGTCCTCGATGCGCACGAACTGCTCGAGGTCTGCCTGGTCCATCTTCTCGCCCGCGGGCACGACCACCGCGCCCGTCGAGTCGCGGATCTCGCCCGCGAAGACGTCGAAGCGGTTCATCTCGCCGGAGAGGAACTTGGCGAGGGTCTCGCGCACGAGCGCGACATCCTCGGCGGGCAGGTCCGCGATGCCCGGCATCGCCTCCTGGCCGTCCATGAAGCCATACAGGCCGATGGAGCCGGAATCGGCGTCGAAGTAGTCCGCGCCGCCGACGTACTCGCCGTTCCGGGCGAGCTCGGCGATACGCGTGTACTCCGGACCCCACATCCAGTACGGGGCGGTGAGGCAGGCGTCGTTGGCGCACGAGCGGTAGTGCTTGTGCGTCACCGCCCACTTGCCCTTCTCCGCCGCCACGTCCGCGTTCGCCGCGGTGTCCGCGCCGGTGAAGACCACCTGCGCACCCGCGTCGAAGAGCGACGCCGCGCCCTCGCGCTCCTTCACCGGGTCATGCCAGGTGTTGATGTAGCGCACGTCCATCGTGCACTCGGGGCAGGTGACCTTCGCGCCGAGCATGAAGGCGTTGCCGAGGCGCACGACCTCCGGGATCGGGAAGGTCGCCGCGTAGCCGAGCTTCGGGTTGCCGTCCGCCTTCGCGCGCGAGCCGGACAGCATGCCCGCGAGGTAGGTGAAGTCCTCCATCGCGCCCATCAGGTTGCCGAAGTTCCGGCCGTTGCTCTTGTAGCCGGTCGTGTGGAGGTACGTGATGTCCGGGAACTCCTCGGCCACGGCCGCCATGGCGTCCATGTAGCCGAAGGAGGTGCCGATGATCATGTCGAAACCCTTGCGCGAGAGGCTGCGGAAGACCTGCTCCGCATCCGCGCCCTCGGGCACGAGCTCCACGTACGCGACGTGGCTGTCCGCCATGTTCTCGCACAGGTGGATGAGGCCGTCGTAGTGGGCCTCGCTCCAGCCCGCGTCGTCGTGCGGGCCGATGAGCACCATCGCGACGTTGAACTTGCCCTCGACGACGTCCGGCAGCTGGACGGTGCCGTTCACCGCCTCGCAGCCACCCTCCGCCGCGGCGACCACCGTCAGCGGTGCCCCGACCGCGAGCAGCGACCCCGCGAGAACGCCTGCGAGCGCGAACCGCCCTGCGCGCGCGCGTACGCTCCGATCCATCGATCCACACCTCTCCGTCCACGGGTCCTTGAGCGCGACCCGACAGCGCAGGCTCCCGCCTGAATCCTACCCCGGCGGGAGCCACCCCGGGGTGTCCGCGGACGGATATCCGGGTGACGGATTGGTGACATCCGCGGCCCGACCGGCGCCCGGCGCGCCCGGCGCGTCAGCCCGCGTCGTCCTCCGCGGTGGGTGCGGCGCCAGGTCCCGACCAGAGCCCGGGCAGCGGCGGCACCCGCGGCGGCGCGGGCGGGACGGCCGCGTGGAACCCCTCCGGCAGGCGGCCCCCGGCGGCGAGGCGGCGGATGACGAAGCCGTAGTAGTCGTCCACCTTCGCGGTGATGGTCCCCCAGCCGAACTGCACGGCGCGCCGCAGGCCGGAATCGCCCATCCGGGCGCGCCGCTCGGGATCGCGCAGGAGCGTCATGAGAGCGGCCGCGAGCGCGTCCGCGTCGCGCGGCGGGACGAGGAGCGCCTGGTCGTTCCGGCGCACCACGCCCTTGTAGCCGTGGATGTCCGAGCAGACGATCGCCCGTCCGGCGGCCATCGCCTCGAGCAGCACGATGCCGAACGATTCCTGGCCCGTCGCGGGCGAGACGAAGATGTCCGCGGTCGCGAACGCCCGCAGCTTGTCCGCCTCGCTCACCCGGCCGAGGAGCTCCACGCCCTGGAGCCTGCGCGTCGCGATGTAGCGGCGCACCTCGCGCTCCTGTGGCCCGCCGCCGACGACGAGGAGGCGCGCATCGATCCCCTCGCGGCGCACCTGGCGGAACGCGCGCAGGAGGTAGAGCAGCCCCTTGCGGCTCTCGAACCGACCGAGGAAGAGGAGGTTCGGCGTCCCGTCCCGCCAGCGCGCGAAGGGGGCGATGCCGCGGTACGCGTCGAGGTCCACGCCGTTGGGGATCACCTTGTACTCGGCGGGGAAGTAGCGGCTGATGAAGTGGCGCGCGGCGGCGCTCACGGCGACCCGGCCGTGGAGGCGGTCCGCGTACGGGCGCATGGCGCGGCGCCCGAACTCGTAGGCGGGGCTCCAGCCCGAGTAGGCGTGGAAGGTCGCGATGTTCACGCTCTTCGAGTGGCGCAGGATCTCCAGCGAGAGGAAGGGCACGAACGGCTCGTGGAGGTGGATGAGGTCGAACTGCTCCTCCGCGAGCATCTCCTTCACGAGGCTCGGGTAGCGGTGGGAGAACGTGAGGGTGCCGATGGACCCGTTCAGGGGGACGCTCACGCCGTAGCCGAGGCGGATGATGTCGCCCTCGCTGGAGCGCTGCGTCCCGTGCGTGGAGCTGATGATGCGTACGTCGTGGCCGCGCACCACGAGGTTCTCGTAGAGCTCCTGGACGTGTGCGTTCACGCCACCGGGGAGCGGGTAGATGTACGGCGTGACGAGGCCGATCTTCACCGGCCCGGCGTCCCGTCCTCGTCCGCGATCCCCGCGGCCGCAGGGTCGAAGCGCACCGGTCGGCGCCGGCCGCCGGGATAGCCGAGGTCGCGCCCGGTGCCGTCGCGGCGGACGGTGCCGCCGATGTCCTGGCCGAGCGCGCGGACGTTCTTCGTCATCTGGCGCCGGAACATGCCGAGCTGCTCGGTCCACGCATAGCCGTCACCCTCCCAGGCGGTCGTGCGGGCGAGGATCGCGGCACGCAGGTCATCCGCTGTCCGCCCCGGGAAGCGCGTCCGGGCGCGCCCGATGAGGTCCGCCCGGTGCGCGTCGGACGCCGCGACCGCGGCGAGCCCGACCTCCGCCACGAAGCCGGGCACGCGCCGGCTCCAGCGCATCCGCGCCGTCGTCGGGTTGAACGCCTCGATGCCATCCGGTGCAGCGGATGCGTCCGGGTCGGCGAGCAGCCGGCGGATCGTCCCTTCCGAGGCGCACAGCGGGTATGGCACGAGCGGGTGCGCGACGATCGCGATGCCGCCCTGGTCGTGGACGCGCCGGATCGTGTCGCGCATGGAGCCCCAGGGGCGGATCCGCTCGGTGAGAAAGAGCGCGATGAGGTGCCCGTTGCGCGTCGTCACCTCCTCGCCGACCACGATCTGCGTGCGCAGGCCACGCGCCCGCGCGATCCGCTGCGCGGCGACCGCGGCATCCATCCGCTCGTGGTCGGTGATCGCGACGACGTCCAGGTCGCTCGCCTCCACCCAGGCGAGGATCTCCTCCACGCCGGAGACGCCGTCGGACGCGAGCGTGTGGACATGGAGGTCCGCCCGACCGAAGTCGTCCGGGATCCCTGCCCGCGTGGGCGCGTCCGTCACGGCTCGTCCTCCCAGATGGGGAAGAGCAGCGTCCACCACTGCTCCGGCGCGGACGCGACCATCCGCTCCATCCAGCGCACATGGTCGCGCAGGAGCGCCTCGGCCCGCTCGCGCCGCGGGAGCGTGGTGTCCGGCACGGCCATCTCGAGCGAGCTCTCCCAGCGGCCGAAGGCGAGCCTGCGCATGGCGATGAAGGCCATCGGCGCGCCGGTGTCCGCGGCGAGGACTGCGGGGCCCGCGGGCACCTTCGCGGTCGCGCCGAAGAACGGGACGCGCGCGCCGCCACCCGCCATCGCGCGGTCCGCGACGAACGCGATGCCGAGGCCGCGGGCGAGCCGGTCGCGCGCGATCGCCGTGGCGCCCTTGAGCGGCAGCACGTCCACGCCGAGCGCGCCCCGCGTCCGCTCGAAGTACGCCTGGAGCGCAGGGTTCGCGACGGTCTCCATGGGGGCCGCGAGCGGGACGTGGCCGCAGCGCGCCGCATAGAGCCCCGCGATCTCGACCGCGCCGAAGTGGATGCCCGTGTAGATGCGGCCGAGCGCACCGGCGGGCACCGCGGCGAGCCCCGCCGCCACCGCTGCCGGGTCCGCGTGCGTGATGCGGGTGCGGAGCACCTCCGTGGAGTAGCTCGCGCCGATCGCGCTCTCCGCGTAGGTGACGAGCCAGTGGCCGAAGACCTCGCGGACGCAACGGTCCAGGAGCGCCGGGTCCGTCGCCGCCGCGCGCGCCCGCTCCGTTCCCATCCCCTCCGCGGCGAGGTACGTCACGACGCGCCGGAGGTTCGCCCGGACGCGCCGGCGCCGCTCCGGGAGAAGCCGGGCGAGCAGGAGGCCGGCGTGCCAGGCGGCGCGATAGACGAGCCCCTCCGGGAGCCGCCGGAGGATGGCGACGCCCGCGGCCAGCGAGCCCGCCAGGAGGCGCTGGCCCGCCGTGGCGCGCACCGGCGTCGGCGCCAGGGCGTGCGCGGGCGGCACGGGCGGCGCGGGCGCATCGGCCGGCGGCACGGACGGAGCCGGTGGCACGGGCGCCACGGCGGGCGCCGGTGCAGCGGCCGACACGGGCGTGCCCTCCGGCCCGCCTGTCGCGGGATCGGTCATGCGCCGTCCATCGCGCGGGCGCGCTCCTCGAGCCGGCGCGCCTCCTCCGCGGTCGCGGGCCAGATCGGCTTGAAGGCGAACCACTGGCGCGGGTCCGGCCGGATGAGCTCGCCGAGCACGTCGGCGATCGCCTGGGTCGCGCGTCGGATCTCCGCGGGCGATCCGTCCGCGACGCGGATCACGTCGCGCGCGACCGATCGGTACGAGCCGTCCCGCTGCCGCAGGGAGATGACCGGCAGGATGAGCGCGCCCGTCCGCGCCGCCAGCGTCGCGGGGCCGGCAGGGAGCGTGGTCCACGCGCCGAAGAGGCGGACGGGGATGTCGTCCGGCCGGTAGCCCCAGTCCACGAGCATGCCGAGCACGCACGGCGCGCGCATGATCCGGAAGATCTCGCGCAGGTTCCGCCACGGGATGACGCCCACGCCCCAGCGCCGACGCTGGCGGTTCAGCAGGTCGAAGAGCTCGGGGTACGCGGTGTCGTCGGCGAGGCCCCAGGTCGGGTAGCCCGCGAGCGCGTAGGACCCCGCGAAGACGTCGATGCTCCCGATGTGCGCGCTCGCCGCGATGACGCCGTGCCCGGCGGCGCTCGCCTCCGTCCAGGCAGCGAGGAAGCGCGCGTGCGCGTCGCCGGACGGGGGCATGAGCCGGAGCGGCTCGTCCTGCGGGGCGTGCGGCAGGCGCATCAGCTCGAGCGCGAAGCGCGCATAGCTCGTGTAGATGGCACGGGCGAGGCGCCCGACCGCGGGGTCGTCCGCCGGCCGTCCCAGGATGTGCGCGGCGTTCGCGTGGATGATCCGGCGCTTGGCGGGCCAGAGCAGGTAGCCCGCACGGAAGACGGTGCGCGCGCCCGCGTCCGCGACGCCGGCGGGCAGCGCCGAGAGCGCGCGCGATGCGGACCGGAAGGCGAGGACGGCGGCACGCTCCTGCCCCCGCTGGAGGCCCCGGCCGATCCGCGACGCGGTCCCCGGCCGGCTGAGCGGCGAGTAGCCGACACCCGAGTGCGCGCGGTCCGGGGTCGGGGCTGCGGAAGCCGCCGCCGACCCGGGAGCCGCGCCGTCGGCCACGTCCGTACCCGGCCGATCGCCGGGTGCCGGTCCCGTGCCTGCGGCGCGCGCCTCGGTCATGCCACCTCGCTCACACGGCCGCGAGCACGCGCTCCTCGGCCTCCTTCCCCGTCAGGGTCTCGTTGTCCTCGCCCCGGATGAACGCCTCCACGCGCTCGCGCGCGATGTCGTCGTGCATCTGGACCGGCGGGCTCTTCATGAAGTATGCCGACGGCGCGGCGAGCGTACCGGAGAGGCCGCGATCGAGGCCCAGCTTGAGGCAGCGGATCGCGTCCGTGATCACGCCCGCGCTGTTCGGGCTGTCCCAGACCTCGAGCTTCAGCTCCATGTTCAGGGGCACGTCGCCGAAGGTCGTCCCCTCGATGCGGATGTGGCACCACTTCCGGTCCGCGAGCCACGGCACGTGGTCGGACGGGCCGACGTGGATCGCCTCCTCGGGCAGCGCGTGGTCGAGCATGGAGGTGACGGCGTTCGTCTTGCTCACCTTCTTGGACTCGAGCCGCTCGCGCTCGAGCATGTTCAGGAAGTCCGTGTTGCCGCCGAAGTTCAGCTGGTACGTGCGGTCGATGCGCACGCCGCGGTCCATGAACAGCCGGGTCAGGACGCGATGCGTGATCGTCGCGCCGACCTGGCTCTTGATGTCGTCGCCGATGATCGGCAGGCCGGCCGCGGCGAAGCGCCGCTGCCACTCCGGCTCGCGGCCGATGAAGACGGGGATCGCGTTCACGAAGCCCACGCCGGCCGCCAGCGCCTGCTCGGCATACCAGCGGGTCGCGGCCTCGCTGCCGACCGGCAGGTACGAGACGAGGACGTCCACCGCGCGCTCGCGCAGGACCGCGGCGACATCGACCGCGCGCTCGGGCGATTCCTCGACGACGTCCGCGAGGTACCGCCCGATGCCGTCGAGCGTCGGGCCGCGCTGGACGGTGACGCCGGTCCGCGGCACATCCGCGAAGACGATCGTGTTGTTCGGCTGCGCGCGGACCGCGTCCGCGAGGTCGCGGCCGACCTTCGTGGCGTTCACGTCGAACGCCGCGACGAATTCGATGTCGCGGACGTGGTAGCCGCCGAGCTCGACGTGCATGAGGCCGGGGACCTCGCCGGCCGGGTCGGCGTCCGCGTAGTGGTAGCGGCCCTGGACGAGGCTGCTCGCGCAGTTGCCGACGCCCGCGATGGCGACGCGGATCGGGCGGCGGGCCCGGACGGTCTCGGGATGGTTCGTCATCGTGGTCGTGGCTCCTGCTTCCGGCCGTGGTCCGGTCCGGCGTGGTGGGTCGATCTCCGCCGGCCGAAGCCGGCGCTGGCCCGAAGCAGACGTTTATGAAACGACTGCTTATATAAAGCCCTACGCATGATACGCGCGGTGACGCAGGTGTCAACCGGGGCGCGGGGTGGTCCGGGGCGGACGCGGTCGGGAGCGGGCCGGCGGCCGAGCGCGCGGCTTCCCTCCGCGCCGGGACGGGCCGGGCCGGGCCGCGCGGTGCCCGGCGCTCGGTGGGCTAGCGCCCGGCGTCCGCCTGGCGCACGACGAAGAGGATGCGCTGGACCGTGGTGATCGCCGCGAGGACCGCGATGATCCCGAGCGCGGCGCCCAGGATGAGCGCGCCGGTGGACGGGTCCGGCGTCATCGCGACACCGCCCGCAAGACCCGCGCCCACGAGGCCGACGCCGAGGATCGCGACCCGGACCTCGCGTGGCGCAAGGCCCACCGCCGCCATGCCCCGGCCGCTCGAGAAGCCGAGAGATTCCGCCCGGGCGCGGGTGTAGCTGACCATGAACGCCTGGCCCATGCACGCCGCGGCGAGCCACGCGCCGACGGCGAAGCCGGCCTGCGTGCAGCCGATGACGATGCCCAGGTAGCCCACCGTCTCGCCCCAGCGGTCGAAGGTGCTGTCGAGGAAGGCGCCGAGCTTCGACGTCGTGCCGGTGACGCGCGCGACCGCCCCGTCGAACATGTCGAAGGCCGCCCCGCCGGTCGCGACGATCCCGGCCACGAGCCACAGGCCGAGCGCGGCGAAGACGCCGCCGAGCGCGGCGATGCCGAAGCCGATGAGCGTGAGGCGGTTCGCGGTCAGGCCGACCCGCGCCATCGCCCGCGCCACCGGGTCGATGGAGTGGCGGATCGCGTCGCGCTTCGGCGTGGGGCTCGATGGGGTGGTCACAGGGTCCCGATCCCGAGCATCGCGTGCTCCTCCTCGTGGAAGCGCTGGAGCCCCTCGCGGTCGAGGGAGCAGATGACCTCGCGCCCCGCCCGGCGCGTCGTGACGACGCCCGCCACCTTCAGCCGACGGAGGTGCCACGAGACGAGCGGCTGGGAGAGCTCCACGAGCGCGACGAGCTCGGACACGCTCGCCTCCCCGGCCGCGAGGCGCGTGGCGATGCGCAGGCGCGTCGGGTCGGAGAGCGCCTTGTGGACGAGCGCGACACGCCGCAGGTCCTCGGGGGGCGCGGCGATCGTGGCGATCGTGGAACGGATCCGGGCGGGGGTGGGCACGCGCCTGACGCTCCTCCGGTGGCAGGGACCCCGCGACTCTAGCCGATGCCCGTGCGCGCCGGGTCCGCGCCCCTGTGCGCGATCCGTGCGCGACCCGTGTCCGCCCGGCGCATGCGCACCCGCCCGCCCGCCCGCGATGCTCCGG
>JBJTJV010000121.1:0-3126 GCA_046352645.1 Chloroflexota bacterium | reverse complement strand
GACCACGACCTCGACGGCGAGCTCGCCGCCCTCGCCGGGCGCCGGGCCGGCGGGGGCGTCCCGCTCGTCGTGACGGGATCGGTGGGCCGTGACCTGAGCGCCGGCCTTGCCGCGGCGATCCTCGCCGCCACCCCCGCACGGCCCTGGGACGTCCTCGACGCGGACGACGGGCCGCCCGACCTCGACCGGCTCGGTGCGACGCTCCGGGGTGGCGTCACCCCGGGCGTGATCGCCACCGCGGGCTCGCTCCGCGACCTGCTCGATGCGCTCACCCACGGGCCCGGCGCGCTGCCCGAGGATGCCGCGCGGCGCCTCGGTGTCGTCCTCGTCGTCGCGCCGGGTCCCCGCGGGCTGCGCGTGGACGCGGCCCACTACCTCCGGCCGACCGAGCGCGACGCGAGCGGCCATCTGCAGCGCCGCCCGCCCGCGGTCCTCGCAGCACGCGATCCGGGCACCGGCGCCCTCGAGCACTACGCCTGGGGGATCACGGCCGAGCTCGGCGACGCCGTGGACCGGAGCGCCCGGGACCTCGAGGCCCGTCAGGCGGAGCGGGCGCTCCTCCTCGCCCGCGTCGCGGCTCTGCCGCGCACGGACCGCGCCGTCGCGCTCGCGGAGGCGATCGCCGCGGAGCCGGCGCCGGAACCCGCCGGCCACGATCGTCCCGGTGCCCGGCCCGGCGCACGCAACCCCCTCACCGACCCGCACCGCCACTGACCGCGATGTCCACCGTGCCCTCCCTCGCCGTCCCGCCGGCGCCGACACCCGCGGCAGGTCCCGCCGCCGGCCGCCGCACGCCGCCCGCTCCCGGGCCGGTGCCCGCCCTCCTTGCCACGCACGTGACGAAGAGCTTCCACGTGGGCCGCAAGCGCGCGCCCGTGATCGCGGTGGACGACGTCTCGCTCCGTATCGAGAAGGGCGAGGTCTACGGGATCCTGGGGGCGAACGGCGGCGGCAAGTCCACGCTCATCCGCCTCTTCTCCACGCTCCTCACGCTCGACGCGGGGGCCGTCGCGGTCTTCGGGCACGACATCGCGCGCGAGGAGATGGAGGTCAAGCGCCACATCAACCGGGTCTCGGTGGACGCCGCCTTCTTCAAGAAGCTCTCCCCCGCGGAGAACCTGACCTATGCCGCCCGCCTCTACGGCCTGGACGCCCGCACGGCGCGCGCGGACGTGGTGCGCATCCTCGCGCGGCTCGGCATCGCGGAGAAGCGCCTCGGCCGGCCGCTCGAGCAGATGAGCCGCGGCATGCAGCAGAAGGTCGCGATCGCGCGGGCGATCCTCACGAGCCCCGCCCTCCTCCTGCTCGACGAGCCGACGACCGGGCTGGACCCGCGCTCGCGGCTGGAGGTCCAGGCGTTCGTGGAGGAGCTGCGTGACGACCACGACGTGACGGTCGTGCTCACCACGCACGACCTTGCCGAGGCGGACCGTCTGTGCGACCGCATCGGCATCCTCGACCGCGGACGCCTCGTCGCCGAGGGCACGCCGGAAGCGCTCCGGGCCCGGATCGCCGCCGAGCGCGGCCTGCCCCCGACGATGGAGAGCGTCTTCATGGGCTACACCGGCCGCTCCCTCGACGACGACGTCGAGGAAGAGGACCCCGACGCGGCGGAGGACGGGGCGTGACCCCCCTGCCCGGCGCGCGCCCACGCACCACCGGCCTGCGCCGCGAGCTCGGCGCGAGCTTCGCCTTCATCGAGCGGAACGCCTACCTCGTCCGGCGCTACTGGGGCTGGGAGATGGCGTTCATGGTCTACGCCATCGCCGGTGCGATGTCCATCGCGCTCATCGGGCTCGACCAGGGCTCGCCCGAGCTCGTCTTCTCGCTGATGATCGGCGCGGTCTTCTGGAACTACCTCTCCACGGTCTTCTCGATCATCGCCGAGCAGATCGCCTGGGAGCGCTGGGAGGGCACGCTCGAGTACACGATGATGGCGCCCGTCCACCGCATCTCCCAGCTGCTCGGATCCACCTTCTTCGCGATCCTCTACGGGCTCGTGCACACGACCGTCGTGCTCTCCGCGCTCGTGGTCTTCTTCGGCCTCGACCTCTCCGGGGCGGACTTCGCCGCCGCCGCGGTCTTCATGCTCGCGGGCTCGCTCTCGGTGATCGGCATCGGGATGATGGCGGCGGTCCTGCCGCTCATCTACGTGGAGCGGGGCTCGCAGATGACCTTCGTGATCCAGTCGCTCCTGCTGCTCGTCAGCGGCGTCTACTACTCGATCGACATCCTGCCGGGCTGGATGCAGGTCCTCGCGGCCTTCTCGCCGTTCACGTACGTCCTCGAGGGGGTCCGCCAGGCGCTCATCGGCGGCGTCGGCGTGGGCGAGCAGCTCGGACGGCTCTGGCCGCTCCTCGTCATGGCGGCCGTCTTCATCCCCGCGGGCTTCGCGGTCTTCGGCGCAGCGGAGCGCTACGCGAAGCGCACGGGCCGCCTCAAGCGCGTCGGCTGAGGCCGATGGAGCCCGAGCTCGCAGGCGCGATCGCGGAGAACCTCGCGGCCTGGCACGAGATCGGGCTGGGGGCCCTCGGCGTCGCGAGCGGTCGCACCCGCGGCTGGTGGCACGCGCGCGGACCGGTCCCGCCGATCTACCTGGGCGCCATCGCCCTGACCGCGGACGCGGACGCCGCGGCCCTCGACGCGGGCCTGCTCCCCCCGGGGTGGGCGGTGGTGGCCGACCCGTTCGGCGCCACGGACCTGCGCACCCACGGCTGGCAGCCGGAGCCCGCGCAGCCGTGGTCCGTGCGCGCGCCCGCGCCCGCGGGCATGCCCATGCTCCCGCCGGGCTGCACCTTCGCGCGCGTCGCGGATCCGGGGGCGCTCGCGGCGTTCGAGGCGACCGCGGCCGCCGGGTTCGGCGTCCAGCTGCCGGCGCCGGGCGGATGGCATGCGCCGCGCATCCTTCACGACCCACGGAGCGCGGCCTGGACGGTGCGCGTCGGGGACGCCCCGATCGCGACCGCGATGTCCGTCCGCGCCGGTGGCGTGCTCGGCATCTACGGGGTCGCCACGCGCCCGGCGTGGGGCCGGCGGGGCATCGCGGCGGCGCGCGTGCGGGGCGGGGTCGCGGCCGACCCCCCGCGGCCCCCGGGGCGCCCGCCGAGCCCCCTGGCGGTCCGACTC
>JBJTJV010000120.1:0-10087 GCA_046352645.1 Chloroflexota bacterium | reverse complement strand
ACGGTCACCGCCCGCCTCCCGAGCCGCGCGCTCCCCGCGCGCCGACGCGCTGCGGGGCCCGCGGTGCGCCTCGGGCTCGTGATCGTCGCGCCGGTCGCGGGGACCTTCGTCCTCGGAGCGCCGGCGAGCGCCGGCGCGGCGATGAGCGGCGCGATCCTCGCCGTCCCCGCCGCGCTTCGGATCGGCCCCGATGCCGGTGCCCGGGCGACGGCGATCGCCTGCGGCGCAGGGTTCGTCGCGCTCCTCCTCCCGCCGTTCATCCCGGTCATCGCGCTCTGGACGGCGGCGCTCGGGGCGCTTGCCGGGCTGGCGGCGGCGCGCGGTCGGCAGAGCGTCATCGCGGGGGCGCCGGTCGCGGTCGCCTACCTTCTGGCGACCGCGGCTGCGCGCGGGGCCGCCGACCCCGCGGCCGATCTCCTCGCCCGCGTGGTCCCGCTCGCGGGGATCGCGCTCGGCGGGCTCTGGGTCGCCGCTGCGGCGGCGCTCCTCCTCCGGGGTCGCATGCCGCCCGGCCCGGTCCTGCTCCCCGAGGCGGTCGCCGTGCGCTATGCCGCGGCGCTCGCGGTCGCGCTCTTCGCCGCGGGCTGGCTGATCGGTTCGAGCGGCGATGCCCACGGGTACTGGCTCGTCACGGCGCTCGTCGCCGTCTTCCAGCCGGACCCTGCGGCGAGCCGTCGCCGGGCTGCGGAGCGCGTCATCGGCGTGCTCGCGGGCGCGCTCGCGGGTGGGGCGCTCGTCGCATCGGGGCTGCCCGCCGGGCCGCTCCTTCTCGTCGCCGCGGTCGCCGCGCCGGTCGCGGTCTACACGCTTCTCGGCGGGGATGGGTCCGGGCGTGCCTGGCTGACGCTCGCGCTCGTCTGCGCCGCCGGGCCCGGCGCGATCGGCGTGCACGTCGCGGAGGTGCGCGTCGTCGCCACGCTCGTCGCGGTCGGGCTCGCGGTCGCAGCGACGGCTCTGATCCCGCCGGTCGAGGTCACCGTGGGCCCTGCGTCGGCAGAGACGCCGCCCGCGCCGGCGCGCGGGCGAGCGCCAGGTAGGCGGCGACCGCCAACGTGACGGCGCCCGCGACCTGGAGCGGCACGAGCGCCTCGCCGAGGAGGAGCACCGCGCCGGTCGTTCCGGTCAGCGGCAGGAGGAGGAGGGCGATCGCCGCGGAGGTGGGGCCGGCATCGCGGACCCCGCGGTAGTAGAGCGCGTAGCCGATCGCCGTGGAGACGAGGCCGAGGAAGAGGGTGATCGCCCAGGGCTCCACGGGCAGTGCCTGCCAGTCGACGGCGGACGCTGCCGGGAGCGCAGCGAGGACGAGGATGAACGTGCCCGCCGCCATCGACCACGTCATCACGCGCATCGGTCCCGCGCTCGCCATCAGGCGGCGACCCATCAGGGTGAACGTGCCCCAGCAGGCCGATGCGCCGATGAACATGAGGTCACCGAGGAGGCGCTGCGGGTACGCCGAGTCCACGCGGGATGCCGCGAGGAAGAGCACGCAGCCCGCGACGCCGAGCAGCAGGCCGGCCGCCCGAAGGCGGGAGAGCCGCTCGCCGCCGAGCAGGAAGGCGAGCAGGACGGTCGTCACCGGGCTGGCGACGGGCATGAGGGCCGCCGCATCGATCGACGGCGCGAACGTGAGGCCCACGTAGAAGAGGAGGTTGTAGCCCGCGATGCCGAGCATCCCGCCGAGGGCGATGCGGGGCCCGAGCCCCGCGGGGATCCGCGGCCGACCGCGGTCCGCGATCGCGAGCGCGCCCAGGAGCGCCAGCGTGGCGAGGCCGAACCGCAGCGCTGCCGCGGGCTGCGCGCCCATGTACCCGACCGCGATCCGGCTGAGCGGGTACGTGAAGCCCCAGACGATCATCGTGCCGACGAGCGGCAGGATGGCAAGAAGCAGCACCGAGTGCTCGCGCGCCTGACCACCGCCGTTCCCGGACATGCCGCCGAGTCTATCCGCGCGGCCGTGGCGGCCGGTGTCGGCCGTGGCGGCCGGTGTCGGCAGCGGCCACCCGCTGCCACGACCTCCTACGCGGCGTTCCCCGCGCGCACCCAGAGGTCGAACGTGTCCACGGGCACGAACCCGAGCGCGGCGTAGAACGCCCCGCCCGCGGGCGACGCCCAGAAGACCGTCTGCTCGGCCGAGGCGCCGATGCGGTCGGCAGCCCCGCGCAGCGCCGCACGCACGACCGCCGAACCCACGCCGCGTCGCCGGTGGGCGGTCGGCGTCATCACGCTCCAGAGGCCGAGCGTCCGCCCGATCGTCGTCACGAAGGCGCAGCCGACCGCCGCGTCCCCCGCCCATGCGAGCCAGCCGGCGAGCGGCCCGCCCGAGAGCGCCGGTGCACCGAGCAGCAGGAGCGTCGTCGCGTCGTCGTACCCGTGGACCTCTCGCGCGATCGGGAGGAGTGCGGCCAGGTCGGACTGCTCCGCGATCGGCCGCACCGTGTACGGCCCGGCCACCGGATCGGGCAGGCCGCGCAGGGAGAAGAGCATCTCGCGCGCCGACTGGCGTGCGAAGCCCGCCGCGGCGATGGCCGCGTCATGGGCGTCCGCGAGGCGATCCGACCGAGCGAGGACGGCAGGGACCCCCGCAGCGGTCACCACGCCGAGCGCGGCCGCGACCTCGTCCGGGGACGCGGCTCCGTACAGGGCCACCTGGTTCACGTCCGCGTACGGGAGCCCTGCGGACGCCCCGAACGCGGCCGTCCCGTGCCACACCTCCGGCGCGGGACCGGCGGCCACGAGCCTTGCGGCATGCCGCGCATACAGCCGCCAGGCATCCATCGCCGCGTTCGGCGCACCGGCCGACGGGACCGCGTCCGTGCTCATCGCCCAGTCCCGCGCCGCGCACGCCTTATCCGTGACATCGACCTCACCCCCGTCGGTGCAGGCTACCGCGTCCCGGCGCGTCGCGGCGGTGACCCCCGCCCCGGGCCCGCGGCGCGGCCCGCGCCCCGCCGTCGGGTGCGATACTCCGCCCACGCGCCCGTAGCTCAGTGGACCAGAGCATCTGACTTCGGATCAGAGGGTCGGGGGTTCGAATCCCTCCGGGCGCGCCAGGTCCCGCGATGGTCTACCGCGGCGCTCGCTCAGGCCCACGCCCCCGCCGGCGCCTCGGTGCCACGGGGAGCGCCGACCCGGTCGTACGGCACCGCGAGATCCCGGCGGCCCGCAGGGATGGCGGCCGGCAGGTCGTCCCACGCGAAGGCGGGCAGCTCGGGGAGAGCGAGGATCGCGACCGCCCGGTCCACGAGGCGGAAGTCGCCACCGGCCGCGTCGCGCAGCCGTGCCGCGCGCGTGTCGATCGCGTTGTCCGCGCGGATCTTCGCCGCGCTGCAGGTCGATCCGCCGCCCGCGCAGCCGGTCTCGTCGCCGATCCCGAGCGGCAGGCCGTCGGTCCCCGTCACGATCACGTTCCCCGCGAAGCGCAGGTCCGTGTCGAACCGGGTCGGCACCGGCACGCCCGAGCCGTCCTGGGCGGCGCCGGAGAACGGTGCCGCGACCGCGAGGACCTGGTCGCCGACGGGGCGGCCGGCACGGTTCACGATGAGGTTCCGCACCACGTAGACGTGCCGGTTGGGGATGCGCACGTGGTTCGTTCCATCATCCACGCGCGACGTCCCCCATCCGCCCTGGTCGCGGTACGTGGCGCAGCGGCCGCGGCCCGGATCGCCGGGCGACCCGTCGCAGGAGCGGCCCCCGGCGACGAGCTCGAGAAGGTGGGAGCGGCTGCCCACGTCCGCGAGCGTGTTGTGGGCGATGAGCACCGCGTAGCCGCCGTTCACCCCGACCCCGGCGCCCCAGACGTCGTGGATGACGTTGTTGACGATGCGCACGTCGTACGCCTCGTAGTGGATCCAGGGCGGGACCATGAACTGGAACCCCGTGCCCTGGCCCGCCGTGAACCCGCCGACCCCGCAGTCGAAGATCCGGTTCCCGTCCACCCGGATGTACGCGGAGCCACCCTTGGCGTAGGCGCACCAGTCCATCGCGTCGGAGATCCGGTTCCGGCGGATCGATGCGTACTGCACCGCGACGAGGTCGAGCGTGTTGTCCGACGCCCCGGAGAGCACGCTCCGCTCGATGAAGATCGAGGAGGACTGGTTGATCTTCACGAGGTCGCCGATCCGCCAGCTCTCCGGGTCCGCCCCGCGGACCGTGACGCGGCGGAGGAGGAGGTGGTCGCACTGCTCGCAGTGGAAGCCGTCCCCGCCCGTCGCCCGGATCCGCACGCCGACGAGCGCAAGGTGGTCCGTGCCGTACACGTTGAGGGTCGGCAGGGTGACCGTCCCGGGGCCGTCCGCCGCCGCGATGACGATCGGGGCGTCGGCGGTCCCCCGCCGGTCCTCCATGTAGTGCGGGACGGCGTCCTCGCCGAGCGTGCCCGGCGTGATGAGGATCCGGATGCCCCGCGTCAGGCGCGTCCCGGCGGGCACGCGCGCCCACGCGGCCGCGAGCGTGCGCAGGGCGGTCGCGCGCGTCGCGCCGGGTGCGTCGTCATCGCCGCGCACCGGGTCGACCCAGATCGTCTGTGCGCCGCGAGTCCGGAGCCGGTAGGGCGCCTCGATCTCCGCGAGCCGCGCCGCGTGCGTACCGCCACCGGCCGCCGCCCTGTCCGAACGCGCCGGCCCTCCCGGCACCACGAGCGCTGCCACGAGGAGCGCGAGGACCACGGCGCCAGGGCGGACCCAGGAGCGCATCCGGGTCACGGGGGGAGGGATCGCAGGCATCGGGCGGCGTCTCCGTCGGGTGTCGCCCGTCGGTCACACGGCGCGGCCCACGGGCGACGAGGGAGAAGGTAGCGACCGCGGCCGCCCGGCGTGGTGCATCGGGGCGACGCCGGGCCGGTTCCGGGGCATGTGCGCACCGCGAACGTGTGGGCCTCCGCGATCTCCCGCGCCGTGAGCCCCTCGGCGAAGAGACGCAGCACATCCGCCTCGCGCTGGGTGATCGGCAGGCCCACGGGTGCGGTCTGCTCGTCCTTCCGCGCTCGCGTGGTGAAGTGGCGGATCGCGGTCGCGGCGCGCTGACGCGACAGCGCGAGCTCTCCGCGCATCACGGCGCGCAGGGAGCGCCGGATCGCGTCCGGGCTCGCGTCCTTCGTGAGGAAGCCGTCCGCACCGCGCGCGAGGGCGGCGAGCATGTCCGCGTCCGAACGGGACGCCGTGAGGATGACGATGCGCGTGTCCGGAAGGCGCGGCCGCAGCTCGCCGAGGAGCTGGAGCCCGTCCGTCCCGGGGATCGCGAGGTCGAGGAGGAGGATGTCCGGGCGCGTCTCGATCGCCCGGTCCGGGATCGTCGTGCGATAGCCGGCCGCGGCCACGACCGTGACGTCCGTGTCGTCCACGAGGCGGACGATCGCCGCCTGGAGGAGCTCGTGGTCGTCCGCGACCACAACGCGGATGACCGGCGTGGTGCTCACGCGGGCACCTCCGGGTCCACCGTGGGCGCGATCGGGATCGTCGCCCGGACCGTGGTCCCTTCCTCCGCTCCCGATCGGATCTCCAGCGTGCCGCCGAGCACACGCACGCGCTCCTCCATCCCCGCGATCCCGTAGTGGCCGTGCGCCCGACGCTCCGGCACGAACCCCCGGCCGGTGTCCGTGACCGCGAGCGAGACGGCCCCGCCGCCGCCGTCGTCCGCGATGCGGACGAGCGTCGCATCCGCGTGCCGCAGGACGTTGACGAGCGCCTCGCGGGCGACCCCGCGGAGCTCCGCGAGCACCTCGGGTGCGAGGACCGGGGGGCGCGGCCCCGCCACCTCGATGCGGACCTCCGGCCCGCCCTCCGGCATCACCTCGCGGACGACGTCGGCGAGCGCGCGTGCAAGATCCTCCGCGGGCTCGATGCGGCGCATCGCCTCCACGAGGAGCCGGGCGTCCTCCTCGATCGCGCCGAGGCCCTCGCGGGTCGCGTCGGCAAGCTCGGTCCGCTCGCTCGGGCCCGCCGCGAGGAGCGATTCCACGCGCATCCGGAGCAGCCAGACCGACTGGCGCAGGCCGTCGTGGACCTCCCGGGCGATGCGCAGGCGCACGTCGAGGACCGCCCGCTCGGTCCGCACCGCACGCAGTCGTTCCTCGGCGAGGATCGCCCGTCGCAGCCGGGCGCGGTCCGCCTGCTCCTCCGCGACCTGGCCGAGGAACGCGGCGGTCACGGCCGCGAGCAGGAAGATGTCGAACCAGCTGACGATCCCGGTGAACGCGGTCGGCGCGATCGCGGTCTGGGCCTGCGCGAAGACGAGGATGCGGACGGCGACCGCGAGCCGGCCGCTCGTCGCGGGGCCGCCGCTGCGCGCCTGCCGCCGGAAGTCGGCGACGCCCGCGAGCAGGATCACGAGCGGCACGCACCACGCGACGAGCCCGACCGCGGTGTGCGCGGGCAGGCCGTCCGTCGCGAAGCGGGCGAGGTCCACCGGCAGGACGAGCTCGCGGAGAGCCGCGACCGCCACGGGGTCCGGGAGGTCCGGCAGGGGCGGGCGGGCCGCGAGGAGCACCAGGTCCACGAGGAAGAGCCCGAGGTAGGGGACCGCGATCAGTCACCAGCCCCGGCGCACGCCGCCGGGTCGCTCGAGTCCGCCCCGGGTGGCCGCGAGGAGGAGGATCGAGACGAGGAGGGACGGCAGGAGGGCGATCCACGGCGTCAGGCTGCTCGCCGCGCCCGGCGCGAAGCCCGTCGCCCGGTCGAGCCCCAGGAGCACCGTGGCCCGCTGCACCGCGATCGCAGCGAAGGTCGCGAACCAGGCCGCGGCCGTGATGAGGCGTGTCGGACGGACGTCCGCCCGGTAGCGCGACACCCCGAGCGCGGCGACACCGAGCGCGACCGCCGCCGAGATCGACTGCAGCGCGATGTCGAAGCCACGATCGAAGCCGATGAGGCGCACGCCGGGGACCGCGTGCGTCAGCAGCGTGTGCCCGGCGAGGACGAGCGCGATCGCGACGAGGACAAGGTCGAGGGCGCGCGCTCGCGCCGGGCTTGGGGTCGTGATCGTCTCCAGCGGGAGGACGCCCCGCGATGCGTCCGTCGTCAGGATACCGGCCCTCTCGCGGCTGCAGGACCGTACGGACCACGGTGGCGGATACGGACCCCGACTACGGAGCCCGTGCGACGGATGCCGGCTCCTCGCGCGCGCGGGCCCGCACCCGGCCCATCCGCTACCCTGCGCACAGATGTCCGCCGTGCCCCCATCCTCCGGACCGCTCGACCCGCAGGTCGCCCTCGCGCTCCTCCGCCAGGGCCAGGAGCTCGCAGAGGGCGGGGACTACGCGCCCGCTGCGGCTGCCTTCGCGCGCGTCGTCGGGAACGGGGACGCGAACCTCCATCTCGCCGCGCTCCTCGGCCTGGCGGAGTGCCGCTACCGGATGGACGACGACACGGGCGCGCTCCAGGCGTGGATCGCGGCGACCCAGGCGCCCGAGGGGCCGCTGACGTGGCGCGCCGGGACCGCGCTCGCCGGGGCGCGCGTGCGCGAGGGGGACCTGCCGGCCGCGACGCGCGCCTACCGGGAGGCGGAGCGCCGTGCACCGGCGGCCGAGCGTGCGGCGATCGCGTCACGGCTCGGCTGGCTGAGCAAGGAGCAGGGGGATACGCGCGCGGCGGGCCGGTACTTCGGGCGCTGGCGCGGGCCGGGGGCACGCCCGCCGGTCGTCACCTGGACGCTCCTCGCCGTGACCGCCGTGATCGGGCTGGCGAGCGAGCTGAGCCCCCAGGTCCAGCTCTGGTTCTACGAGCTCTTCGCGCTCTGGAAGCCCGGCGTGGAGGCAGGGGAGTGGTGGCGCCTCGTCACCGTCGTCCTCGTCCACGGTGGCTTCCTCCACCTTGCCTTCAACCTCTACGCGCTCTTCATCATCGGCCCCACCGTGGAGGCGCTCTACGGGTCCGCCCGCTTCGCCCTCCTCTACGTCCTGTGCGCCATCGGCGGCTCCGTCGCGAGCTACGTCTTCAATCCCGGGATCCTCTCCGTCGGCGCCTCGGGCGCGAGCTTCGGGCTCTTCGGCGTCCTGCTCGTCGCCGACCGGGTGCACAAGCCCGCCCTCACCCGGGGCGCCCGCAACCTCACCACGCAGATCGGCGGGCTGATCGCGGTGAACATCGCGATCGGGCTCATCGCGCCCTCGATCGACAACGCGGCGCACGTGGGCGGCCTGATCGCCGGCTGCTGGCTCGGGCTGATGCTCGTGCCGGACGGGGTGCCGACGCTCCGCTCGTTCTGGCAGGGGATGGAGGGCCGACCGTGGGCGCGGCCCCTGCTCGCGATCGCGGGCGTGGGCGGCGTGCTCCTCGTCTCGCTCGCCGGGCTGCTCCTGGGGCGCGCCGCCTTCGCGCTCTGATCCGCGCCGGGCGGGCAGCCGTCAGGAGGTGGCGAGCTCGCCGAAGACGATGTCCTCGCCCGGGGTGTCCGTCGCGCCGCCGAGCGGCTCGAGGGTGAGCATCGCAGCCTGGGCGCCCGCCAGGTCCACGCGGACGGGGAGTGCCAGCACGCCGCGTCCGTCCCAGCGGAAGGTCATGCCCGCGTGGACGCCTGCGTCGTCCGCGTGCCAGAACTGGTAGACGCGGTCGCCGGGCGTTGGCGGGAGGTCATCGGCGACGAGCCATGCCTCCGCGCGACCGGGCACGTAGAGCACGACCACGCCATGCCCTGCACGGCCGGTGGAGGGTGCGAGCCAGGCGCTCGCGTGCGCCGGGTCGGCCACGACCGCCATCGCCGTGTCCCGCGTCGCGAGCGCATCCACGGCTGCGTGGAGGCGCGCGGTCTGCGCGTCGAGCGAGCCGCGGACGGCGGCGAGCTGGAGGCCGAGCGCCGCGATGACGATCGCCGCGGCGGCACCGACACCGGCCGCCAGCCACCCGGGGACGGTACGGGGCCGCCCCGCGGCGCGCGGCCGGGACGGCAGATGGCGGACGCGCGCGGGGGACGTCGACTCCGCGCTGATGGCGCCGAGGACGCGCACCCAGAGCATGGACGGGGCGGGCCGCGGCGGAGCGAGGAGCGCGAGGTCGGAGACGACGCCGCTCAGCTCGGCCTGCAGCGCGCGGCAACCCGCGCACAGGGCGAGATGCCCGTCGAGGGTCCGAGCCTCCGAGGGGTCCAGCCCGCCGAGCGTGCGGCCGGCGATCAGCTCCGGGAAGGCTGCGTGATCCACGTGCCACTCGCCGGCTGCTCGGTGATGGAATCACCGAGCAGGTCACGCAGGCGGAGGAGACCGGTGCGGATGCGGGTCTTGGCGGTGCCGAGCGGGATGTCCAGCTTCTCGGCGACCTCGACGTGCGTCAGGCCCTGGAAGAAGGCGAGCTCTACGCAGGTGCGCTGCGCGTCGGGAAGGTGCGTCATCGCCTCGAGGACGCGCTCCCGGCGGATGTTCGCCCAGGCTTCCTCGTCCACGTCCTCCGGGGCTTCGTGGCGCTCGAGCTCCGTCTCCGGCGCGTAGCGCTTCCACGTGTTCGCTTCCTTGCGCACAAGGTCGATCGCCTTGTGGCGGGTGAGCGCGAACAGCCAGCTGGAGACGGCGCCACGGGTGGGATCGAACCGGGTGCTGTCGCGCCATACCGCGAGGAAGACCTCCTGCACGACCTCCTGCGCGTACCGGTCCGCCCCGGTCACCTGGTATGCGAGCGAATAGAGAGGGCCGCTGTACCGCTGGTACAGCTCCGCCACCGCCACCTCATCCTTGTCGCGGATGCGCAGCAGCAGCTCGACCTCTTCCTGCTTTCCGCGATCGATCTGTTCCTGGCGGTCGGCCACTCGTCCCTCCGGCACGGTCCGTCGGACGCCATCATCCCACCTGCGGGGGGCGGGGCGGGGGCCGGGATGGAGAAGGTCCATGCCCCCCTTTCGCGCCGACCTCGCCGGCGGATGGAGGTCCGCCCCGGTCAGCTGCCGGCCGGCGGCTCCGCGAGCAGGTCCGGGCGGCGTGCGAACCGGTCGATGACGCGGTAGAGGTCGCGCTTCTCCCGGCGGGGACCGAAGCGATCGTCGTGCTGCCGGCGGGCGCGCCCTGGGATGCGCTCGCCGCGGACACGCTCGCCACGGACCCGATCGGCGGGACGCCCCCGGAGCTCGTGCGGACGGCGGTCCGCCTTCTGCCCGCTGCGGCCTGGAA
>JBJTJV010000119.1:0-2357 GCA_046352645.1 Chloroflexota bacterium | reverse complement strand
TGGCGACTCGACAAGGCGACCCGATCGTCCGCCGCCACCCGGGTCCCCCGGGGGGCGAATCATCCCCCGGGCCCCCGGTGCGAGGGCCCCGCCGAGCCGACCCGATCCCCCGGTTCCGTCCCGGTATTATCGCAGGTCTCGCGTCCATGGCCGCCCCCGGCGCCTGAACGGAGCCTTCACGAGCCACCCACCGCACACAGGAGCGCGCACCGTCACATGGCAAAGGCAAAGGCTGCATGGGGCATCGAGGTCGGGAACGCCGCCATCAAGGCGGTCCGGCTCGAGCGCGACGGGTCCTACATCCGGGTGGCCGACTTCATCGTCATCCCCCATCCCAAGGTCCTGACGACCCCCGACCTCAACATCGAGGAGATGCTGCGGATGTCGCTGGGGTCCTTCGCCCAGCAGAAGTCCGTCGAGGGCGCCGCCGTGGTGATGAGCGTCCCGGGCTACGACGGCCTGGCGCGGTTCGCCAAGCTCCCCCCGATCCCGAAGAAGGCGATCCCGCAGACGGTCCTCTTCGAGGCCACCCAGCAGATCCCGTTCCCGCTCGAGGAGGTCGAGTGGGACTACCACGTGTTCGCGTCCGACGACTCCCCGGAGTACGAGGTCGGCATCTTCGCCATCCTCAAGGAGAAGATCGCACAGAGGCTCGGGCTCTACAAGGAGCTCGGAATCCGCCCGTCCGGCATGACCCTCGGTCCCGTCGCCGTCTACAACGCGATGATGTACGACCGGGACCTCGGGGGCGGCGCGAAGCCCGTGATGGCGTTCCTCGACATCGGCACGCGCGCCACCGACCTGGTCGTGATCCAGGACGGGCGCTGCTGGATCCGGACCTGCCCGATCGGCGGCCACTCCTTCACGGAGTCCATCGTCTCCGCGTTCAGCACGCCGTACGGCAAGGCCGACCGCCACAAGGGGGAGGCCGCGACACACAAGCACGCGAAGCAGCTCATGCACGCGATGAAGCCGGTCTTCGACGACCTGCTCCAGGAGGTGCAGCGCTCCGTCGGGCACCACCAGTCGCTCAACCCTGGCAAGCCGATCACGCAGATCATCGGCCTCGGCAGCACCTTCCGCATCCCCGGTCTGCGCAAGTTCCTCAGTGACCAGCTGCGGATCGAGATCCGCCGCCTCGAGGACTTCGAGCGCCTCAAGGTCGAGGGCAGCGCTGCCTCCGACTTCGCCGCCAACGCGATCAACCTGTCCCCGGCGATGGGCCTCGCGCTCCAGGGCCTCGGGCAGTCGGCGATCAACATCAACCTCTCGCCGGTCGAGAGCCTGCGCGAGCAGGTCTGGGGCAAAAAGACGAAGTGGTTCGTCGCGGCCGCCGGCCTCGTCTGCGCGGCCTCCGCGGCCATGTTCTGGCGGCCGGGCGGCGCCGTCCGCCCCTCGCTGCCGAGCGAGATCACCGTGGCGAAGTCGGCGGCGGAATCCAAGCGCAAGGATTACGAGGAGGCCAAGCAGGCCGCGGACCTCGGCGCGCGGGCCAACAACGTGATGTTCATGCTCGAGGACCGGCGCGTGTGGCCGTGGATCGTCGCCGACGTGAACGCCGCGCTCGCCTCGGTCGGGCCGCAGGAGCCGCTCCTCGGCGACATCGACCTCGCCGCGCCGCCGCTGCCGTACGACCAGTGGAAGATCGTCGAGCTCGACGACCTGCGCGGCCGCTACAAGCTCGCGTCCGGCGGAGCGGCGCCCAAGCGCACGGTCGTGGTCGCCATGCAGTTCACCGTGCCTCGCGACGAGAAGGGCGCGAAGGAATTCGTGCAGTCCACCGTGCTCGGCTGGTTCAACAAGAACGCCGATCGTCCCGAGGCGCCGTACGTGATCGTCATCCCGGAGAAGGGCATCGTCCCGACCTTCGGCAAGGCCTCGCCCGACGGCAGCTCCGGTGGTGGCTCCGGGTCCGGCGGCACCGCCGTCGAGGAGGTCGTCGAGGAGGAGGCGCCGACGCAGGAGTCCGGCGCGGGTGCCATGTCCGGACGCAACCGGTCCGATACGAAGGTCACGCGAGCGCGCGGTTCGCTGGGCGGCTCGTCCGGTGGCGGCGACCGGCCGCAGGACGCCGAGTTCACCGGCCAGGAAGGCTCCAGCGGGTCCGGCGGCGCGAGCACCTCGCGCCGTGACCGCAAGGCCTCCCGCGTCGCCGTGAAGAGCACCGCCGCCGAGCCGGTCGAGCTTGATCGCGACGCCCCGATCCCCGTCGCCCCGCGCGCGTTCGCCGTGGGCGACGCGACCGCTGTCACCATCCGCTTCATCGTCGAGCTCCGCGCGCCCGTCGGCCGCGACCTCGCGCCCGCACCGGGCGCCGCAGAGGGCGGCGAGCCCACCGAAGGAGAGCAGCAGTGAGT
>JBJTJV010000118.1:0-5613 GCA_046352645.1 Chloroflexota bacterium | reverse complement strand
CGTGGACGGGAAGAGCGCGAGCGCGCCGAGGACGGCGACAAGGCCGAGGGCGGTGCCGACGATCCGTCCGACGACCTTGATCTCCGTCCCCGCGAGATCCGGGCGCAGGAGCAGCGCGACGGTCAGCGGGGTCGCGACGAGCCCGGGGAACCACGGGGCGACGAGGATCTCCACCACGGTCGCGGCGGTGTACGCGACCGCAAGCCGGACCGCATGGGCGCGAACGACACCCGTCGGGTCCCCGTGCCGGAGCTTCCCGATGGACCCGGTGCCCCGGACGCCGACGGAGAGTCGTCGCTCGACCGACCGCCCGATGGGCCACGGACCGGTGGTCAGCGCGGCCGCGCTCCGGAGGTCCAGCCGCATCCGGTCGACGACGTGGTCCCAGGGTGCAGGCAGGACGGCGCATGCGGCATCCGCCGCCGCTTCCATCGCGACGGCGGCGGGCGCGACGCGGCGGCGCAGGAAGGAGATGTGGAGGCCCGCCCCGATCCGCAGGGCGAGCACCGCCGCCGAAGCCTGGAAGCGCGCCGCCGCCGCCCGTCCCGGGCCCTCCTCCTCGCGCAGGCCCGCGAGCGCGACCACGCCGGTCCGCGCGTCCTCGCAGCGCTCGATCAGCGTCGTCAGCCAGGCCTGCGTCGCGCCTTCCGCGCCGCACGCGGCGATGTTCCCCCGGGCGCGGGCGATCGCGGACGGCGCCATGATCCCCGCCGCGCTCTCCCAGCTGTCACGGAGCGAATAGCCGAGGGCGCGCCATGCGAGGAAGAGCTCCGACCGCGGCGCATCCATGCGCCCGGCGATCTCCGGCAGGAGCGCGACGGCGAGCTGGATGCAGCCCGCACCCAGGATCAGCCCGAGCGTCGGGAGCAGCTGGGCCGGCGGGATCCCGAGGCCGGTGTAGACCGCGAAGGCGACGAGCGCGACCATGCCCGCCGCGGCGCCGCGCGGCCCGAGCACGGCGATGTACCCGCAGACGAGCGCGAGGACGGCCGCGACGGGGATGCGCGCGACCGGGACGTCCGCCACGAGGACGCCGAGCGCCGTCGCGGTCGCCACGAGCGCCAGCGCACCGCCCATCCCGCGTACCCGGTGGCCGAAGCTCGCGCCCGGGTCCACGACGCCGATGAGCACCGCGCCGAAGACGAGCTCGAAGGCGATCGACGGCGCCCAGACGGTCGCCGCCAGGAGCAGCAGGCACACGAAGCCGGAGCGGATCGGCCCGACCCAGGTGAACCCCGCCCGGTCGACCACCGTCCACGACCGCACGATCCGGCCGAACGTCCGCCGACGCAGCCCCGGAGGCGCAGGCAGGAAGGCGGGGGTCGGCTGCGCAGCGCTCATCCCCCGCGAGCCTAGCAGAGCGGAGCCGCCACTCGACGCCCCGCGCGTGCCACTATCCTGAGCGAGCCGGCACGCGGACCGGCCATCCGTGGAGGGAACCATGTCCACTGCCCGCATCAGCCGCCGCTCGATCCTTGCCGGCGCGGGGGCCGGCGCGCTCGCCACCGTCGCCGCGTCCGTTCCGCTGCCGCTCCGCGCGCTTGCGGCCGGCGAGCCGCGGACCCTGCGGATGGCCACCTCGTGGTCCGGGGGCGCGCTCATGACGCTCGGCGCCCAGGCCCTCGCGGACCGCGTGGCGCAGGACACCGACGGGCGGATCCGCATCGAGGTGGCGACGGGCGGCGCGCTCGGTCCGGCGCTCGACGTGCCCGGGACCGTGCTGTCCGGGGGTGCGGAGATGGGCCACAGCTGGTCCGCCTACGCGGGCATCGATGACCCTGTCGCGGTGCTCCTCGGCGGGCTCCCCGGCGGGCTCGATTCCGTGCGCATGCTCCACTGGCTCGATGCAGGCGGGGGCCGCGAGCTCTGGACGCGCTATCGGCGCGAGGTGAGCGGCCTTGTCGCCTTCCCGCTCGTCGTCCAGACGCCGGAGATCTTCCTCCACGCGCGCACCCCGGTGCGCACGGAGGCGGACATGGCGGGCCTGCGGATCCGAACCTCCGGCAGCTGGCTCACCTTCGCGGCCGAGCTCGGCGCGGAGACGGTGGCGATGCCGCAGGCGGAGATCCTGGGTGCGCTCGCGGACGGCTCGGTGGACGGCGCGGAGTGGGCCACGCCATCGCAGAACCTCGAGCTCGGCCTGCCGCAGACAGTCGGCTACACGATGCTCCCGGGCGTCCACCAGCCGGGCTCGCCGTTCGAGCTCACGATCGCCCCCGCGACGTGGGACTCGCTCGACTCGGCCGACCGGGCGGTCATCGAGCGGGCCGCACGCGACGTCACCCTGGAGGCGTGGCCCGCCCTGGGCGTCGCGGACCGCCCTGCGATGGCCCGCATCGCGGGCATGACGGAGGTCGTCACGCTCGCGCCCGAGCTGCTCGCCCGGGTGCGCGACCTCGTGGCCGACTGGTCCGCGACGGCCGCCGCCGCGGACGCCGCGTTCGCGGAGATCCTCGCCGCGCAGACCGCTTTCGCCGCGACCTGGGACGCGGGCGCGAGCTGGGACGCGGCCGCACGGGGCTGAGCGGGGGCCGGCGCCGTCAGCGCACGAAGCGCACCACGAGCAGCACGGCGATGCCCTGGATCGCGAGCGCGACGATGAAGGGCCACGGGTAGCCCACCGCGAGGATGAGCGCGCCCCAGAGCGCGCCGCCGATCCCCGCCGAGAGCTGGTACGACATGGAGAAGGTCGCCATCGTCGCGCCGAGCCGGCCCTCCGGGGCGACATCCATCGCGCCTGCCGCCGTCGCGGGCACGACGATCCCCGCGCCGACGGCGAAGAGCGTGGCCCCCGCAAGGTAGCCTGCGACACCGGCCGGCCCGGCCGCCGCGACGAGACCGGCGGCACCGAGCGCGGCGCCGACGAGGATCGCGCGCCGCCTGCCCAGGCGGTCCCCCAGCCGGCCCGCGAGGAGCTGGGTCATGGCATTCACGAGCGAGAAGACCGGGAAGAGCAGCGCGAGCCAGCCCACCGACACACCGGTCTCCCGTGCGTACACCGCACCGAACGTCAGGAAGAGCCCCTGGCCGCCGAGCAGCGCGGCGTTCACCACGAGGAGGGGGACCGCGGCGGGCTCGAGGTAGCCCGCGAGCGCACGACGGAGCGACCGACCCCCCGGCGCCGCGACCGGGGCAGCCGCGATCGGCCGCAGGTCCGCCCCCGGCGTGTGCCGCCGGAGACGTCGCACGACGAGGACCGCGAGCGCGATGCAGACGGCCGCCATCGCAAAGGCCGGACCCGCCCCGTACGCGCCGTACACGAGGAGCGCCACGGGCGGACCAACGAGGAAGCCCGCGGCATACGCGACGTTGAAGTAGCCGCTCGCCTCGCTCCTGCGCGCCGTCGGCGCCAGGCGCGCCGCAGCCACATTGTTCGCGGTGCCGTAGATGGCCCAGGCCAGGCCCTGGAGGCCACGGACGGCGGGCAGCGCCACCAGCGGTGCCACGACGAAGGCCGCGGCCGCCGCGACCCCGAGCGTCAGCCCGCGCGCGTGGAGCGCCCCATGCCCCACGCGGTCGATCCTGCGTCCGACCGCGGGCCGCAGGACGATCGTGGGCAGGGCGAATGCGAGCGCCACGAGCCCGACCGTGCCCGCATCCCCACCGAGGTCGAGGATGTGGAGCGGCAGGACGGCCTGGATGACGGCCTCCCCGGTCCAGCCGACGAGGGTCGCCGCGAGCAGGAGCACGAACCCACGCGAGAGCAGCTGCCCGGGCGCGGCCGGCGGGGCGGTGGCGGCCGGGTCGCGCGACATCGGGTGGATGGTATCCGTCCGACCGGACGGAGGACGCGTGTCAGCGGAATCGCACCGGCTCCCTTCCCACAGGAAGGTATCTTCTCCGCGCAGGAGTCACCAGCCGGGCCGGGGGCACGCATCCGGACCTCGGAGGGACGCCCGAGGGCCGCGCTGTGGGCAGGGGACCGTGGAGAGGATCACCGTCGGGCAGGTGCCCGCGATCGCCGAGGTCGCGCGCCTGCTTCCCGTCGCCGTCATCGCGACCGATATCGCCGGGCGGGTCATCGCCTGGACCCCGCATGCCGAGACCCTCTATGGGTGGGCCGAGTCGGACGTGCTCGGCCGCGACATCCGGGATCTCACGGTAGGGCCGAGCGAGGCCCACATCGCCGAGGCGATCCTCGCACGGCTGGTCGCAGGGGAGACCTGGCAGGGCGAGTTCACCGCGGCGCGCGCGGACGGCGGCGCGCGCGGACGGCGGCGCGGACCCGGCCCTCGTCGGGCTGGTACGGGACGCGCTCATGGCCGTCCGTGACATCGGGGGTACGCTCGACCACGCCGTGGCGGACCCGGACGGTGCAGCCCGCCTGGCGACCGAGCTGGTCGTCGCGGCCGCACGGCGGGCCGGCGCCGACCTGCGCATCGCACCGCCGGGCATCCCCCGGCTGGCACCCTGGCAGACCGGCCGGCTCGTGCGGACCGCGGGATCTGTCTGCTGCTCTCGGGCGCGCGCGTCAGCCGGATCGCAGCCGTCCTCGGCATCGACGTGCGCACCGTGAGCACCTACAAGCGCCGCATCCAGGCGAAGCTCGGCGTCACGTCGACCGCCGCGCTCGTGGTCCGCGCGCTCGAGCTGGGCATCACCGAAGCGGGCGACTGACCTCCGCGCGTCGCGACGGTCGGCTCGCCGTGTGGACCATCAGGCCCGACTCCTGCCGCCCCACCGACCACGCCGCACCCCGCGCGCGGCGAGCGCGCCCGCGAGGAGCCACGCGATCGCACCCGCCGCCGGCTCCCCTGCGACGAACAGGTCGGTCACCAGGTGCCCGCTCACGGCCGCGAGCGCGCCCGCCGCGAGGAGCGCGTCGCGGGGATCGCCGCGCACGACGCGCGCCACACCCGCGACGAGAACGAGCGCGAAGAGCGCGACGTAGAGCGCAAGGGCCGGGAAGCCGGCACCCGCGGCGATCGCCACCGGGACGCTGTGTGGGCTCGCCGCGGCCCAGCGGCGCAGCTGGCGGACGTCGCGGTACGGCACCGGCGGATCGGAGGTCACCACGGGGCCGGTGGCACGCGGGTTGCGCGCCACGACCTCCATCGTGCGTTCCGCCCCGAGGACCGCCGGGCCGAGCGTCGAACGGTAGAGGTTCACGTAGCGCTCCAGCCCGATGCCGGTCACCGGGTGCTTCTGGGCCATCCGGATGCCCACCGCCCACAGGTCCACGTGCATCGCGACCGAGCCCACCACGGCCCGCTCCCGCACGGAGAGCCGACCCACGAGCGCGGGCCCCGCCACGACGACGACGGCGAGACCGAGCACGCCGAGCACCGCGACGGACCGCCGCGACGGCCGCAGCAGACCCACCGAACGGTGCGCACGCACACGCGCGCCCAGGGCCACGAGCGCGACCGCGCACGCCGCGACCGCCCCGAGCCAGCCGCCGCGACTGCCCGTCCAGACGAGCGCAAGCAGACCGGCCGCAAGCAGCCCGACGTGCGCCCACCGTGCCCGGCCGCGCACCACGGCGGCGCGCGCGGCGACGAGCGGGAGCAGCAGCACGAGCCCGCCCGCGTAGGCATTCGCCAGGCCCCACGTGGCGAAGATCCCTCCCTTGTCCAGGACACCCGGCCAGACCGGGTCGAGGCCGCCCGGCAG
>JBJTJV010000117.1:0-10595 GCA_046352645.1 Chloroflexota bacterium | reverse complement strand
TCCCTGGAGCGGCCCCGCCCGCGGCACCGGCCGCGTGGAGGGGATCGTGCGCGTGGACCGGAACAACGACGGCGACGGCACGGACCCGGGCGAGGGCGCCGTGGTCGGCGCCGTCGTCCGCGTGGAAGGCTGCGGCCCCGTCCGCGAGATGCGCACGTGGTACAGCGGGATCTTCCGCTACCGCGACCTGCCGGCCGGGCCCTGCCGCTTCAGCGTCTTCGCCCGCGGCCTGGAGTTCGCAGGCGCGCGGCTCGAGCTGCCGGGCGACCCCAAGCTCGTGCAGCAGCCCATGCGCATCGTCATGACGGACGGCCGCTGGGTCGGCATCACCATCCGGATGGTGCCGCGCGACTGACGTGCGGCCGCCGGGTCAGCCGCGGCGCGGCCCGCAGATCGCGCGGGGCCGCGCGCCGTAGCCCAGGTTGCCGGTCCAGGTGTTCAGCACCGGCCGGCCGGAATCATCGGCGCAGTCCACGCCCGGGTTCCCGCGCGCGTCGTTGTCGATGTAGGTCCCGCCGCCACGGGTCGTCCGGATCCCGTAGTCGGCGTATCCCGTGACGTCGTTCCCGCGCACGACGAGCGTGGCGAGCGGGCAGCCGGCAGCCCCGGCCACGCAGCCGGCGGGCGCGGCCGCATCGGACGCTGCGCACCCACCCGGCCGCAGCCCGGACGCGCACCCGTCGCCCTCCACAAGGATCCCCGTGGTGTCCCCGTCCATCAGCCGGTTGCGCAGCACGAGGCCACCCGAGCCGTCCACGAAGATCCCGTGGTCCGCCCCGCGGACGATGTTCGCGACCGCCGTGACGGCGGAGCTGTGCGCGCCGATGCCGCCGTCGAGGCTGCTCCGCGGCGCGTCCGAGACGATCGTGTTCCGGCGCACCTCGGCGGTCACCCAGCCGAGCGAGATCCCCTCGGAGAAGAGGAACGTGGGCGGGACGTCGACCGGGTCGAAGCAGTCCGAACCGACCTCCTGGCACTCGACGCCGGTGTGCTGCCAGTAGAGCTCGTTGCGGAAGATGCGCACGTCCATCGCGCCGACGGGGAGCGGGCCGTTGTCCACGCCGATCCCCAGGAGCCGGAAGTTGCGCACGAGGTTCCACGCGACCGTCGCGCCGTCGCTGCCGATGACCTCGATCCCGTTGAGCAGGCCGCAGCGGGTGGAATCGACCGTTGCGCCGCCGATGAGGCGGTTGGAGAGGATCCGCACACGCGGCGCCTCGAGCGCGACGATCCCCGAGACGATGTAGCGGCAGAAGCCCGGCAGGACGCCCGATCCCACGGAGAGCCGCAGGCCCTGCACGGTGACGCCGGCCGCGGCATCCACGATGACCATCGCGCCCATGCGCGCCGGTCTGATGCGCGCACCCGCCGGGGGCGCCTCCGGTCGGATCGTCGCCGTCCACGGGCGGTCGGCCTCGAGCGTGATCGCGTCGGTACGGATCACCACCTGCTCGCGGTAGGTGCCCGGGCAGACGCGGACCGTCCGGCCGGGTCGCGCGACGTCCACGCCCCCCTGGATCGTCGTCAGCGCGGACGCCCCGCCGTTGCAGCGCAGGGGGCCGGCGCGTCCATCCGCGTCCACCCAGATCACGTCGCCCGCCGGCCGCTCCCCGATGGGGATGCCTGCGTGGGTCGCGGCGGAGCCCGCGAGGAGGCCGAGCGCGATCCCCGCGGTGAGGACCAGCGCGCGGATGCGACGGGGGCGGGTCATGCGGTCTCCTTCTCCCTCGGCGGATCGATCCGTCCCGCGTAGGGTGCCACGCACGGGCGGTCCACGTCCGGCGCCGACGTTCGGTCCGGCGCGCCCGAGGTGCGATGATGCGCGCGATGCATCCGTTCCTCCCCGACGCCGAGAAGGTCGCCGCGATGCGCGCGCTCCTTCCCGCGACCGGGGCGGGCATCTACCTGGACACCGCGAGCGCCGGGCCGGTGCTCGCCGAGACGGACCGTGCGCTCCGCGAGGCGGACGACCACGCGCTCCGGGTCGGGCGTGGTGGCCCGGACCATCCCGCGGACGCGGCCTGGCGGCGCGAGGAGGCGGCCGGCGTCCTCGCGGCGGTCCTCGGCACGGACCCCGCTGCCGTGGTCCCCGGACGCGGCCTGCGCGCGCTCGCCTGCGCGGTCCACGATGCGCTCGGCCGCGGCCCGCTCGCCGTGCATCCCGGCTGCGACCCGGCCGTCGTGGGCGCGCTCCGCGCACGCGGAGGCACGGTCCTTGCGACCGCGGACGGGGGAGCGCTCCCGGACCCGGCCAGGGGCGCCACGGTCGTCGCGCCGCTCGTGGACGCGCGGACCGGGGCCGCCGTGGGGGTCGCGGCGCTCGCGGACCGGGTGCGGGCCGGGGGTGGCCGGCTCGTGTGCGACGCCACGCTCGCCGCCGGGGTCCGGCCCCTCGTCGCGGATACGCTCGGCGCGGACGCGCTGCTCCTCGCGACGGACCGCTGGCTGCTCGGTCCGGACGGGAGCGCGGCGGCCTGGCTCGCACCCGCCCACGGCCCCGCGGCACGGACGATGCTCGCCGCCCTCGCGGACCCGCTGCCCCGCCGCGACGCGCTCGGCCTCGCCCGGAGCGCGGGCTGGCTGCTCATGTACGCGGGGCTCCCGTGGGTCCACGCGCGGACGCAGGCGGCCGCGGCGCGCCTCCACGCGGCGCTCGCGGGGCTCCCGGGCGTGCGCCTCGCCGCCCCGGAAGGTCCCGGCGGCGCGCTCGTCGTCCTTGCGATCGCGGGCTGGGACGCGGAGGCGGCCGCGGATGCCCTCGGGCAGCGCGTCTTCGCGATCGTGGGGCGCGACGCGGACGCGGGCACGATCCATGCCGCGGCCGGGGCCTGGACGACGGACGCGGAGATCGACCGCTTCGCGGCGGCCGTGGCCGAGCTCGCGGCCCACACCCCCGAGACGCTGCCCCGGCGGGCGCCGCTCGTCGTCTTCACGGAGGGATCCCATGGCTGAGGCGGGCGCGCCGCGTCCCGGGGCGCCGGACGGCGCCGAGCCCGCGCGTGCCCCCGACGGGCCGCCCGTCCCGGAGCTGGAGGCGCCGCGCGAGCGGTCCGAGCTGGAGATCCGCTGGCGCCAGGCGCGGAACCCGCCGCCGCCGGTCCTCCGGGCGGTGCTCACGAACATCGCCGTCGCCACGGTCGGGGGCATCGTGCTCATCGCGTACGACTGGCTCGCCGCGCGCGGCGTGGTCCCCGGCGGTGACCAGCGGACGCTCGCGGTCGTCCTCTACGGCGCGCTCGTGCTCATCCTCGGCAGCGTCCTGACCTGGCGCTGGGTGGAGCTGCCCACCGGCGCGGGCACGGAGAAGGCGCGCTCGCCGTGGGCAGGCGTCCTCGGCTTCTTCGCCTCCGTGCCCATCCTCTACCTCGCCCTCGTCATCATCTTCCAGGTGCTCCGCCCCGCTCTCGGGTGACCCGGAGGCCCTCCCGGCCGGTGCTAGCATCGGCAGGGCGCGGGGGAGTAGCTCAATGGTCAGAGCGGTCGGCTTATATCCGGCTGGTTCCTGGTTCGAATCCAGGCTCCCCTACCACCCGACCCCGCTTCGCTACACTCACGCCCCTGTCACCGGACCCGGGTCGTCCCGGGGAGGAGGTCCCGCATGTTCAGCCGCAACCCCGAGCGTTCCCCGGTCCCGGGGACCACGCAGGTCCCGAGCACCGACCCCGCCCCCGCGCGCCCCGGCAGCCCGGCCGCGGCGATGGCGCCCGCGGCGCCCCCCCCCGCCGGCGGGCTGGCGGTCGTCACCGGCGTCCGCGACGTCGCGCCCGCGCCCGCGCCCGCCCTGCAGGCCGCGGTCGCCGCGGGCACGGTCATCGCGCGCACGGACCGCATCGAGGGGACGATCCGCGCCGCGGAGGCGATCCGCATCCTCGGCAGCGTCGAGGGCCGCATCGAGGCCGCGATGCTCGTCGTGGAGGAGGGCGCGCGGATCCAGGCGGAGATCGTCGTGGACGAGGCGGTCGTGGCGGGCGAGATCACCGGCACCGTCACCTGCCGCCAGCGCCTCGAGGTCCGCCCGACCGGCCGGATCACCGGCCAGGTGGAGACCGTCCGGCTCATGCTCCACGAGGGCGCCGCGGTGGACGGCGAGATGCGCATGCTGCGCACGGAGGCAGGCGAGCCTGCCGCTGCGCGCCCTGCGCCGCCGCCCGCACCGCCCGCGCGCGAGGGCGGTGTCCGGACCGGCGCCACGCGTGCCGTCCGCACGGAGAGCCGCGGCGACGGAGGCCTGCTCCCCATGGAGGACGCCCGCTAGGGACCGGACCGCACCGGCGTCTGCCGGCCCGCCCCCCGCCGGCGACCCCGCGAACCCCCGGAGACGGGAACGACCCCCGCGGTCACCCACGGGGGTCGTTCGTTCCGTGCGCCACCCGAAGGTGGCGACTGCTCAGGCGCGGCGCCGCGCGAAGCAGTCGTTGCAGTAGACGGGCTTGCCGCTCGTGGGGCGGAACGGGACCTTGGCCACGTTGCCGCACTCGGAGCAGGTGGCGTCGAACATCTCGCGCGGGGCGCGATCCGTACCGTAGCCACCGCGCGACGCGCCGCCGCCGGAGTAGCTGCCGCGGGAGCCCCCGCTGTAGCCACCCGAGCCGGAGCCGAAGCCACCGCCGGAGCCGAAGCCACCGCCGGAGCTGTAGCTGCTGCCGCCACCGGAGCTGTAGCCGCCGGCGCCGCCGGAGGTGCCGCGCTGGGCCTTGCGCGCCGCGCGGCAGGGGCCGCAGCGGCGGGGCTCGGAGAAGCCGCGGTCCGCGTAGAACTCCTGCTCGCTCGCCGTGAAGGTGAACTCCTGGCTGCAGTCGCTGCAGGTCAGGACCTTGTCCGTGTACATGAAAGAAAAAGACTCCTGCTCGTGCCGGATCTCGCGACCGTGTGTCTCGCGGGATCCGTGAGAGGAGTGATCGTGTGCCGGCCCTTCTGGCGCCCGGCGTACCGGGCTGATGACGTGGCAGATACTAGCGCAGCATCCGGGGAATGCAAGCCCTGCCGGAAATCCCATCCGTGCGGCGCGATACTCCCCCGGACGTGGACCCGCACGGGTCCGGGACGGAGCATGGAGAGGTGCGGATGAGCGGACCCGATCCCCGGCAGGTCGTCGCGGAGGTGCTCGGGCACGAGCGTGCCACGCTCGTGGGGCTGAGCCATGCGATCCACGCCGATCCCGAGCTCGGGCTCGCCGAGGTACGGGCGTCCGCGCGGGTCGCGGAGCTCCTCGCCGCGCGCGGCTTCGCGGTCGAGCGGGGCGTGGCAGGGATGCCCACCGCGATCTCCGCCACGGCCGGCTCCGGGGACTTCCATGTCGCCGTCCTCGCGGAGTACGACGCGCTGCCCGAGGTGGGCCACGCGTGCGGCCACAACGTGATCTGCGCCGCGGGCGTGGGTGCGGCGCTCGCCCTCGCGGCGGTGGCGGACCAGGTGGGCTTGCGCGTCACCCTCATGGGCACGCCCGCGGAGGAGACCGCCGGCGGCAAGATCGGCTTCATCCGCGAAGGGCGATTCGACGGGGTCCACGCGGCGATCATGGTCCATCCCTGGCCGCGCGACGAGGCGGACCCCGCGATCATCGCGATCCGCCAGCTCCACGTGACGTACACCGGCAAGGAGGCGCACGCCGCGGGCTTCCCGCACCTCGGCATCAACGCCGCGGACGCGATGGTCGTGGCGCAGACGGCGATCGCGCTCGCCAGCACCTCGAGGTGCGCGACCGCGTCCACGGGATCGTGACCACCGGCGGCGCCGCCCCGAACATCGTGCCCGCCTTCACGGAGGGCCACTGGATGGTCCGCGCGCGCGACCTGGACCGGCTCGACGAGGTCACGCGGCGGGTGCGCGACTGCTTCGCCGCGGGCGCGCTCGCGACCGGCTGCAGCCTCACGATCCGCGAGCACGCGCTCTTCGCGGACGTGGCCCACGACGCGGAGCTCGCCGCGCTCTACGCGGGCCATGCGACCGCGCTCGGCCGGACGATCCACCCCGCGGGCGCGCCCGTCTCCACGGACATGGGGAACGTCTCGTACGTCGTCCCCTCCATCCACCCCATGCTCGGCGTCGAGACGCACGGGGCGGTGAACCACCAGCCGGAGTTCGCGGCCGCCTGCGCGACGCCGGACGCGGACCGGGCCGTGATCGACGGTGCGCTCGCGCTCGCACGCACGGCGATCGACGCTGCGCTCGATCCCGCCATCCGGGCGCGGCTGATGGCGCACCGCCCGGATCCTGCGGTCGTGGCCCGGGTCACGGACGGCTGGACGCTCGACGGGCGGGACGGCGCGGCCCCCGCGGACGCGCCGGACGCCTGAAGACAGCACCGGACCCTGTCCCGCCGGAGCGGGAGACGGGGTCCGGGGAGGCCGCCGAGCGGGGGGAGCCGCGGCGGCTCGCGCCGGGATCGGCGCCCGGGCACGGGGCGCCGAGCGTGGGTCAGGGCGCCGCGGGCGCCTCCGTCGCCTCGGGCGCTGCGTCCGACACCGGCGCATCGACCGCGGCGACCGCGGCCTGGAGGTCCGTGGCCCCCGCGCCGATGAAGAGGAACGACCAGCCGGCACGCTCGCGGGCGCGGATGAGCCGGGCGAGCGAGTCACGGCTCGCGCTCGTGCCGGCGTTGTCCTCGCCATCGGTGGCGATCGCGAAGATCACCCGGCCGACCGGCCGCTGCTTCACGAGGTTCCGGATCGCGCGCGTCGCCGCGTCGTACAGGTCGGTGTAGTGATCCGGGCGGAACTCCACGGGCGACAGGCGGGGGGCGTTCTCGATCGCGATGCCCCGCCACTGCCGCAGGAACTGCTCCGAGTTGAAGCGCGTGCGGTAGTACGGCGCGACGGACGTGAGGCGCTGGAAGTCGCGCACCAGGCGGTTGTAGCGCCGGAGCCAGATGCCCTCGCTCGTGGCGATCGAGCCGCTCTCGTCAAGGAGGACGGCGATCGTCGGCGCGAACTTCACCGTGGCGCTGCCCACGCCCGTCGTCACGCCGAAGTCACCCGTGGCGGTCGCCGTGTTGCGGATCTTCCCGCGCCGGATGTCCGCGCGCGTCAGGATCACGGTGGCGGAGCAGGAGACCGTCTCGCCGACCTCCAGCACGATGTCCTCGTCGCCGACGTCCGTGACCGCCTCGCAGTCGAGCGTGTCCGCGCGCGGGTCCTCGATCTCGATCGGGCCGATGACCTGGCCGTCCGTCGTCACGTCGATCGTGTAGTCGACCACCGTGCCGATCGTGGGTGCGACCTCCGTGACGGCGGCCGACTTGTCCACGAACAGCTCACCGGACGGAGACTGGATGGCGACCGCGTCGACGAAGTTCCCGATGCTGCCCGCGTCGTCCGACGAGAGCGCGAACCGGACCGTGCTCACGCCCGCGGGGACGGTGTAGGTGCCGAAGTAGAGGCCCCGGTCGTTCGCGCCGTCCGAGAGGAGCGAGGGGGCCGGGTCGTTCGCGTCCAGGTTCAGGAGCACGCCGTTGCGCATGAGCAGCACCTGCGGCGTGAGGCCGGTAAGCGCCTGCGTCAGCCGCTGCGCGGTGCAGCGCGCGGACGAGGGGCTGGACGCGCTCGCGTCGCCCAGGTAGAAGCGCATCGTCTCGACGCCGTCGCGGTCGCTGTGCGCGACCTGCCAGAGGATCTTCTGGCCCGCCGTGACGCTGAACTCCTGGTAGATCGCGCCCTTGCAGGTCGCGTTCAGCTCCGCGAAGAAGTCGCCCTCGTACGCGCCCTGACCCAGGAAACCGTCCTGCCAGCGCTCCAGGCACTCGTCCGTGGTGTACCAGCCGATCGCCTTTCCGTCGCCGCCGACCTCGATGGTCTCGAACCACGGCGAGGAGCCGCCGCTGCCGTTGCAGCTCGCCACGTAGGTGCCCGGGGTCTCGAAGCCACCGTTCGTCAGGAAGTCCGCTGCCGCGGCCGGCACGACGGTGAGCGCGAGCCCGGCGCCCGCGCGCGCGACCGCGCCGATCAGCGCGGCGACGCGCCGACGGCCGTGCCGTGCGCGCGCTGCCAGGGTGAGCGAAGCCATGGGGACCTCCGTTCGGCCCATCGAGCCACCGTGCGCCAGTCAGGCCGCGCTCGGCGCGCGCGACTGCGGTCCATGCGCCTTGTGGATGACGGCTGACACGGACGGGCTGACGGTGCACGGGGGCGCTCGGCACCCTCATCCGTACAGGGCACGGACCCCCGTACGGAACCGGTGGTCCCGCGCGGTACCTACTCCGCGCGGAGGACGAGGCAGTGCTGGTGGACGATGTTCGGCACGAAGCCGTGCGGATATCCGTACGGCCGCAGCCGCGCCCCGGCCTGGTACCAGATGAGGTCCCCCTTGGGCACCAGCCCCACCGCCTCCGCGCGGGCCGCGAGGTCGGACCCCGTGAAGCGGTAGCGGCCGTCCTGGTACGCGTCGCGCACGATCACCACCGCATAGCGACCGCGGATGAGGACACGTCGGAGCTCGGCCATGATCGCGCCCATCCGGTCGAGGAACTCCCCGTACGACGCGCTGTTCGCGAGGTCGGCGTCCGCGTCGCTGACCATCGCGTAGTCCGTGCGCCGGTTCACGTGCTCGGCCGCGTGCCGGCCCGCCATCGTCAGCTTCAGCTGCGGGTTGTACGGTGGATCGGTCGCGACCATCGCCACGCTCGCGTCCGGCAGCGTCCGGAGGAGCGCGACCGCATCACCGGTGCGCATCTCGCACCCGCCCGGATCGAACGCCCGCGGCCCGCCCGGATCCGCGTTCCCGAGGTCCGCGAGGAGCGGCCCGGCACCGTCCCGCTCCGCCCGCGCGTCCGCCACCACCTGCGCGTAGACCGCGGCCCAGCGCGCGTCCAGCTCGAAGCCGATCGCCCGCCGAGGCCGCCGGCAGATGGCTGCACCCAGGAGCGTCCCGCCCACGCCCGCGAACGGGTCGAGGACGAGCTCGTCGCCCGTGGTGAAGAACTCGATGAGCTTGGCCATGAGGCGCGGCGGCTTGTTCGCCCCGTGCGCCTTGCGCGCGGCATGGCCGAGCTCGGACGGATACGCGGTCGTCCAGAGCGACTTGGTGAAGTAGAGCCACTCCTCGCCCGTCAGCTCGTTCAGCCGGTTCGCGGGATGGACCGGTCGCTCCTGCACCAGCGCAGTATCCCGTACCGGCCGCGTATCCTTGCTGCCATGGCGTGCAGAGGCCGGGAGCAGGAGCTCGCCCGGTCGGCCGGGGCGATCGCACGGGTGGCGGCGGGGGCGGTCGCCCGCGTCGCCGTCTCCGGCCCGGCCGGCATCGGCGTCTCCACCCTCCTCGACGCGCTCGTCGCGCAGGTCGCCCCGCTGCCCGGCATCGTCGTCGCCCGCGGCGTCGCCCGGGCGCCCGCGGCGCTCGAGCCGTGGCAGGCGATCGGCGACGCCCTCGCGGGCGCCCTCGCGGACCTGCCGGCGGATCGCGTCCGTGCGGTCGCAGGCGACGCCGCTCACGACCTCGTCCACGTCCTGCCGGACGGCGGCGCCTTCCTCCGCGCGCACGGGGTCGCGGACGCGGTGCCCGCGCTCGTCGCGCCCGACCAGGTCGGCACCCGCGTCGCCGAGGCGGTGCTCTCCGCCTTCGAGCGGCTGGCGGGCGATGGCTGCGTCGTGCTCGTCATCGATGACCTGCAGCACGCGGACCCCGCGACCCTCGCCTTCCTGCGCACGCTCCTCCGGCTCGACCGGCCGGTCCCCGTCTGCCCGGTCGTCGCGTGGCAGCCGGAGGCGATCGGCCGCCGTCACCCGGCCCGCGCCCTCACGGACCAGCTGCGCGCGGACGCCGCGACGGAGAGCATCGCCCTCGGCCCGCTCGATGCGGCGGCCCTCGAGCTGCTCGCCTACGACCTGCGCGGCGGCCCCGTCCCGGGCGACCTCCTCGCCGCGGTCCTCGCAGGAGCGGACGGCCTGCCGCTCGCCGCCGTCCAGCTCCTCGCGGCACAGGCCCGGGGCATCGGCAGCGTCCGCCTGAGCGACCCGTTCGATGACGTGGCCGCCGCCCGTGCTGCGGCGCTCGGCGCGCCGGCGCGCCGGCTCGTGCGGCTCCTCGCGGTCGCCCGCCAGCCGCTGCGGCGCACGGCCGTCCTCGACCCGGCGCTGGCGGAGGGTCGCGTCACCGTCGTCGCGATCGAGGAGGCGATCGCCGCAGGGCTCGTGGCCGAGTCGGGGGGCGCGCTCGCGATCGCGCACGAGCGCCTCGCGGAGGCGATCGCGGAGGACGAGCCGCCGCACGAGCGCGCCGCGCTCCACGCCGCGCTCGCCCGTGCGCTCGCCGCGTTCCCCGCGCGTGCCGCCTGGCACTGGGCCGCAGCAGGGCGGCCGGAGGAGGCGCGCGCGGCGCACCTCGCTGCCGCCGCGCTCGCCGAGCGGACGGACCCCGGCGCGTCCACCGTCGCGCACCTCGCCCGCGTGCTCGCCGCGGCCGCGGATCCCGCCGGTGCGGTGCCCGCGGGCGGCGATGCGGCCCTTGCGGCGCTTCTCCACCGGCTTGCACGTGCGACGCTTGCCGACGGCGCCTTCCGGCGTGCCGCGGAGCGCTGCGGCCGCGCCGCGGCCGCGCTGCCCGGGCCGCGGGACGCCGCGTGGCGACGGACGGCCGCCGCGCGCCTCGAGGAGGCGGCGGGC
>JBJTJV010000116.1:0-8461 GCA_046352645.1 Chloroflexota bacterium | reverse complement strand
GGACCAGCCGTACTGGCTCTCCATCCGCCGGATCAGCCGGGCGAGCTCGCCCTTGGTGACGTTCTTGCTCGCGTTGTCCACGAAGTCCGTGGCGATCGTGAAGACCACCGTGCCCTTCGGGTTGCGCGCGAGCAGCTGGCGGATCGCCTTGTCCACGGAATCGTAGATGTTGCTGCGACCGCCGGTGGAGTACGTGCTCGTGGTGAGGCGCGGGACCGTGGGGATCGGCCGGTCGATGTATCGCTGCGTGTAGCGCTCCGTGCTGAAGAGCGTCAGCGACCACGGCGCCAGGCTTGTCCGGGCCTTCCACGTGGCGAGGAGGGCGTTGTACCTGCGGATCGTCGTCGGCGCGGCGCCCGCGACGGACCCGCTCGAGTCCATGACCACCGCGAGCGTGGGGGCCATCTTCACGGTGACGCGTCCCTCGTTGGACGTGACGCCGTCCGCGGTCGCGGTGGCGACATTGCCGACCGCGGCCGCCTCGATGTCCTCCTCCGTCGTGGTGTACGACGCGGTACAGACGATCGACTCGTCCGGATCGAGGAAGCCGTCCTCGTTGCCCACGGTCGAGACCGCCGGGCACGACTCGTCCGTCGTCCGGGAGTCGTCGATGGTGACGGGGCCGGCGAGGCGGACGTTGCCGTTGTTCGTGACGGTGAAGGTGTAGTCGAGGACGTCGCCCGCGACCTGGGCGTACTCCGACTGCTCCGCGCGCTTGACGAGGCGGAGCGATTCCTCGCGATCGGACTCGACCGTGGCCGAATCCTCGTTGGAGGTCACGTCATCCGCGGAAGCGGTGGCGCTGTTCGTGACGGTGCCGTTCGCGATATCCGTCGCGTCGATGGTGTAGCTCGCCGTGCACGTGACGGACTCGCCGACGTCGAGGTCGCCATCCTCGTCCCCGATCGTCGTGAGGGCGGGGCAGGACTCGTCCGTCGTCAGGTCGTCATCGATCGTGACCGGGCCCGCGAGGGTGACGTTGCCGATGTTCTCGACGACGAACGTGTAGTCGATCACGTCCCCGACGGCACGGTAGGTACCCGGGTCCGCGGTCTTCGTGAGGTCGAGCTGGCGCTCCTGCTGGGCAGGGACGCTCGCGGTGCTCTCGTTGGAGGTCACGCCATCGGCGCTCGCCGTGGCGGCGTTGTCCACCTGGCCGGCGTCGAGGTCGTCCTGCGTCACGGTGTACGTGGCGGTACAGGTGAGCGACTCGCCCGGATCGAGGTCCGCGTCCTTGTCGCCGACGGTCGTGACCGCCGGGCAGGACTCGTCCGCGGTGAGGTCGTCGTCGATCGTCACCGGGCCCGCGATCGTGGTCTCACCGGTGTTCTCCACGAGGAATTCGTAGTCGATCACGTCGCCGACCGCGTCGTAGCTGGCCTGGGTCGCGGACTTGGTCAGCGTGAGCTCCGCGGGATCGATGACGATCGTCGAGGCAGCGCACTGCTTCCCGGTCGAGTAGTAGTTCGTCTCCGCGGAGTTGTCGCGGTTGCGGTTCGAGCCGCCGGCGACGAGCTGCTTGGTGTCGTAGACGACGGTCTGGCCGCCCGACTGCTTGTAGCGGACGTCGTACAGGAGCACGCAGACCTCGTACGTGCCCGGGGCCGCGTAGGTGTACGAGATGGGGCCCCAGGTCCCGGTCACACCACCGCCGTCCGCCGCGACACCACAGTCGCCGAGACCGTTGTTCGCGGACGAGCGGTTGACGAGGTTGTCATCCGCCGAGCCCATGTGGTACATCAGCCCCGCGGGGCCCTTCTTGCTCGGGACGGCGTTGCCCGTGAAGCCCTCGTCCCAGTCCACCGCCCAGCCGGCGGCGCGGTTCGTGCGCGTCCCCGGACCGCACGGAGCGTTCTTCTGGGGCCACTCCCAGGTGCCGGTGAGCGTGACGGTGTAGCCGTCCTGCTCCACATCGATCGTGAGCGGGTCGGGCGAGTCCGCGGCCGCGCCGGCTGCGAATGCGAGGACCATCGCTCCCGCAGCGAGCGGGATCGCGATCGCCCTCCGGTGCGCGGCGAGCCGCCGCGCGATCCCGATGGATCCGAGTGTCATCCCTGGAGACCTCCCTGTCAGGCGAGCCCACGACCGCTGCGCCAGGCCGAAACATCGTCGGGTACCGCCGTACCCCGCAGCGCGGCATCCACCGGCCCGGTTCCGTTGGTTCCTTCGCGGGGAAGAGTACCAGCGGAGACCGCCCGAAGGTCCCGCAGGGCGAGCAGGACTTCCGTACCGGTGCACCCGCGCACCGCCGGGCGAGGATAGCGTGCCGGCGGGCACATCTGGGCCGCGCGTCCGCGGCGCCGGCCCGCCGCGGACCTAGAGGCGCGCGGGCGCGCCCCGGACCGGCCCGAGCGCGGTGTCGCGATCGGCCTCCGCGGTGGCGGTGCTCTCGTTGGAGGTCACCCCATCCGCGGAGGCCGTGGCGCTGTTCACGACCTCGCCGGCATCGAGGTCGCCCTGGACCACGCTGTACGCGGCGGTGCAGATGACGTGCTCGCCCGGATCGAGGAAGCCGTCCGTGTTGCCGACCGTCGCGAGGTCCGGGCAGCTCTCGTCGGTGGTCCGGTCGCCATCGACGACGACCGGCCCCGCGATCGCGGTCGTGCCGCTGTTCTCGACACGGAAGTCGTAGTGGAGGAGGTCGCCGACCGCGGCGTACGTGGGCTCGGCGACGGTCTTCGTCAGGGTGAGCTCCCCGTCCACCACGACGACGACCTCCGCCGCGCACTGGTTGCCCGCGGCGTAGTTGTTCGTCTCGGCCGAGTTGTCCCGGTTGCGGTTCGCGCCACCGGCGACGAGCTGCCTGGCGTCACGCACCACGGTGCGGCCGGTCGTCGTCTGCGTGTACCGGACGTCGTACATGAGGACGCAGACGTGGTACTCCCCGGGCTCGGCATACGTGTGGGAGATCGGCCCCCACGTCCCGACGACGCCCGCGCCGTTCGGCGCGGCGATGCCGCAATCTCCGAGGCCGCCGTTCGCGCTGGAGCGGTAGATGGCGTTGTCCGTCGCGGAACCCATGTGGTAGAGAAGGCCCGCGGGCCCGCGCTTGCTCGGCACCGGGTTCCCGGTGAAGCCGTCATCCCAGTCTGCCTGCCAGCCCACGGAGCGGTTCGTGGTCGTCCCCGGGCCGCACGGCGCGAACTTTGACGTCCATCCCCAGGTCCCGGAGAAGGTGACCGTCAGGCCATCCTGGACCACGTCCACGGTGACCGGATCGGCGGAATCCGCGGCGGCAGCGCTCGCAAGCGCGAGCACCAGCGCGCCCGCGGCGAGCGGCACCACGGCGGCCCGCCGGGCCGTGGCATGGCGACGCCGGATGAACGAGACGACCTGCAGCATCCCTCCCTCCCTCGCGACCCGCGGGGTCCCGGGATCCCCCGGGGCGCGACAGGCCGTCGTGGAACGCGTCCCGGCAGGCACACGCCGGGCTCCGCTTCCGGCGGAAGGATAGCGGCGCCGAACGCGTCGCCGACGGCGTGCCTCGGTGGACTTCCGTACCGGCGCACCGGGCGCCGGGATGGGCCACAATCCACGCGATGTCCGAGAGCGCGCCCGCGACCCACGCCCAGCCACCGGGGAGCGCGCGTGGCCGCACCCTCGTGCGGGCCGCCGGCGGCGTGCTCGTCTCGGTCGCGTGCATCGCGGTCGTGCTGCGCACGGTGGACCCGGCAGCGACGGCTGCCGCGCTTGCCGCCGCCCAGGTCCCGCTCGTGCTCCTCCTCGTCGCCCTCGTCGTCGGGGACGTGCTCATCCGCTCCACCCGCTGGCACCGGCTCCTGCAGCCCGTCGCCGCCCTCCCCTGGCCGACCGTCGTGCGCTTCGCATGGATCGGCTTCCTGGCGAACGCCGTCCTGCCTGCGCGCCTCGGCGAGGTGGTCCGCAGCGTCCTGCTCGGGCGGCACGCGGGGATCAGCCGGACGATGGTGCTCGGGACGGTGGTCGTCGAGCGCGTGCTCGACCTTCTCGTGCTCGTTGCGCTCGCCGCGGCCGGGGTCCTCATCGCCGGGACCCGCCTCGTGCCCGTCGAGCTCGTGGTCACCGGGCTGGCGCTCGCGGCCGTGCTCGTGGTGGGCCTCGTCGCGTTCGTGACGCTGCGCGAACGCGGGGCGGGGCGGCGGGTCTCGGGGCTCGCCGAGCGTGCGCCCCGGCTCGCGGGCCTCGCGGCGCGGCTCGCCGACGGGCTCGCGGTCGTCCGCGACCGGCGGGCCGTCGGCGCCGCGGTCGTGCTGAGCATCGCGGCCTGGACCGTGGGTGCGGTCGCCTGGTGGGTCGGTGCGGCCGCGCTCGGCATCGCGCTCGCCCCGGGCGACGCGATCCTCGTGATGGCGGCCGTGAGCCTGAGCACGGCGATCCCGAGCGGTCCGGGCTACATCGGCTCGTGGGAGCTCGCGGCGGTCGCGGTCCTCGGCCTCCTCGGTGTCGACGCCTCGGCAGCGCTCGCGCTCGGGCTCCTCGTCCACGGGGCCGTCCTCGGCGTGACGATCGCGGGCGGTGCGGCGGCAGCGGTCCTGCCCACGCTCCTCGGCCGCCGGCACGCACCCCGGCCCGCGGAGGTCCGCGGCGCGGAGCCCACGGTGGAGGCGGGGCGCCCATGAGCCCGCGGATCGGCATCCTCGTCGTGGCCTACAACGCGGAGAGCACCCTCGCGTCCGTGCTCGACCGGATCCCGGACGCGATCGCCGCGCGCATCGCCGAGGTGATCGTCCTCGACGACGCGAGCGCGGACGCCACGCACGCCGTCGGGCTGGCCTACGCGCGGCCGGCGCTCGCGGGCAAGGTCCATGTCCGCAGGAACCCGGTGAACCTGATGTACGGGGGCAACCAGAAGCTCGGCTACCGGATCGCGATGGAGCACGACCTGGACATCGTCGTCCTCCTCCACGGCGACGGGCAGTACGCGCCGGAGGTGATGGCGGACCTGCTCGCGCCCCTCGAGCGCGGCGAGGCGGACCTCGTCATGGGCTCGCGGATGATGGTCCGCGGTGCGGCACGCAAGGGCGGGATGCCGCTCTACAAGTACATCGGCAACCGCATCCTCACGACGTACCAGAACCTCGTCGCCGGGACGCGTCTCTCGGAGTTCCACTCCGGCTACCGGGCCTACTCCGTGGCTGCGCTCCGCGCGGTGCCGCTCGACCGCCTCACGGACAGCTGGCACTTCGACACACAGATCATCCTCGAGCTGCGCGCCCGCGGGAAGCGCATCGTGGAGGTGCCGATCCCGACGTACTACGGCGACGAGATCTGCTACGTGGAAGGGATCCCCTATGCCTGGAACTGCGTGAAGACCACGACCGCCCACGCCTGGGCGATGCGCAGGGCCCGCTGAGATGCGCTACGACCTCCACCGCCACCCGGCGAGCAGCCACCAGCGCATCCTCCGGGTGCTCCTCGCGGACCCCCGCGCCCCGGTCCTCGATGTCGGCTGTGCGCACGGCACGATCGGGGCGCTCCTCGCCGAGGCGGGCGGTGGCGTCGTCCCCGTGATCGACGGGATCGAGCCGGATGCGGGCTGGGCGGCGGAGGCGCGTCCGTGGTACCGCACGCTCCACGTTGCGCGGGTCGAGGACGTGGCCCTGCCCGCCGGGACGTACGCGCAGGTCGTGCTCGCGGACGTCCTCGAGCACCTGCCCGACCCGGTCGGGTTGCTCAGGGAGCTCCAGGTCGCGGCACGGCCGGATGCACGGTTCCTGATCTCCGTGCCGAACGTGGCGCACCTCGCGGCACGCCTGCTGCTCCTTCTGGGCCGGTTCCCGCGGATGGAGCGCGGGATCTTCGACCGGACGCACCTTCACTTATGGACCCGCGACACCTTCGCGGACGTGCTCGCGGAGGCGGGCATGCGGGTCGAGCGCTGGGAGGCGACGCCCGTGCCGCTCGAGCAGGTCTGGCCGGACGGACGGCTGCCCGCGCTGCGCGGCCTGGCGATGCGGCTGCAGACGGCAGGCGTCCGCGTGCTGCCGCGGGTCTTCGGCTACCAGTGGGTCGTCGTCGCGGTGCCCGCCGGGATCCCGACCGCGGACACGGACGGGCGCCGCCCCGCGTGACGCACCCGGTCGTCGCGCGGCTCCGGGCCGCGTGGGCGCGGCCGCGCCCGGACACCTGGGCCGCCACGGTCACGCTCCTCGCGGGTGGCGTGGCGCTCCTCGTCGCGATGGGGATCCACCAGGCGTCGCCGCTCGCGGCGTTCCACGGCTGGCTGATCGCGGCGGTGGTCGCGATCGTCGGCGCGCTCCTCCTGCCGCGCGGGGCCACGACGCCGGCAGGCGCCGCACGTGCGGAGCGGGCCACGCGGCTGCTCCTCGGCACCGCGCTCGGCGTCTCGGCCGCGGTCGCGATCGCGGGCCTGCTCGCGCGGGTCGCCGCGGGTGGCAGCCCCACGATCCCCGCGCTCGGAGCGGGGCTCGCGCTCGTGGCGCTCGGCGGGCTCGCCGACCGGCCCGCGCTCGGTCGGCTCCACGTCCCGGTGCTGCTCGGGATCTTCGTCGCGCTCGGCGTGGCCGTGATCTGGACCTTCCGCTCCCCGCCGATCGACGTCTGGGTCTTCCAGCACGATGCGCCGCTGCGACTCCTCGCCGGCGGGAACCCCTGGGCCATGGACTTCCCGAACATCTACACGGACGACAGGTACTACGGTGCCGGTGTCGTCGTGGACGGCCGGCTCACCTTCGGGTATCCGTACCCGCCGCTCAGCCTCCTCGCGGTGACGCCGGCGACGGCGCTCGACGGCGATCCGCGCTGGGCGCACCTCGTCGCGCTCGCGGGGGCCGCCGCCTGCATCGCGTGGAGCCGGCCGGGGCCGCGCGCCCGCGGGGCCGCGGGGCTGCTGCTGGCGGGCCCGTCGATCCCCTTCCTCCTCACGTACGCGTGGACGGAGCCGCTCTCCGCGTTCCTCCTCGAGGCGACCGTGGCGGCTGCGATCCGCGCGCCGCGGCTCCTGGGGCTCGCGCTCGGCTGCCTGGTGGTCTCCAAGCAGTATCTCGTCGCGATCGTCCCGCTCGCGCTCCTGCTGCTGCGGCCCGGCGCCGATCGCAGCGCGGTGCTCCGGCTCGGCGGGGTCGCCGGGGTGACCGCGCTCCTCCTCACCGTCCCGTTCGCCCTCTGGGACCTCGCCCCCTTCCTCCACGCGGTCGTCGCGCTCCAGGGGATCCAGCCGGCGCGTGCCGATTCGCTCGGGCTCGGCCCGTGGCTCGCCCAGGCGGCGGGGGGCACGGCGCCGGGGTGGATCCCGTTCGCGGTCGCGGGGGTGGTGGTCCTGCTCTGCCTGTGGCGCGCGCCGCGCACGCCGGCGGGGTTCGCGATGGCGACGGCGGCGGTCCTCGTCGTCTTCTTCGCGCTCGCCAAGCAGGCGTTCCAGAACTACTACCTCGTGCCCTTCGCGGCGATCCTCGTCGCGGTGGCCGCGGCGGCGCCTCCCCTCCGCGCCACGGCCGAGGCCGAGGTCGATGCGGCGGCGGAGACGGACACCCCCGACGCGGGGGCCGGAGGACCGGACACGCGCGTCCCGGCGCTCTGAGCAGGGCAGCCGCCGGACCCCGACGGGCGGCCTCCGGTCAGCTGCCCGCGAGGACGACGCGGCAGGGCGTGGGCATCCGGTAGGGCCCCGTCGGCAGGACGAGCGAGATCCGGATCTCCACGGACGCGGCGCCCTCGGCGCAGGCGGCACGCGCCCGCGGCAGCTGCGCGATCACGTCCGGGCCCCACGAGGCGCCCGCCTGGACGCGGAAGGTCGCGAGCGCGGGCACGAGCAGGACGAGCCCCACGAGCGCGGGGCCGAGCTCCCGCCCGCGACGTCCGCCGCGCCGGCCGCCGAGCGCCGCGGCCGCCACGGCCACGGCGGCGACCGCGCAGACCGCGAGCGGGTAGACGTAGCGGTAGGAGAGCGAGCGGTTCGCCAGGATCGAGACGAGGAGCATCGCCGCGCCCGCCCCGAGCAGCGCGCCGACCGCGAGGAGCACGGGGCGAAGGCCCCGGTCGCGCCACGCCGCGGCCACCAGCGCGGCCACGAGGAGCATCGCGAGCCCGATCGGCACGATCTTCCACGACCACGGCGCCGGCCCGTACCAGCCGAAGCGGACGGCATCGATCGCCCACGCCCAGAGGCCCGGCAGCGTGACCGGATCGTCGAACGGCGGGACGCGGACCGCGGTCACGACGACGATCGCCTGGAGCACGGTGGCGACGGTGGCGACCACGAGGAGCGAGCGCGCACGGGACGTCCGGCGCAGGATGCCGCCGACCGCGAGGAGCGGCAGGACGGGGCCGTACGGGGAGCTCAGCGCCGCGAGCGCCACGAGCAGGAGGTCCGCGAGACCGGGACGACGGCCGAGCCACGCGGTGACCGTCACCACCGTCGCGCCCGCGGCGAGGAGGATGTGGAGGTTCGTCAGGCTCCCCGCGACCCCGACCCCGGCCCCGTGGACGAGCGCCGTCCCCGCGCCCGCGAGCAGCCCGGCCG